>DAIQPL010000011.1:0-32990 GCA_036787395.1 Flavisolibacter sp. | reverse complement strand
CCAGCCACTGTTGAAACAGGTGCTACCGTAATGGTTCCTTTGTTTGTAAATGAAGGCGAATTGATCCGTGTTAATACAAAGAGCGGTGAATATGTGGAAAGAGTGAAAGAATAATTCAAGCTATAAATTTATTTGAAATAAAGGCGTCATTTTTAGGTGACGCCATTTTTTTTAAATGACTTTACCGCTGGTTTGACTTTTAACAATGAACTATTATTATTCCCTATCTTAGCCGACCTGTATTAACCAAAATCATAATAAATTGAAACAAATGGATTTCAAGCAAATTCAGGAGTTGATCAAAATGGTCAACGATTCTAATATTGGTGAAGTAACGATTGAACAGAAAGAATTTAAAATAACAATCAGGCAAAAAGAAGAACAAATAACACAGGTAATGGCAACTTCGGCGCCCATAAATTACGCACAGTTGCCACAACAAAACCAGCCACAAGCATTACCATCTGCTGCAGCATCAACAGAAAAGCCGCAGGTTGATTCTACACAGACACCTGCCAATACAGTTACCATAAAAAGCCCCATGATCGGAACATTTTACCGCAGACCCTCGCCCGATAAACCCATTTTTGTAGAAGTAGGAGATGAGGTAAGTCCGGGAAAAGTGGTGTGTATAATAGAAGCAATGAAATTGTTTAATGAAATTGAGAGCGAAGTAAAAGGTAAAATTGTTAAGATTTTGGTGGAAGATGCTTCGCCCGTTGAATATGACCAACCGTTATTCTTAGTAGAGCCTTCCTAAACTTCCATGTAAAAATGAAGCTACAACAAATGAGCTTTTGCATTTTTACTTTTTCATTTTAATTTTTTATATCGTGTTTAAAAAAATACTAATTGCTAATCGGGGAGAAATTGCTCTTCGTGTCATACGCACGTGCCGGGAAATGGGAATAAAAACGGTTGCTGTTTATTCTACTGCAGATAGAGACAGCTTACATGTAAAGTTTGCTGATGAGGCTGTTTGTATTGGTAAGCCCCAAAGCAGTGACTCGTATTTGAACATTCCTCATATAATGGCGGCTGTAGAAATTACAAATGCAGATGCCATTCACCCTGGTTATGGATTTTTAGCAGAGAATGCGAAATTTTCACAGATATGTGCTGATCATGGAATCAAGTTTATAGGTCCCACACCTGACATGATTAACAGGATGGGCGATAAAATATCCGCCAAAGACACGATGATTAAAGCAGGCGTTCCGGTAATACCAGGCAGTGACGGATTATTAACCAGCCTGGAGGAAGCCAGGAGTATTGCCAAAGAGATGGGGTATCCTGTTATCTTAAAAGCAACGGCGGGTGGCGGTGGAAAGGGAATGCGTATTGTTTGGGAAGATAGTGAAATGGAGAGGGCGTACGATACGGCCAAAGCAGAGGCAGGGGCTGCGTTTAAGAATGATGGGATTTATATAGAGAAGTTTGTTGAAGAACCACGCCATATTGAAATACAAGTAGCAGGGGACCAGTTCGGTACAATTTGTCATTTAGGCGAAAGAGATTGTTCTATTCAACGTCGCCACCAAAAATTGGTGGAGGAGTCGCCCTCACCTTTTATGACACCTGACTTACGTTTTAAAATGGGCGAAGCCGCCAAGAAAGCAGCCGGCGCCATTAATTATGAGAGTGTAGGTACTATAGAATTCCTTGTAGATAAGCATCGTAATTTTTACTTCATGGAAATGAATACCCGTATCCAGGTGGAGCATTGTGTTACTGAGGAAGTGATCAATTACGATTTGATCAAAGAGCAAATTAAAATTGCTATGGGAGAAAAGATCTCGGGAAGAGATTATGAACCCCAACTGCACGCCATTGAATGCCGTATTAATGCTGAAGATCCCTACAATGATTTTCGTCCCTCTCCAGGTAAAATAACTGTATTACACCAGCCGGGTGGGCATGGGGTTCGGGTGGATAGCCATGTTTATGGAGGTTATGTGATTCCTCCTTATTACGATTCCATGATTGGAAAATTAATTACCGTGGCAAGAACAAGACAAGAAGCAATTGACACCATGTACCGTGCTTTAAGCGAGTATGTGATCGAAGGAATTAAAACAACCATTCCTTTTCATTTACAACTAATGAAAAATGAACAGTTCAGGGCGGGTGATTTTAACACTAATTTTCTTGAGGGTTTTAAGCTTCAATAAATAATAAATCCCGACGATAAGCGCCGGGATTTATTTGGACATTGTTTTATCTTAATCTTTGTTCTTGTTTTTTACTTTTCCGCCATTTTTGTGAGGGTTCCCTTTCCCTTTTTCCCATCCTAAATGCTTACCGTTATTTCCTTTGTTCTTGCTTGTCTTATAATTATCGTCATTAGTATTACTATACTCACCATTAATTTGCCTGATTCTTCTTGCCCTATCGTTTTCTAACTGACGAATGGCCCTGTCTTTCTCAGCTTGTGTTAAATTGGGATTATTCCTGATAGATTGAATCTTAATGTCATACTCACGGTTTACCTGTTCAATTTGTGCCTCCCTTGATCCGCTTGGATAAGTACTAGGAGTACTAGGGTTACCTCCGCCTAAAATAACATCTCTTGGATTTTGAGAAGGTGAAGTTTGTGGTGAGTTCTTAGGTTGTCCTAAGATAACTCTTCTTGCCTCTTCTTTAGAGGTTTGGGCGTTTACAGTAATTAAACAACCCACAGCAAGTAGGAGGGTAAGAATCTTTTTCATAGTTGTGATTTTGTTACTCCAATATCCTCGAAAAAAAGTGCCAATTGAAATTTTTATAGAGAAGGAATTGTTAAAGCAAATACTAACGGCTCAGTTTTAAATGTTTCTTACTATTTGATACATACATACACGTAAAACTACTAAGGGCTTAGGGCACTTTTTTTGTGACAGCTTGCTTTTAGCATAAACCCTTAGCCATGAAAAAGTTTGTCGGCCTCGCCAATTTTGTAACAGGTTCTCTATTTATGCTTCTGCTTCTTTCACAATTTTCTTTTAAAGGAAATAATGGGAACAATCTACAATGGTATGCACCTACGTTGCCGGATGAACTTTCTTTCGCAGGTGAAGAGGCTCCTTTACAGCGCTGGGATGTAAGAGAAAAATTTGATAAAGAATTCTTATTGAATTACTACAGCCAGGGTAATATTATTTACCTGTTGAAATTAGCTAACCGCAATTTCCCCATCATTTCTGCCAGGCTAAAAGCCAATGGTGTGCCTGATGATTTTAAATATTTGTGCATTGCAGAAAGTAATATGCAAAGTTGGGCAGTTTCAAAATCGGGTGCGGTTGGTTACTGGCAGTTCTTAGACGGCACTGCACCGGGTTATGGGCTGGAAGTATCAGCTCAGGTAGATGAACGGCAAGATCTTGAAAAAGCTACGGACGCAGCCTGCATCTATTTTAAACAGGCATACGAAAAGTTTGGAAACTGGACGGCTGCCGCTGCGTCTTATAATTGCGGACAAGGCGGTTACAATAAACAAGCTGCGTTTCAAAGAACAACAAAGTATTACGACCTGCAACTGCCTGAAGAAACGAATAAATATATTTTTCGCATTCTAAGCTTTAAACATTTAATGGAGAATGCTGAAGAACTGGGTTTTATAGTGAAAAAGGAAGAAACGTATCAGCCGATGCCTTTCCGGGCCGTTACCATAAATTCTACTATAGATGATTTAGCACAATATGCCACCAATAATGGAACTACTTATAAGATGATTCGTGCTATGAACCCGTGGATCAAAGGAAGGTCATTAACAGTAAGGCCAGGAAAATCCTATACTATTAAATTGCCTCAAAGCAATTGATCAGAAGCGTAAAAGTGTATTGGTTAAAATAAAATCAGGATACTCCGTCATTTCATTTGTTGTGGCAGAGCAATCTTGTTTTTTTATCTGCTTATTGACTAAACAGGTTTTCACAACGAGGTTCTTATCACAGGCATTTGTTGTGGTACCAATAAGTGTAGCCACACCAGAAATTGCTATTGCTGAAAAGATTGATTTAAAAAATACCTGTTTCATAAAAAATTATTTACAGTTATTAATGATCAGGTTAAGCGTTTCCCTCATTTGCAAGAGGTCTTTTTCACTAATGTTTTTTAACGCTGTTGCCCGGTTTTGTGCTACTATTTTTGACATATCCTTTATCATGGTTATTCCTTCTTTCGTAAGAACTAAACTAAATCTCCTCCTATCTGAACTATGACTTTCCCTTGTCAAATAATTCTTCTTAATTAAAAGGTCAATAATTCTTGTTACACTGGCAGCGTCCTTAAATACCTTTTCAGCAATTTCCAGCTGGTTAGTGCCCGGCTTCTCAGCTATGGCATTTAAAACAAGCCACTGGTCAATCGTTATATCTAATCCTGCCTCTATAAACTTTCTTTGCGCAAACTGCCTGTAAGTTTTTATTGATTTATCCAGCGAATAAAAAATTACCCTGTCTATTTTTTCCATAGTCCAGGGCAAATATAATTAGATTTATCAATAGTTGATATATCAAGCAATATTTTTTTAGAACCTTACGGCCTTATAATTGTTAGTTTTAAGAATCGTTGTTTATGGAGTTGCCCGATTTTACAAATCCTGCCTGGTTTTTAACCTTAACAACGGCCATTTTTGCTGTTGTGATAGGGCGTTACCTGCTTATAGCCGGGTTATTCTATACCATTTTTTATTTATGGTTTCCAAACTACTGGAAGAATAAAAAAATTAATGAGAGACAGTATAAAAGTGGCCAATTCAGAAAAGAAGTTGGATGGAGTACTATCACTGCTTTAATCTTTGCCTTGTCAGGCGCTATAACAGTATTGTTGTGGCAACGAGGTTATATCAAAGTCTACAATGAAACAACTGCACATCCTTTATGGTGGTTGCCAGTCAGCCTTTTTCTGGCTTTGGTATTACACGAGACTTATTATTATTGGCTGCACCGGTGGATGCATCATCCAAAAATTTTTAAAACAGTACATAAGGTGCATCATGATAGCAATATAACGTCACCCTGGACGGCTTTTTCTTTTCATCCTATTGAAGGATTTTTCCAGGCTTTATTTCTTCCGGTTCTGTTACTGTTGATTCCAATGCATTTGTATGTATTAATTATTCAACTAACGATTATGACATTTAGCAGTGTGATCAATCATTTAGACATTGAGATCTATCCAAAAAACTTTCACAAGCATTTTTTGGGAAGATGGCTTATAGGGGCAACGCACCATTCTCTTCATCACAAGCAATTCAGGTATAATTATGGGTTATACTTCACTTTCTGGGACAAATGGAAACACACAGAAAGTCCATTATACGAAAGACTGTTTGAAGAAAAAACTTCCCTGGTAAAGGCTCAAAAACTTGATGCAGTACAAGTGAGTGACACAAGGAACGCCTCATAGCAAGGCTACAGTTAAGTACATTTCATTCCTCAATCCTTAAGCAACCCATTCACTAAACTTTTCCACTGAAGTTTGGAGAAACCAGTGATAGCACCTGTAGCTACAGCAGTATTTCTTGCTTTATCTATAACTGTTTCAGAAGCGGTGTTTGGTTTTTCATTTCGACCATAAACACCTGCTATCACTTTATTGTCTTCTAACTTAACAATAAAAGAAGAGGTTGCCTCTTCACTAAAAAAATGGGCGACGTCTTTTCTTTCATTTAGGGGATTTGTTGCCGGGCGGACTTTTATTGCAGTAAATTCTTCGTCGCCATTTTCGAATTCTTCAATGGATTCTATTTTTACCCAATCGAACCCCTCGCCGGTAACAGGCCCAGGCCCCGGTATATCAATTTTAAAGTGATCCCCTTTTTGAGCTGCACGGTTTACCTCATTACCTTTTTCGTCTGTGAGCCGAAAGCTCGCAGTTGCAACGCCAGTCAGATCATGCCATTGATTTACATTGAGCAAACGACGTTTTGCTATTTGGTAAAAAGCCGTGGCTTTCTCTTTTCCATCAAGAAGTTTCGAACTTTCTGTATTTGTTTGAGTGCCTGATTGATTTTCAGGCATAAGGTCGGGCTTTTCCATATTCATACTCACAATTGTATTTTCCCTTGTGCGCCTTCGGCTAATGTTTTACCAGTTACTACAGAAGCTGCGATCTTAAAAAACTGAACCATTTTACCGGACTCTGCATCCCAATAATAGACAGCAGTCGGTTCAACTTTAAGTAGCCCGAGATTTGGATCGTTTATACCATCAGGAAACCAGGCTTTTACAATGGGAGACCACTTATCTACAATAGTTTGCTTATCGGTTACTACGCTTGCTGTCCCCCAAACATCTATATAACTTTCTTTTCCGGGGTGGGCATATGCAAGATGAACATTGTTTTCAGCACTTACTTCTTCCACCTTTATAGAACGGATGTCAGTATAAAACCAAAGTGTGCCGTTCTCTTCCACTTCTATTGTTGCCATCGGCCGGGTGTGGTCAGTATCTCTATTATTGGTGATGAACATACACACATTTATGTCGGTAACCAGCTTTTTAAATTTTTTTAAAGCTTCCTCGCTCTGAAGGTTTTTTTCCATGATAATATTTTTAAGGTGAATGCTACCTAAAATAATATGCCATTTATTGTTGAACTTTTGTAGGGTTATTTAATTCCTTAATGGCTTCTTTTTCTGACACAAGACCAATTTTTTTGGAATGGAGAATGGCATCGGAACTATGCTTGAAAAAACAACAGGGGACACCGGCCGCCTCAATTTTATATAACACGTCCTGTACTTTTTCTTTATTATTTTCGTAAATGTCGCGTATGTACACAGCATGCACCTGCTTTGGAAAATGTTTGACTACTGCTTCATAGATGTAAGGGTCGTGTTGCGAACTGTCTCCTAATAAAATAAACCGTTGCTTAGGATAAGTTTCAAGTATCCGTACTATTCTGGTGAATTTTGTTTGATGATTATTTTGTCCTGTTTTTAATAACTGGCTTAACAGTTTTAATTGATTTAAAAGAAAAACACCTCTTGGAATTTCATTGACAACCGTGAACTCCAAAATATAATCATACAGGTTCCACTCACTGCTGGAAACGTAGAAGAAGGGATTAGGCGCATCAGGTGTGGTATTGCTGTTTGCTAGTAATTGGTAATGTTTTACTGAGCCTTCAAAGGGCTTCCTGCTTCGTGCATTTTGCGTAAATAAAACGTAAAGTCGTTTACGTAAATTGGCTGAGTGAGAAATCAAAAATGTATCGTCAATATCAGAAATAAAACCATATTGTGTTTCGTAAGGCACGTATATACTTCCCTTTGAAGTTGCAATTAGGTTGTTATTTACCATGGCCTTTACAAGTACTTCCTGCCATCCTTTTGGCAATGGAGGTTTATCCTTCCAATCGAACTTGAAAAAGCCATCTTTATCAGTTTTTGTATAAAATATCTCGCCTTCCCATTCCATAGAAACATCAACGTTGGCAAATGGTTTTACCATAAATAAGCGAAGCAAAGCAAACGTGTTGCGAATAACGCTTTTCCTATATTTTTTTCTGGGTAATGGTCCAAATTTCAACACGTGGCCATGTATCATCAACTGGTCGCTCTGACCGTAGCCATGGTAGACCTTAACGGTTGGTTCATTGGTTAATCCCAACCGCTGAAGTAAACGGGTTCGCCAACTGACATGTTTCTGTTGGTCGGTTGTTTGCATTATAAATCCTATACAATAAGCATGCAGAATCAGGAGCCGCTAAAGTTATTGTTTGTTATAAACCCCGTTTCGGGCGGGAAAGTGAAGACTGACTGGGAAAATTCCATTCGTGAATTCTTTAAAGAAAGAGCTCATAAGCCGGAGTTTTATTTATTAACCGGTAAAGATGATAAAATCTCCGTTCAACACCATATAGAAACCATAAAACCGGATAGAGTAGTGGCGGTAGGCGGCGACGGAACGGTTAAAATGCTAACAGAATTATTAAAGGAAACCAGCACTCCACTTGGAATTATTCCAGCAGGATCTGCAAACGGAATGGCTAAAGAATTGGGCATCCCGTTGACAATTGAGGAAGCATTACATATTATTCTTGAGGGAGAATGCAAAAAAATTGATGTTATCAAGATCGATGAAGAAGAGATATGTATCCATGTAAGTGATATAGGCCTAAATGCTATGTTGGTGAAATATTTCGAACGATCGAAAGGGCGGGGAATGTGGGGTTATGGAAAAGCCATATTCAGAGTGCTATGGGAAAAGCAAAAGATGCGTGTGGTCATCAAAACTGACGATGTAACCGTCAGACGTAAAGCTTATATGGTAGCATTAGCCAATGCTCGTAAATATGGCACCGGGGCTAATATTAATCCGGATGGTAATGTAGCAGACGGGAAATTTGAAGTGGTTGTAGTTCGTAAATTGAATTTATTTGAAATTATAAAGTCCATTTTTACTGACAGGTCGTTTCATCCACAGAGCATAGAAGTTTTTTCTACAAAAAACCTGGAATTAAACGTTCATCGGAGAGCTTATTTCCAGGTAGATGGTGAATTTATGGGCAAAATAACAACTATTAAAGCCCGGATCCTTCCTCAGATTATTAACATAATGACACCGCTTGAAAATGCAGCACAAAATTAGATTGGCATAAAATTTTTATTGATGAGGAAAACAATTATTATGGATGAACTAGAATTAAGAGGCAGATGGCACGAACTTAAAGGCAAAGCCAAACAAGCCCATGGCGATCTTAGTGATGATGACGTAAGATGGGAGGAAGGAAAGGATGAGGAATTCTTTGGGCGTATGCAAACTAAGCTTGGCAAAACAAAAGATGAAGTAGTGGATTGGATCCGCTCATTGGGCAGATAAGGACACTATGAATTTAGAATAGGCTCTTCTTCCAAAGTATTCGTACCCTTCATTTTCTTTTTCTGTTCCATAAAGTATGGAATGAATAAAGCCATTGAGCTCTACTTGTTGTGTGTGAAATATTTTTCGTTCAAGGTTGTCCTTTAAAAAGAACCCAATCTTTTTGCTCTTGGTTTGTAAAAAGATCAAACTGTCATTTCTTACTTTCTCAATTCTAAAATCCTTTTTGGAGGTGTTGCAGCATGAGATGAGACCTGTACCAGGTACCTCCTTTCTCCGAAACAACGGGCTTGTTATTATAGAGAGCAACGCTGTCATTGTAAGCAAATACCGTTAAACAAGTGTTTTTTAGTCCTAACCATTTCTTGAATTTTGCGTAATAAAAGCTGTCATATCCATAATTGCTGTCCAAAAAGTTTATACGGCTGATGTAGGACGGAATTTTTTTTATGCCTTCTATATAGCCAAAAATAAAGCTGCCGCCCCCGCTGTGTCCGTTCAGGTAAATAAGGTTATGATTCGATCGAAATAAACTAAAAATAGTGTCCACAATATGAGGTGTCATTTGTTGGTATGCTGTATGCTTTTGCTTCCATAAAGGCCATGACCTAAAGTCATTTTCCAAATAAACAATAGCTATATTTTTTTTCTTAAGTCTTTCGCGAAGGAAAGCTGTCTGTGCTTTGATATGCTGAATATCAAAATGCCAGTCATCATTCGCCTGAAGCTTTTTACCCATTGTCTGTTCCGTAGTATTACCATTAGGCAACGCATATAGTATAATGATCGTTTGCATACTATCATTTAAGACTTTGTCTATTGTAACTTTTACATCGCCATATATTGTGAAAGAATCGATGCTGTTCTGTTCATAGCTTTTATCTATAAAAGAAACTAAAAACATAAGTAGGACAAGTCTCATGGCTCGTTTTGAAATATAAAGCTAAAGATATCTTATCCTGTGGGAGAGGAGATTTGAGGGTCGTAACTTCGCTCCATGCATTATGTGTCAGCAGAGAATTTGAGTAAATCTTATGGTGTTAAACCTTTATTCCATAATATATCCTTCCATATTTCAGAGGGTGACAAAATTGCCCTTGTAGCCCGGAACGGTTCAGGAAAATCAACGCTATTAAAGATTATCGCGGGACAAGAAGTTGCAGATGAAGGCAAACTATGGATTAATAAAAATATGGAAGTTGCTTTTTTTGAACAGGAGCCTGTCCTCGTCGAAAATGCAACTGTATTAGATAATATTTTTCATGCTGCTCATCCTGTCATAAGTATTATCAAAGAATACGAAGCTGCGGTTGATGCACAAAACGATGAAAAAATCAGCAGTTGTCTTATTAGAATGGATGAACTAAACGCCTGGGACTACGAATCCAAAGTGAAGCAAATTTTAGGGAAATTGAATATTCACGACCTCAACCAGACCGTATTAACCCAAAGTGGTGGCCAACGAAAGCGGATTGCCCTTGCCAAAACGCTTATTGACATTGGATTTGAACATAAGCATGTGTTGCTTATCATGGATGAGCCTACAAACCATTTAGATGTTGGTATGGTGGAATGGTTAGAACATTATTTAAATAAAGAAAACGTTACGCTTCTCTTGGTTACCCACGACCGCTATTTTTTAGATGCAGCCTGTGAGGAGGTATGGGAATTAGCGGACGGAAGCCTTTATATACACGAGGGTGATTATGCTAATTTTCTAGAGAAGAAAGCAATACGCGAAGAAAGTGAGGCAGCCAGTATTGATAAGGCAAGAAATCTTTACCGTAAAGAGCTGGAGTGGATGCGAAAGCAGCCCAAGGCAAGAACAACAAAGTCAAAGAGCAGGATCGATAGTTTTTATGAAGTAGAGCAAAAAGCAAAGCAACAAATACAGGATCAGCAATTGCAGCTTCAAAGCAAAATGAATCGGCTTGGCGGCAAAACCGTAGAACTGAAAAAAGTTCATAAAAGGTATGGAGCGAAAATAATTTTAAAAGGATTTGACTATACTTTTAAAAAGGGAGAAAGAATAGGAATTGTAGGAAAAAATGGTACTGGAAAATCCACCTTTATTAATGTACTGCAGGGGGCAGAGCCTGCAGACAGCGGGAAAATTAATGTGGGGGATACTGTAGTTTTCGGAAATTACTCGCAGCAAGGGTTATTTATTAAAGATGACTTGAGGGTTATTGAATATGTCAAGGACATTGCTGAAAATTTCCCTCTTGCAAACGGAGCCTATCTAAGCGCATCACAATTTCTTAACTTATTTCTTTTCCCGCCGGAACAGCAATATACTTATGTCAGCAAATTGAGCGGAGGAGAAAAAAGAAGACTGCATTTGCTTACTGTTCTGTTCAGGAACCCTAACTTCCTTATTCTTGATGAGCCGACCAATGATTTAGATTTGCCCACGCTTTCAGTACTGGAAAACTTTCTTTTAGAGTTTCAGGGATGTTTAATAGTGGTAAGCCATGACCGATATTTTATGGATAGATTGGTAGATCATTTATTTGTGTTCGAAGGAGATGGAGAGATTCGTGATTTCCCGGGGAATTATTCACAGTATAGAGAATCGGAAAAACAGAAAGAATTGATTGAAACAGACACGAAAACTGTTACGCAAAAAACGGGATCTTCTACTTTAGTTAAAAAGAAACTTTCTTTTAAAGAGCAGCGGGAATTTGAGATGCTTGAAAAAGAATTGCTGCAACTTGAGGAGGAACGCAAAATTGTTTATGAACAACTCCAATCTACTGAGTTGCCCTTTGAGAAGCTACAACAGCTTTCTGAACGTATAAGTTTTATTAACAAACTTATTGATGAGAAGGAGTTTCGTTGGCTCGAACTAAGTGAGACCATTTAGTAATTTTACGTATTTGTAATTTAGAATAATGTTTATACTTTTATTCCACGATCCTTCCCTTTAAAAACACAGTATAATCAGCATCCAATAGTCTACGAAGCCAATTTGAATTAACACATTAAAATGCTGTGTATGAAAAAAATTTACTCCTTGTTTCATGATGAAAAAGTACAGGACACTCTTATTGTTGCAGTGGTATTAGCGATCATTGTTACGCTATCACTTGTATTTCTGTAAGAGCAACTTGAAATCAACTTTGAAAACTTAATGTCAGGCATTAAGAAACTTGTTAGTTGCTAAACTTTAAAATAAAAACCCGCTAGATGTAGCGGGTTTTTATTACTTAAGGTCTTTTATCTTAAGAAAACCAGTTCCCTATATTTTGGTAATTCCCATTCTTTATCATCTACCAATTGCTCCAGTTTATCGACATTGTACCTTAGTGTATCAAAATATTTTTCTTTTACATCAGCACAATAGGCTAAGGCTTTTTCCTTTGTATCTGTCAAATTATTTGCCTTTTTTCTTGCCTCAATCATCTCGTCTGCCAACTCGCTCACATTATTTATATGTCTCGAGATTTTATTGAGCAGCTCTGTACGTTGGGTACAAACCCCATCGGCTAAACCTGTGTCCTTTAAGCCTTTGATATTTTCAATCAGTAAATTCTGGTAACGAATGGCAGCCGGCAAAATATGGCTTGTTGCTAATTCCGCCATTAGCCTGCTCTCAATCTGAACCTTTTTAATATATTTCTCGAGTTCAATTTCATGTCGGGCCTCCAGTTCGGGGTGCGAATAAATTTTATTGCTTGCGAAAAGACGTTTTGCTTTATCTGTAACCATGGCGTCTAAAGCCAAAGGTGTTGTCTTAACATTAGGAAGGCCGCGCTTCTCCGCTTCTTTTTCCCAGTCTTCGCTATAGCCATCCCCTTCAAACAAAATTTTCTCACTGGCTACGATGTATTCACGGATTGTGTGCATTATGGCAATCTCTTTTTTCTCACCTTTTTCAATCAATCCATCTACATCTTTTTTAAAGCCCTTTAATGTTTCAGCCATAATAGTATTCAATATGGTCATGGCGTTGGCACAGTTGGCTGAAGAGCCTACAGCACGGAATTCAAATTTATTTCCTGTGAAGGCAAAAGGAGACGTACGGTTTCTGTCAGTATTATCCATTAACAGTTCGGGAATGCTTCTGTGAATATCAATCTTAAGCATACTTTCATCTGTTTCATCCATCTTTTCTGTCACTCTTTGTTTTACGTCATTCAAAACCTTAGTAAGATACTGGCCGATAAAAACTGAGATTATTGCCGGGGGAGCTTCATTGGCACCAAGACGAAAATCATTGCTGGCAGAAGCTATCGAAGCTCGTAAAAGATCTGCATGATCATGAACTGCCTTGATAGTATTCACAAAAAAAGCCAGGAACATTAAGTTGGTTTTTGGCGTTTTACCTGGAGCTAAAAGATTTACTCCAGTATCAGTAGCCATACTCCAGTTATTGTGTTTACCACTTCCATTAATTCCGGCAAACGGCTTCTCGTGCAGCAATACTCTTAATTTATGGCGTGCGGCTACCCGGGTCATCACATCCATTAATAACGTATTATGGTCAACCGCTAAATTCACTTCTTCAAAAATAGGTGCACACTCAAATTGTGCAGGAGCTACTTCATTATGTCTTGTACGTAAAGGAATTCCCAACTTGTAGGCTTCGTTTTCATAGTCACGCATAAAGGCATAAACTCTTTCTGGAATAGAACCAAAATAGTGGTCCTCTAATTGTTGTCCTTTGGCGGGATTGTGTCCAAAAACCGTACGGCCGCATAAAAGCAGATCTGGCCTTGCATTAAACAGGCCTTCATCTATTACAAAATACTCCTGCTCCCATCCTAACGTAGGGGTTACGCGAGTCACGTTTCGATCGAAATAATTACATACGTCAACTGCTGCATGATTTAATGCCTCCAACGCTTTTAAAAGAGGTGCTTTGTAGTCAAGCGATTCACCTGTATAAGAAACAAATATCGTTGGAATGCACAACGTTTTTCCATAACCGATGTCCATGATAAAAGCAGGAGAGGAGGGATCCCAGGCTGTGTAACCTCTGGCTTCAAAAGTGGCCCTGAGCCCGCCGCTTGGGAAAGATGAAGCGTCTGGTTCCTGTTGAATCAGGGCATCTCCTTCGAACTGTTCTATAGGTGTTCCGTCGCTCTTTAGTGTAAAGAAGGAATCGTGTTTTTCTGCCGTAGTACCTGTAAGGGGCTGAAACCAATGGGTAAAGTGCGTTACACTTTTACTTTCGGCCCAGGCCCTGATGCCATTGGCAATCTGCGCTGCCATAGAACGATCAATTTTTTGACCCGATTTGACAGAACCCATCAGGCTTTTAAAAGCTTCGTCACTCAAAAATTGTCTCGCAATCTGGTGAGTAAAAACATTTTCAGCAAAAATGGCTGTGATTTTTGAAGATGACCCGGGTTGTAACTGGTCTGTTCTCAGCAGATTATTTAATGCATTAAAACGAAGTGACATAAAGATAGATTTTCAGCAAAGAAATAAAAAGGTGTCGAAAAAAATTGAAAAATTACCAAAATGTGCGGAAAAAGACGATCTAAGAAGAGTGATACACAGTATGAACCAAGCGAAATGACTGTTTTAGTGGCTGAAACTAAACATTATTTTTATTATTAATTCCATTAAAAACCAGTTTGCCGATTCTGGGCCAGTCAATTTTGGCAATCATCGGTACAAGCAAAAAAGGCAATACAATACTTCTATATCGAACAATTGCTCCAAGGATATTTACACTGTACCCTATCATCATCAACACAGAGAAAGAGAAAAACAGACAAAATAGAAGAAATGGAGTAAATCCGCTACCATTCCTTCGCATAAAAAGAAAAACAATAAAAAGCAACAGTAAAAAGTTAATCTCGACTGCTGCTGCAAGTGATAATAAATGTCTCACATCTGAGGGGTATGGACGAATGGTACTAAGTGTGAAAGCCTGGGGTGCATTAACCAGGAAACCTTCTGCGCTAGGTTTTATTTTGTTAACCATAATGGCCGACCTACCTCCTAAACTTAAAAACTCTCCCTGCTTAATAGCTACAGCCTCGGGAAAGTTAAATTCTGGATGGATGTATTTAGCCGTAAAGAAAATAAGGAGTGAGAGAGTGTAAACCACGGTATAAACCAGGATTGGTCTGTATTTCAGCTTGTTTGCTAAAATCCATGCAAGCATAGCCGGAATTAAAGTCAGAATCAAAAAATTACGGAGTATCAATACCAGGGTAAAGCCAAATACTATTAATGCAATGCGATAAAAAGGAAATCTTTTTTCTTTAAAACCAAAGTAAAGATGATAAGCAATTAAAGCAAAGCCAAGGAAAATGAGGCCTTCTTTATGTATCCCACTGCTCCAATAAATAAATGATGGAACGAAAAAAATTGCGATAAGAACTGCAACTCTTCTGGTGGGAAAAACATCCTGCATTACTCTATAAACGGCTATGGGTCCAAACAGGGAAATAAAGGAGTAGAAGATCAGATTAATATAGTAGTTACCAAAACTGAATAAGTTAAAGATGGCAAGTATCTTGATCAGGAAGTTAGCTTTCAGGTCGTTCCACCAGGAGTTTTTGCTTGCAAGGAAATTACTATATCCATCTTCATAATTACTATGAAATAAGCTGCTAAAAAAGTCGACGGGATTGGTTTTTAGTAGTTGGTATTCCTGGATGCTTTCATAATGATAAGCCCAGGTATCCACCATTTGGGCCATTTGTCCATAGTATACACCAATCCATCCATACAATATACCCGCCATTACTTTTAGAAGAAAAAATATAATGAGTTGGGGAACCGTTAAGCCTGAATTGGTAAAGAATTTTACTTTAGAAATCAACCAGGAAAACAAAATGAGGTACGCAGCAAATAATAAATGCTCCAACTGTTTAATTTATCGACACAAAATAGAAAATCTTATCCACAGTCATCCGTATAAAAAGTGAGTGACGGATCATTACCGGAATGTAGCTTTGCGCCTTCATAACCTCATTATGGAAATTACCGAAAAAACCGCCAGACAATTACGATTAACAGAAGAAGAGTTTGAACTAATTAAAGAAAAACTTGGTCGTACCCCCAATTTTAATGAGCTATGTGCTTTCTCAGGAATGTGGAGTGAACACTGCAGCTACAAAAACTCAATCAAGTGGTTAAAAACCTTGCCGAGAGAAGGGGCCAGGATGCTTGTAAAAGCCGGTGAAGAAAATGCCGGCCTGATGGATATAGGTGATGGATATGGTGTTGTTTTTAAAATTGAATCGCATAATCATCCATCAGCTATAGAACCTTTCCAGGGAGCAGCGACGGGTGTAGGAGGTATCCATAGAGATATTTTTACAATGGGTGCCCGTCCAATTGCAGCTCTGAATTCTTTGCGTTTTGGAAGTTTAAAGGAGGATAAAACACAACATTTGCTGGCAGGCGTGGTGCATGGCATTGGCCATTATGGAAACTGTTTTGGGGTACCAACTGTTGGAGGAGAAATTTATTTCGAAGAGTGTTATCATACTAATCCTTTGGTAAACGCTATGAGCGTAGGAATAGTAAAAGCGGGAAAAACTATATCTGCAACAGCAAAAGGAAAGGGAAATCCTGTAATGTACGTAGGAAGTGCAACGGGTAAAGACGGCATTGGCGGCGCCTCGTTTGCCTCAGCAGATATTACAGCAGAAAGTGCAGAAGAACTGCCGGCAGTGCAGGTTGGAGATCCCTTCCAGGAAAAGAAACTATTGGAAGCTTGTCTGGAAGTGATAGAAACAGGAGCCGTCGTGGGTATGCAGGACATGGGTGCTGCTGGTATTATTTGTTCTACGGCAGAAATGAGTGCAAAAGGAGAAGTTGGAATGCGCATTGATCTGGATAAAGTACCAACGCGTCAGGAGAATATGAAAGTATGGGAGTTGTTATTAAGCGAAAGCCAGGAAAGAATGTTATTAGTGGTAGAGCAAGGCAAAGAGATTGCGGTAAAAAGGGTTTTTGATAAATGGGATCTTGAAAGCTCAGTAATTGGTGAGGTTACAAGTGATGGTTTATTGAGCTTTTACATCGACGGCAAACTGGAAGCACAATTGCCTGCACAGGAACTGGTATTAGGTGGCGGCGCCCCACAGTATGACAGGCAGTACAGTGAACCGGAATACCTAAACAAAATCCGTTCGTTTACAATGGATGCTATTGCTGAACCAAAAGACCTTAAAGGTATTGCTGAACTATTAATTCAATTACCATCCATTGCTTCCAAAAGATGGATCTATAACCAATACGATAGCATGGTAGGTATCGTCAATGCTTCTACTAATGAGCCGAGTGACGCACCTGTTGTCTTAGTTCACGAAACAGGCAAAGGATTAGCCGTAACAGTAGATTGTAATAGTCGTTATGTATATGCAGATCCATACAAAGGAGCCATGATTGCTGTATCTGAGGCGGCCCGGAATATTGTATGTAGCGGCGGCAAACCTTTAGGTATAACCAATTGCTTGAACTTTGGTAATCCATATGATGCCGAAGTTTATTACCAGTTTGTAAATGTTATAAAAGGTATGGGTGAGGCTTGCCGGAAGTTTGATACGCCAGTTACTGGAGGCAATGTCAGTTTTTACAACCAAAGTCCAGATGGTCCTGTTTATCCAACTCCTACTATTGGTATGGTGGGATTGGTAGAAGATTTAAAGAAAAAAATGACTTTAAACTTTAAAAATGAAGGTGACTTTATTTATGTCCTTGGCTATTTAAAAAATGATATTAACTCGTCTGAATATCTACACAAACTTCACGGTGTTGAATTTTCTCCCGCACCTCATTTTGACCTCAAAGAAGAATTCGTGTTACAACAAAAAGTTACCGAATTAATACGGCAAGGAATTATAGAATCGGCCCATGATATTAGTGAAGGAGGATTGTTTGTAACCTTATGTGAAAGTGGTTTCACGGACAGTTTGGGCTTTTCTGTGCGTTTATCGGAAGGGTTCCGAAAGGATGCTTTTTTATTTGGCGAAGCGCAAAGCAGGGTAGTTGTAACAGTAAGCCCGGTTAATTTAGAAGCGTTCAAAAGTGTAATACAAGACTTTCCGCATCAGCAGGTCGGCTTTGTCATAAATAATGATATAGAAATAAACGGGGAGAACTGGGGTAGTATAGAAATGTGGAAGGATTTGTATGATACTGCTATAGAAAAACACTTGCAGAAAACAGATAGTGAGGCGGCATTGACGTTACCATAATGGGGGCATTATTTCCCTTTACTATAAGGATTGTTAATTACATACAGTTTCTGACATTCATTTTAGGAAAACAAGTCCTGAACCGAGTTTTCCAAGGTTTTTCCACAACTGTGTTAAAAAGATATTACCACCTTAAAATTTGACGTAGGTTTGCATGACCTCCCGGAATTTTTTGACCATTCCGCTGGTCAATGGACAAGCTCAATAGAATTATAAAAGGTACAAGTGAGTGACACAACGGACGATGAGTAGTATGATGCAGCTTGTTCTATAATCAACAAATTAACTTTTCGGCAATCAACCATTCAACAATGGCTAAATATATTTTTGTTACAGGTGGCGTTACTTCTTCTTTGGGTAAGGGCATTATTGCAGCATCGCTAGCTAAACTTTTACAGGCGAGGGGGCTTCGTGTAACGATTCAAAAACTGGATCCCTATATTAATGTCGATCCTGGTACGTTGAATCCCTACGAACATGGAGAATGTTTTGTAACCGAAGATGGTGCAGAAACTGACCTTGACCTGGGACACTATGAGCGATTTTTAAATATTTTTACCTCCCAGGCCAATAATGTCACAACTGGCCGCATTTATCAAACAGTAATTAATAAGGAGAGAGAAGGAGCTTATTTGGGCAAGACTGTGCAGGTAATTCCTCATATCACGGACGAGATAAAAAGAAGAATGCAGTTGCTTGGACAGAATGACCAGTTTGATATTATTATTTCAGAAATTGGTGGTACAGTGGGTGATATTGAGTCCCTACCTTACATTGAAGCAATTCGTCAATTACAATGGGAATTGCCAGATGAAGATCTTTTGGTCGTTCATCTCACGTTGATACCTTATTTGAAAGCAGCGAAGGAATTGAAAACTAAGCCTACTCAGCACTCGGTGAAAATGCTTAGTGAGAACGGGGTATTTCCGGATGTAATTGTGTGCAGAACAGAACAGCCACTAAACCTTGAAATAAAGAAAAAAATTGCCCTTTTCTGTAATGTCAAAGCAGAAGGCGTAATTGAAGCCCCGGATGCCAACACTATTTATGAAGTTCCATTGCTGATGATGAATGAGCAACTCGACCTAATCGTGCTAAAAAAATTGAATATTACACAATTTCATGAGCCCGAGCTTGCTAAATGGAAAGAGTTCTTAAACAAATTGAAATACCCTAAAGCCAAGATCACGATTGGTTTAATTGGTAAATATGTTGAATTGCAGGACGCCTATAAATCGATTCTTGAATCCTTTGTTCATTCAGGAGCAGTGAATGAATGTAAAGTACAGGTTGTTTCAATTCACTCTGAGTTTATAACTTCTGAAAATGTGGGGGAAAAATTGGGTGGCCTTGATGGGTTATTAGTAGCTCCGGGCTTTGGCTATAGGGGTGTCGAAGGGAAAGTGACAGCTATCAAATATGCCAGGGAAAGCGGGTTACCATTTTTTGGGATTTGCCTGGGTATGCAAATGGCAGTGATAGAATACGGTAGAAATATTTTAAAAATAAGAGAAGCTCAGTCTTCTGAAATGGATCCTCATGCTACAGAACCTGTAATAGACTTGATGGACGAACAGAAGAAGATCACAACAAAAGGAGGTACGATGCGTCTTGGATCTTACCCCTGTGAAATCAGGCAAGATTCTCTGGCTTATAAAATATATGGAAGTGGTGTTATTTCGGAGAGGCATCGCCACAGGTATGAGTTCAATAATAAATACCTGCAACAATACGAGAACAATGGCATGATAGCGAGCGGACGTAATCCCGAAACAGGTCTTGTTGAAATTATGGAAATCTTGGGGCATCCTTTTTTTATTGGCTGTCAGTATCACCCCGAATTAAAAAGCACTGTTGAAAACCCCCATCCTTTATTTGTACATTTTGTAGGAGCAGCCAAACGCTTTAGTGAGCAAAAAGCTTCAGTTAAAAGCCCTTTATTGCAAAGTGAAATGCTATAATACAGGTTTGTATAGTAGAAGTCGGTCGGCTTCAAATAACTCCCTTAGTTTTTATTTTGCGAATAAGTTTAAGTTCTCCTTGTATCTTAATTCGTTATGCTTGTTGCTTGTTCTGCCTATCTTTGCCGCCTTTGAATAAGATATAGAAGAGCCTTTGAAGGCTTCTTTTATCTATAAACATTTATCATAAGATGAATTTTGACCGTAATACCATCATCGGTTTCGTTGTATTAGCACTGTTATTCTTTGGATATTTTTATTTTAATAACCAACAGCAGGTTGCTTATCAGAAACAAAAAGCAAGGCAGGACTCAATTGCCAAGTCTAGTCAACCCAAAACTAGTATTGCTGTTCAAAGAACTGATAGTTTAAGAAATGATTCGGTCCAACAAACTTCTATTGCTGGCGATTTCCAGCCTTTTAGCATTGGCACCGAGCAAACTACTTCAATGGAAAATGAAGTATTGAGAATAGTTTTCACCAACAAAGGAGGTCAACCCAAATTAGTTGAATTAAAGAATTTTAAGGGTCCTGATAGCAATAATGTAAAATTGTCTTCTACTGATTTTGATAAGATAGATTATACTATAGTTCCAGCGCCAAATACAACCGCGGGCATTACCAGTTTTTATTTTACAGCAGGCCAGGTAACACAGAATGCAGATGGATCAAAGGTTATTACTTATGAGATGCCTGCCGCAGGCAAATCTATAAGACATCAATTTATACTTCGGCCCAATGACTACATGCTTGATTTTAATGTGGAAGTTAATGGAGCGAACCAGTTGTTTTCAAATAATACAATGAATCTTACCTGGCAAAACAAAGCGGTGCAATTACAAAAAGATCTTAAATATGAAAGACAGCAATCGGAGGTGAGTTACCGGGTTGATGGTGGCTATGATCATAGTTCTGCTCTTAGCAGTAGCACGGAGGAATTCAACAAACCAGTGAACTGGATTTCGATAAAACAGCAGTTTTTTAATACTACGCTAATTGCAAAAAATAATTTTGCTTCAGGCACAGTTGAATGGACGGCTCCTGCAGCAACTGATCAAAAAACGGTAGTTCAGGCTATAGCTAACCTAAAAGTGCAGGTTCCATCTTCCCAGGGAATTATTCCATTGGCTGTTTATTATGGCCCTACGGATTACAAAATTCTAAAGAAGTATGATAACGACATGGAGGGTATGGTAAATCTGGGTAGTGGTATGTTTGCCTTTGTCAAGTATATCAATCGGTGGGTCATTCTTCCTGTTTTTGACTTTTTTACAAAATTGACAACGAATTATGGGATCGTAATTCTTTTACTCACTTTGTTTATTCGTCTTTTAATTTCTCCGCTCACGTACTCCAGTTATTTAAGTGGTGCAAAAATGAAAGTATTACGTCCTGAGATTGAGCAGTTAAAAGCCAAGTACGGAAGTGATCAACAGCAAATCAGTGTGGAACAAATGAAATTATTCAGAGAAGCAGGTGTCAATCCTTTAGGGGGATGTATTCCGGGATTACTTCAAATTCCAATATTCTTTGCTTTGTATAGCTTCTTTAACTCAAACGTGGCCTTACGTGGGCAGGGGTTTTTATGGGCAAAAGATTTATCGCAATATGATTCAATTCTTGACTTTGGGGTAAATATTCCTTTATTAGGAAGTCACTTAAGTCTATTTACACTAACCGCCGTCTTAACCAGCTTTTTGATATCTATTTACAGTATGAGCATGACTCCGGATCAAAATAATCCGGTACTAAAATACATGCCGTATTTTTTTCCAATAATATTATTGTTTGTATTTAATGGTTTGCCTTCAGGGCTAACCTGGTATTACACTATTTCCAACATTATTACACTTGCATTACAATTTGTTATTCAAAATTATATTATTGATCATGATAAGATACTGGCGAAAATTGAAGTGAATCGTAAAAAGCCAAAAACAAAATCGAAGTGGGCAGAACGGATGGAACAAATGCAGGAACAGCAGAAGAAGATGCAGGAAGTGCAGAAAAAGAACAGAAGTTAATTTTTATAAAATATTAGATCCCGTCTTTTTAACAAGGCGGGATTTTTCTTTAAGCAACTATTGCAGATATTTGATTCGTCTTCTTGTCGTCAACTCATTATTATGAAGCATTTTTATAAGGTATTATCAGTTTTGTTTCTCTTGTTTGCTTTGCCTGCTTTGGCGCAAAAAAAGTTTACAGAAGGAACTATCTCTTATGACATAGTTATCAATACCGGCACTGACAAACCTCAAGGCGCTGATTTTCTGGATGGGGCTACAAGCGCTGTTTATATTAAAGGATCAAAAACCCGCACCGAAATGGTGAGCCCACTGGGAACGCAATCTACTATCCTGGACGGTACTAAAAGCTCTATAGTTATTCTTAAAGAGTATGGCGAACAAAAATATATGATCAATTTAAAGCAAGAAGATTGGCGGGATGCCAACAAAAGATATGAAGATGTGAGTTTTACTTATGATACAGGAACCAAAACCATTTCGGGGTATAACTGTAATAAAGCTGTAGGGAAGTTAAAGGATGGTACCACTTTTACAGTATGGTATACTACTGATTTATTACTTGAAAATAAAGACTTCCAATACGCTAACCGGACGCTCCCGGGGCTTGCCTTAGAATATGAAACTAATATGGGTAATTTGAAAGTAACTTATACCGTTTCAAAAATTAGTTTTAGCCCAGTGCCTGCTGCAAAATTTGATATACCAAAAGCTGGTTTCAGAATTCTATCATACGAAGAAAGCAAAAGCAAGATGTAATTTAAAAGGATGGCTTGAACTTAATTTTGTCTAGCAGAACTTTCTTTTTAAGAGGAAGTACATAAGTAGCATTGCCTTTTTGATAGGTCGCTACCGTATTCAACATGATAAATTTCTTTTCCGGAGCTAAATTAAACAGGCTGTTGCTTTTGTAGTTATATCCGGAGCGTAGACTGAAAGTCTTTGAACTCAAAGGTAGAGAGCTTATCATAGAGTTCTTTTGTCCTTTTTTACCGCCGTCTCCTAAAGTAGCAAAAGCAGCCAATGATGCCGAAATAAGCACAGCAGTGGCTATTTTTCTCTTAAGTAAACGTTTAATAATTGCGGCGGTGAGGTTCATTCTGGCACAAAGATAGTATTAAATATTAACATTCTTTCAACCACTTGTTCATTTCTTTACGATTTGTTTAACGCAAAAAGCAGGAATTTGTTTTAAAACTTGGTAGATTTTGTTTGAAAGAGTAATTTGTTATAGGAGAATTTAAATGATAGGAGATCCATACTACGACAAGGAAAGTATAGATGAATTACTGAAGCATTATAACAATCTTCGTAATGGTCAGTCCACTATTTTTTTGGAAGAAGAGGCGTTTGAGAAGATCATAGACTACTATGACGAGCAGGAAGAGATCAGTAAAGCACTCGAGGCGGCAGAAACCGCTATTGACTATTTCCCTTTTTCAGCTCCCCTTCTCCTAAAAAAAGCTGACCTTCTTTTGGCTACTAGAAAGTATAGGGACGCTTTGGACCTTTTAGAGAAAGCTGAATTATTTGACGCTACCGACATAAATCTCTACATTTTAAAAACAGATGCCTACCTCGCCATGGATATGCAGGAAAAAGCTGTAGAGCTACTGGAGAAAGCTGTAAATTCCTTTGAAGGCCAGGAAAAGATTGAACTATTATTTGAGCTTGCGGATGTTTATGATGATTATGAGGAGTTTGATAAAGTGTTTGACTGTTTGGCCGTGATCCTAAATGAAGAACCTACAAATGAGGAAGCGTTGTATAAAATTTGCTTTTGGACAGATTTTACCGGCCGCAACGAAGAAAGCATCAAACTTCATTTAAAAATCATTGATGATCACCCTTTTAATGAGTTGGCCTGGTTTAACCTTGCGGCAGCTTACCAGGGAATAAAACTATATGAAAAAGCTATTGATGCATACTTATATGCAATAGCAATTGACGAGAAATTCGATTATGCATATCGGAACATAGGGGATGCTTATATAAGATTAAGAAAGTATAAAGAGGCCATTGAAGCCCTGGAAAAGGTATTAGAACTTTCGAAGCCGGAAGAAGTTATTTACGAAGCTATTGGTCATTGTTACGATCATTTAAAAAATTATGCGCAGGCAAGATTTCATTACAGAAAGGCTTCACACCTTAATCCCGATGATAGCAAATTGTATTACAAGATTGCTTGTACTTATTACAATGAAGGTCAATGGGCAAGTGCAGTAAAACAATTGGAATCAGCACTTAAAATTCAGCGATCTCAACCGGAGTATAATTTGCTGATGGGTGAATGCAAATTGCAGTTGAACGAAATTAAAGAAGCAGTTCAATATTTATCTACTGCAGTGCGTGTAAGGCCACGGAATATTTCAGGATGGGAGGCATTAATCCGTTGTTTATATACAGCTGGATTTTTTACTGAGGCCCGCCAACAAGCTTTGGCTGCATTAACACATACTAATAACAAGACTGTCTTTTTGTATTATTTGAGTGCTATTTTATTTGCTATGAATAAATCAAAAGACGCCTTACTCTACCTAGAAAAAGCGTTGGCAACGACTCCAAAACATCTGAAAAAATTTGTTCAATTAAATCCTTCTATACTACAGAATCCGCAAGTGATTGATGTTATTGCCCAATATAAAAAAGGAAGGCGATAATAATAACAAAGCAATTTTATTTACTTCCCTATTTTTGCGGCCAATAATTACAACTGCTGAACAATGAATTTTCATCTCTCCCAAATCCCGGACCGCAATCAGAAGCCGCGTATCTCAGGTATAACAATGGTCATGGATAAAGGCCTTAGCGTGGAAGAAGCAAAGAATTTTTTAAGTGTTTCACATCCTCATGTCGATATTATAAAATTAGGCTTTGGGACTTCTTTTGTTACCCCCAACCTTGACGAAAAGCTTGAAGTATATCGCTCATATGACATACCGGTTTATTTTGGAGGAACTTTATTTGAGGCTTTTTTGATCAGGAACCAGTTTGATGATTTTCTTGCTGTGTGTAAGCGGTTTGGTATTAGTTATATGGAAGTGAGTGATGGCTCCATCGACATTCCTCATGCTGAAAAATGCGGTTATATTGAAAAACTTACCAAATATGGCACTGTGTTAAGTGAAGTGGGAAGTAAGGATGCGGCGCACATTATTCCACCATATAAATGGATTGAATTGATGAGAGCAGAGTTAAATGCCGGATCTACTTATGTGATTGCAGAAGCACGTGAAGCAGGCAATGTGGGTATATATCGGGGAAGCGGTGAAGTAAGGGAAGGATTGGTTCAGGAAATACTAACCCAAATTCCAGGCGAAAAAATTATCTGGGAAGCGCCGCAAAAGGCACAACAATTATATTTTATGGAATTGCTAGGTTGTAATGTTAACCTGGGCAACATTGCTCCAACTGAAGTAATCCCTATGGAAACAATGCGGATAGGATTACGTGGTGACACATTCCATTTGTATCTGAATAAAGAGAACTCAAGATGAGACGTTTCGGCCTTATAGGGAAAACGCTGAAACATTCATTTTCTGAGAACTACTTTACACAAAAATTTAAAGACAATTCTATTGTTGATTGCAGGTACGAAATTTTTGAACTGCCATCTATAGATGAACTTCCTTCGCTACTTAATACTTACGCTGATATAAAGGGATTAAATGTAACCATACCTTACAAAGAACAGGTTATCCCTTTTTTGAATGAAAAGAGCGACGTTGTTGAACACATTCAAGCCTGCAACTGCATAAATGTTATTAATGGAAAAATGCATGGCTTTAATACAGACGTGATTGGATTTAAAAAGTCTTTTCAGCCAAAGCTCAAATTGCACCACAAAAAAGCATTAGTACTTGGTTCTGGTGGGAGTGCAAAGGCGGTTAAATATGCTTTAAGTGATTTAGGAATAGAATACCGCGTGGTGTCAAGGCGTAAAGGGTTTGATGATCTTGGTTATGAAGATGTGGATGATGTCATTCTGGAACAATACACAGTTATAATTAATACCACTCCATTAGGAATGTTTCCTAATGTAAATGATGATCCGCCAATTCCGTATGAGTACATCACTTCAAGGCATTTTTTATTCGACTTAATTTACAATCCCGAAAAAACAAAGTTTTTACAGCGTGGGGAAAAGCAAGGTGCACAAATATCTAATGGGCATGAAATGCTGGTAACGCAGGCGGAGGAAAGCTGGAAGATATGGAATAGTTGAAGCTGTTAAGTGATTTAAATGAGCAAATAAACACCAGGCGTTTTGTAGAAAATCGATCAGTTTCCAACTTGCAATCTTAGTTTTACCTCTTCAGGAATAGCGACCACTTTTTTGTTTTTATAATTGTAACAGACCATACCCGTTTTTGCCACGGCTACAACTCTTTCGTTTTTTTCATTAACTAGTTTGTAATATATATCAAACCCTACTTTGCCAAAATCCGTGGCAGTTACATAAGCTTTTACAAGGTCTCCGTAAAATAGTTCTGACTTAAATTCTATGCCTACATCGCTCATGATTAGACTTGTGATCCCAAACTCCAGTTCTGTATAATTAAAATGCCCAAGGAATTGCATTCGGGCTTCGTGTAATAAGGTTAGTACTGTATCATTACCAACATGCCCACCATAATTAAGATCGGTAATTCGAATTGAAATTGTTGTACTAAATTTAAAATGTTCCGGAAGAATAATCTTGATACGGGCCATCTTCAAGATTACTGATTTTCTTTAAGATTTTTTAGCATCTCTAGAACGCCTGTGAAATCCGTCATAACCCCAGTCGCAGCAAACTTTTGTTGCAATTGCATCATCTGTTGTTGACATTGTATGTCTTGTTTGACACAGGCTATAAAATCGAATAATTTTTTTGGAAGCTTCATAGCATTGCCATCACCATCACTATAAACCATATATTTTTCAACAGGCTCGTCCGGACTAACGGTTTGTTTGATATGCGCAACCTTTGGTATAAACTTTTTGCTAAGAACCACAAAACCCAGTTTCATTTGCGGCCTCAATTTGTTAAGCAACGTTTTCTTTTCTTCTCTTAAATTTTCAATAGTGCTGGTCTCGTTTTCCTGGGCAGCAGCAAGTGTATGATTATTTTTAGAATTTATGCCTGTTTTAGAAGTTTCCAAATTCACTACGGTGGCAGGTTGACCTGAACTGTTCGAACTGGTATGTGGCCCGGTTGGCCTTGTCCTTTTGCCTGTTACAAAGGTAGACGTTATAACTATTGTAAGTAATATAGCGGCTGCCGTGGAATAACGCACTATTTTCCTGTGTTTAATAAAAAAAGGAACAACCTTTCCCGATTGTGATACGAGAAGCTCATTATTTATCTTGTTCCAAACTCTGGCAGGAGGCGTTTCTTCAAATTGATAAAGTTTCCTGGAAAGAGAAAATCCTTCATCCAAGGCATTATTAATAGCATCCCAAACCTTCTCCGGCGGCTCAGGCGCATATTCCAACAGCTTATTTTGGATTTGGTCAGTCATGTTACGGAACTTTTTTTCTTCTTTCGATAAATTGCTGTACCAGGTCCTGCAATATCAGCTTTGCTCGCGACAATTGCGATTTACTGGTGCCTTCGCTAATTCCTAATGCTTCTGCAATCTGCTTATGTGTGTATCCTTCCACCACATACATGTTAAAAACCGTACGATAGCCAGGCGACAGTTGCTGAACCAGTTGAATAATATCTTTCTCGGCCAAACTGTCTAATACCGTCAGGTATTTTCCTTCTACCGTATCCTCCTCATAATCTGTTATCGGCTGCAGGTATATCTTCTTTCTAAAATGCTCAATTGCTGTATTTACAAATATTCGCCTGATCCAACCTTCAAAAGAACCTTCGCTTCTAAAACTGCCTATTTTATTAAATACCTTAATAAAACCTTCCTGCAAAATATCTTCAGCTTCTTCTGCATTGCCTGCATAACGCAAACAAACGCCATACATTTTAGGGGCAAATCGTTGGTACAACTCTCTTTGCATTTTACGATCTCCCTTTATACAACCCTCAATTAAGTCGGAATCACTATATATATGGTTGCGTACATCGCTCAATTATTGCCTATTTAAGGTAAATGATTCAAAAATGTTACCAGCTTAGCCACTGCCTTACTGCGATGGCTATAGCGATTCTTTTCTTCGGTCGTCATTTCGGCAAAGGTTTTGGCTGCCCCTATGGGTTTAAAAACCGAATCATATCCAAAGCCTTTTTTTCCTCTTGGCTGAGTAATTATTTCTCCTTCGCAAGTTCCATCAAAGAAAAGCTTTATGCCATCAAGAATAAGACAGATTACGGTCCGGAACCGTGCAGTCCTGTCTTCGTGATCTTTGAGCTTTAAAAGCAATTTTTCAATATTCTTTTCAAAAGATTTTTCCTCGCCAGCGTATCGTGCACTTTTCACACCGGGCTCATTATTTAATGAGTATACTTCCAGGCCCGTGTCTTCACTAAAACAATTGGTCTTTACAAGTTCAAAAATTTTACTTGCTTTCTCTTCTGCATTTTCCTGGAGCGTATTGTATGGTTCAGGTATATCAATGTCAATTCCTGCTTCCTTTAAGGTAATAATAAAAAAGCCGGATGGTAAAACAGACTTGATCTCTTCTACTTTATGTTGGTTGTTAGTGGCAAAAATTAGCTTCATCGTATGATTATAATCCAAAAAGGGTTTTTAAACTATGCCACAATTTTAGCTTTAATCCTTTATCTGCCTCTAGCTCGCGTAATGCGGGACTATACAGGTAAGTGCGTTTGTTAAACGGTTGCAATTGAAAATGAGGAAAATTTATTGGCAACCCAATCGATAATGGTGTTATTCCAAACAATAAAATGTTACGAGGTGCCAAAGGCTGAATTGCCGTTTCTATTTGATCCTCTTTTAATGTGTAGACGTTTACAAGGGCCACGTCTGCCAGGCTTAATTGGCAAGCAGCGAGAATGGTTGTCAGAAAGGAAAGTTCGCTGTCCGATAAAAACGGTGCACTGCTGTTGTTAACAAGCAGAACAATATTCTTTGCATTATTTCCTAAGTACCTTATCGCCTGACCTTTTTTCTGGTCCTCGTACTCTTGCACGACACTTGCGCTTTTTAGTTCTATAAGAACATTCGTATAAAAATCGGTTAGCAGTTGACTGGTTAATTGTATCTGGTTTAAACTCATTTACGTAAGCTTTCTGTTTCTTAGCCAGCTAAATTAAAGTATTTGCTTGCTACCATAGATATCGCAACAATAAGGACTTAAAGAGGTAAACTTAAAAATTCTGAGCCTAACAATATCCCGGTTGAAAAGCGCTCAACTGGGCATATGCTGTAAACCGCCCATGAAAACAAAACATAGCGAGCAAGCGCTAAAATCCTTGCTTTAACCCATTGTTTGCCGCTCTTCATCATGGCATAAGTCGTCTTCGAAGGGCATTAGAGAAGATAAGTACTAGGTGGATGATAAAAGTCGGTTTACAAGTTATTGAGCTAATAAGTTGATTAACTCATTGTCTGCTGCCAGCTCGTTTTCTGCAATTAACATGCTGCGGATCGTGGTTTGTTCTTTTAGGAAAGTTTTTTGGAATTTCAATTTTCTATTTTTGGTTATTCACCCTCAGGCCGTTACCTTTGCCGTCCAAAATTTAAAGGTTCGCAATGCCTACTATTCAGCAATTAGTTCGTAAAGGAAGAGAAATCATCCGTGCAAAAAGTAAATCAAGGGCTTTAGATAGTTGTCCTCAACGTCGCGGTGTTTGCACCCGTGTGTATACTACTACACCCAAAAAACCAAACTCAGCATTACGTAAGGTGGCTAAGGTTCGTTTGACCAATAAAATAGAGGTGATTGCTTATATTCCCGGTGAAGGTCACAACTTACAGGAGCACTCAATTGTGCTTATTCGTGGTGGTCGTGTGAAAGATTTACCAGGTGTACGTTACCATATTGTTCGTGGTTCTTTGGACACTGCTGGTGTAAAAGACCGCAAAAAGAGCCGCTCTAAGTACGGTACTAAGAAAGAAAAAGCAGGTGCTAAACCAGCTGCAGCAGGAAAGAAAAAATGAGAACAGGTGGATGCTGACAAAGCTTCTACTAACAAATAAAACTTTAAACAAAGGACATTTCAGTCCAAAATAAGTGATAAACAATGCGTAAATCACAAGCAAAAAAACTCCCATTAGCACCAGACCCCCGTTTTAACGATAAACTGGTAACCCGTTTTGTGAATAATATTATGTGGCAGGGTAAAAAAAGCGTGGCTTTTGATATCTTCTATGATGCTGTTGACAAAGTTGCGAAGCAAACCGGTGAAGATGGATATGAAATATGGAAAAGGGCTTTATCCAATATAACGCCTGCTGTAGAGGTTCGCAGCCGTCGAATTGGTGGTGCTACCTTCCAAATTCCCGCTGAGGTCCGGGCTGACAGAAAAATCTCTTTGAGTATTAAATGGTTAATTCGTTATAGCCGCGAGAGAAATGGCCGGAGTATGGCTGACAAATTAGCTAACGAGATTGTTGCGGCCAGCAAAGGTGAAGGTGCGGCTTTTAAAAAGAAGGAAGATACTCACCGTATGGCTGAAGCAAACAAAGCGTTTGCTCACTTTAAGGTATAATTGAAACATAGTTCTATAAAAAAACCATCACGCCTTGGCATGATGGTTTTTTTTATATGCTAAACTGATTAAGAATTATCTCCACTTCCTCCAGAGCTGCCACCAGCCATACCACTATCAAATACATCGGTTGGCGTAGTTACACCTTCAGGAGTTTGTGTACCTGTGCTGATGTCAGAACCCTGGTATTGGCTTCCCGTAGCTGCGCTGCCTCCACCACGACTACCACCTCTGCTGCGACCGGAAGAAGAACCTCCACGGCTGCCGCCAGAAGATGAGCCACCACGACTGCTCCCGCTACGTCCGCCACCAGATGCTGATCCGCCTTTGCTCGCTACTTTTGTTCTCGTAGCCTTACTCGCAGAAGCTAAACCTCTTGAAGAAGAGCCTCCACGGCTGGACGAAGAACCACCGCTTCTTGATGCACTACGTCCGCCACCAGAGCTTTTAGATCCTCCCTTTGAAGACCCACTACGACTGCTGGATGATCCTCCGCGACTTGATGAACTCTTTGATGCGCCCTTACTGGAACCTCCGCGGCTGCTGGAACTTCTGCTGCTTCCACCGCTACGGCTTGAGGAGGCACTACGGCTGGATGATGATCTGGATGCTCCGCCTTTTTTTGCTGCTGCTTTTTTAGCTGGGGAAGCTTTTCTAGATGCTCCACCTTTTTTAGCGGCGCCTTTTTTTGCTGCTCCGCCTCTTGATGATTTAGATGCGCCTTTCTTTGCTGCTCCCTTTGATGAACCACTCCGACCAGAAGATGAGCCGCCTCTCGAAGAAGAACCTCCACGGCTGGATGATTTAGATGCTCCTTTTTTGGATGCGCCTTTTGCTGAAGATCTGCCGCCACGGGAGGACTTACTTCCACCTTTTTTAGCTGCGGCCTTCTTGGTTGATTTTGCCATTGTTAATGGGATTTAATGAGAGTTAATAAATTTTATGTTTTGAAATTACGATGATTAAATGATTTGCAAAAATTATGCATTGTAGTTGAGTAAATGTTTTGCGGATATTATGTGTCGAATGTGGATTCATCTTTAACAAACATTGTTTCGTCGGGTGCAGAAAATGCAAGGTATTTCCCTACCTTTGCACACTCAATTTTCAGTTTGGTGAAACGCGTAAAAGATTGACCTCTGAAACGTTGACAGGTAGCGGGTTGGAGTACAAGTGTCGACGCAAGGACAGATGATAAAGGTACTGCAGTTGACTACCAACTCCTTCAATTCTGGCTAAGAATGACAAGGAAAAACTAATCAGCACAATATTCAATTTTAATAATCATGGCAGATTTGAGATTTCAACGCAACTTTGGTATCGCCGCGCACATTGACGCGGGCAAGACTACCACAACTGAGCGTATATTGCGCTACACCGGTATGATCCATAAAATTGGTGAAGTACACGATGGAGCCGCCACTACTGACTGGATGGAGCAGGAAAAAGAAAGAGGTATCACCATTACTTCTGCTGCTGTAAGCTGCCAGTGGAATTTTCCTACTTTAAAAGGTAAGGCTGATACTAACACTAAAAAATATTATTTCAATATCATAGACACTCCGGGACACGTTGACTTTACAGTGGAAGTTGAACGTTCCATGCGTGTGTTAGATGGTTTGATTGCGTTGTTCTCTGCTGTGGATGGTGTAGAACCCCAGTCAGAAACCGTTTGGCGTCAGGCCAACCGTTATCGCGTACCACGTATTGGTTTCGTAAACAAGATGGACCGTGCTGGTGCTGACTTTTTGATGGTAGTTAACCAGGTAAAGGAAATGCTCGGTGCTAAAGCCGTTCCTCTTCAATTACCTATTGGAGCTGAAGACGATTTTAAAGGTGTTGTTGATTTGATTACGAATAAAGGAGTTGTCTGGCACATGGAAACAGAGGGTATGACCTTTGATGAAATTCCTGTACCTGATGATATGAAAGAAGATGTTGAATTCTGGAGACAGAATTTGATTGAAGCTGTAGCTGAGTACGACGACAAATTATTAGAGAAATTCTTTGATCATCCCGAGACTATTTCGGAAGATGAAATCCACGAAGCCATTCGCAAGGCTACAATTGATTTAAGCATTGTGCCGATGATGTGTGGATCTTCTTTTAAGAACAAAGGTGTGCAAACGGCACTGGATGCTGTGTGTCGCTATCTTCCTTCACCAATGGATATTGAAGCTGTATCAGGCATTAATCCTGATACCGGTGAAACGGAAACACGTAAGCCTGATGCTAAAGAACCTTTTGCAGCATTGGCGTTTAAAATTATGACCGATCCTTTTGTCGGCCGGCTGGCTTTCTTTCGTGTATATTCTGGTCATTTAGATGCCGGTTCTTATGTTTTGAATGTAAGGAGCGGAAAGAAGGAACGTATTTCACGTATCATGAAAATGTTTGCCAACAAACAAAAT
>DAIQPL010000367.1:0-3960 GCA_036787395.1 Flavisolibacter sp. | reverse complement strand
CAACCCAATGCAGTTTTAAAAAGCGGACGCGTGATTGGTGTGGTGAAAGATTTTCATATCACGCCGCTACGGTCTGCCGTGCAGCCCCTTGTGATGCACCAGTTTCCGCAACGGTTTCAATATCTGTACATCCGCTTTCATCAAAGCAGTGCCCAAACGGTTCTTGCTACTGTACAAAAAGAATTCAATGCTTTTTATTCAAAGCAAAGTTTTGAATACCGTTTTTTGGATGAAGCGCTAAACAATTTATATAGCAGCGAAAGAAAACTGGGAACCATCTTCTCACTGTTTTCGGTATTGGCTATCCTTATTGCCTGCATGGGAGTGCTTGGTTTATCCCTGTATTCTGTACAACAACGCATCAAGGAAATTGGTATTCGCAAAGTGCTGGGAGCTTCTGCATTCACTATCACCGGTGAACTGTTAAAGGAATTTGTAAGACCTGTGTTGATAGCTGCACTTATTGCTACACCACTATCCTGGTTTGCGATGAATAAATGGCTGGAGGATTTTGCTTACCGCATCCAAATTAACTGGCCGGTGTTTTTGCTCACTACTGTTGCTGTATTGACACTGGCAGTTTTAACAATGGCCGTACAATCTATTAAAGCTGCTATGGCCAACCCTGTAAATAATTTACGAACTGAATAAAACATTGGTGATGTTTAAAAATTACTTCAAAACCGCTCTCAGAACGTTGTTCAAGAACAAACTTTATACAGGACTTAATGTCGCCGGATTGGCCTTTGGCCTGAGTTGTTTTTTCCTGATAGGCCTTTATCTTTTTGACGAGCTCACCTTTGACCGCCAGCATACAAAAGCGGACAGGATCTACCGCGTGATCGAACATAAAAATGCGAACGGCGAAAGCACCACTATTGCCGCAGCGGGTCATAAGCTGGCCGAGGAATCGAAGAAGGTCATCACCGGCGTTGAAAATACCACCCGCATGGTGCGATACGGGAGGGCTAACCTGGTGAACCCTGAAAACCCTTCCAACCTGTTCCAGGAAACGGTAACGGTGGTTGACGCAGCTTTCCTGGATGTTTTTGACTTTCCCCTGCTGCTTGGCGATAAAAAAACTGCCCTGACACAGCCGAATGCGATCGTGATCAATGAGGACCTGGCCATGAGGCTCTTTAATACAACCAACGTTCTTGGCAAAACACTCCAGTTCAGTTTTATGGAATCGCCCCTGAAGGTGACAGGGGTTTTAAAAAACCACCAGCGCAACTCCAGTTTTGATTTTAATTCCCTTTTGTCCGAAGCCAGCTTCGAGAGCGATGAAGGCTATAAACGGCAGGTGGGCAACGACTGGTTGTCGAACAATTTCTCGGTCTACATGCTGTTAAAACCCTCTTCCGATCCGCGGTCTGTGGCGCAGCAGATGGCAAAACTGGTTCATGACAATTTTAATGTAGCCGCAGGCACCTCGTTTTCTTTTAGTCTCCAGCCCCTGAAGGACGTCCACCTGAAGTCCGAAAATATACTCGACGGAGCAAGGAACTCCAATGTGGAGGGCATGGCAAAAGGGAATATGCTCTATATCAGGATATTTGCTTTTATCGCTCTTTTTATATTGCTGATCGCGGGTATCAATTACATGAACCTGACAACCGCACGGGCTTCCGGCCGACTGAAAGAGATCGGCGTGCGCAAAACAATCGGCGCCCTTCAAAGTAATTTGATCAGGCAGTTTTTGCTGGAATCATTGATGGTAACCTTTATCTCCTTCCTTCTGTCCATTGCCGTGGTCAACCTATTGCTCCCGGCATTTAACCAGTTTACCAATAAAAAATTGTCGCTGGGCTTTTCCACCGATTACCGCATCTGGCTCCTGGCCTTCGTTTTTGCGGTTATTACGGGCCTGCTATCCGGCAGCTACCCAGCCTTATTGCTTTCCCGCTTCAAGCCGGTGCTCTTATTGAAAAACCTAAAGCTGCAGAGCAAAACAGACCTCTCTCTGCGAAAAGGCCTGGTGGTTTTCCAGTTCACCATCTCCGTAGTCATGATCATTGCCACCATCGTTCTTTTTTTACAGGTACGGTACCTCAATAATACCGACCTCGGTTTTAATAAGGACCTTTTAGTGGTGATTGATGTTAATACCAGAAAAGCAAGATCAAACTTCGAGGCCGTAAAAGCGGAGATGGCTAAAATACCTACGGTTAAAAATGTATCTGTTACATCAAGAGTGCCGGGAGAGTGGAAATTGCTTCAGGCTGTTAAGATAAAAAATATGGGAAGTACCGATGAGCCTAAGGTCGCTTATATGATTGGTGCTGACAAAGACTTTCTGAAAACGTACGGGATTCGATTATTAAAAGGAAGAAATTTTGATAGCCCGGCCGATTCATCTGCTATTATTCTTAATGAAACAGCAGCAAGAATTCTCGGTATGGCAGAACCTGGCGGACAAACTGTTGAAGTTCCGGCAATGTCACAAAATGGTGACGGTACATTCACCCCTGTCAATTCTGAAAACATTCCATTCAAACCAAGGGTAATTGGAATTGTAAAAGATTTTCATTTCCAATCGTTGAGGGATAAGATTCAGCCCCTGATGCTGTGCTATAACAACAACCCAATCATGGTGATTGATTATTATTCAGCAAGGATAGCTGCTGCCAATATCAAAGGAACATTAGAAAAACTGAAAGAGGTAATGGTAAAAAATGATAAAAATGATCCGTTTGAGTATCATTTTTTGAATGATCAACTCGCATTGTTTTACATAGAAGACGAACGCCGGCAAACAATTCTTATTTGGGCAGCACTCGCAACCATTTTCATTGCATGTTTGGGTCTTTTTGGTTTGGCAACCTATTCCGCGGAACAAAGAATAAAGGAAATAGGCGTACGAAAAGTGTTGGGAGCCACCGTATTCAACCTGGCTTCCTTGTTATCAAAAGATTTTTTGAAACTGGTTTTCATAGCCAACGGCATTGCCTTCCCGGTAGCGTGGTGGGTAACAAACAAATGGTTACAGGAATATGCTTATCATATTGATGTGCAATGGTGGGTTTTTGTAATCGCCGGCATTTTAGCAATTGGGATTGCATTGCTCACCGTCTCTTACCAGGCAATAAAAGCTGCCATTGGTAACCCGGTAAAAAATTTACGAACCGAATAAAACACCCACATGATCCTTCACAGCTTAAAACAAATGGTTCGGAGCCTTTGGAAATACAAAAGCTTTAGCATCATCAATCTCTTAGGACTTTCTATCGGCATTGCGGCCGTGCTCCTCATTTTTATGATTGCTGATTACGAAAAAAGCTTTGACCGTTTTCACACCGGCGGTGACAAAATCTATCGTGTGGTAGTGCATGCAAAGAAGGCAGGAAAAGACCAATACGAAGCAGGTGTGCCTTATCCCACGGCAAGATTTTTAAGAACCGAATACCCGGGCCTCAAAGCCACAGAAATTCATTATACAAATGATGCCAACATCCGCATTGGCAATGAAAGTCCTTTTCAAGAAAAGAAGGTAGTGTTTGCCGACTCCCTGTTTTTTTCTGTTTTTGATTTTTCAATGATTAAGAATCTGGCAGTAAGGGGCGATCCTGTAAGAGCTTTATCTGCCCCGGGTAAAGCAGTGCTTACAGAAACTACGGCAAAAAAATATTTTGGCTCCGCCAATCCAATCGGGCAGGTATTTAAAGTTGATACAAAACTTGACGTTGAAGTAGCAGCCATTATAAAGGATGTTCCAGCCACAACACACCTGCCATTTAACATGCTTATTTCCTACTCCAGTTTGACAAAAGATTTCATTGGCGGCTTTGACCTGGATAGCTGGGGCGTAAGAGCCAATGGCTTTTGTTATGTTCGCACCGATGAAAAAAGCAATGTGGCTTCAGTGGAAACAGCCTTGTATTCCATCAATCAAAAAAACAGTGAAGCAGACCGGAATAAAAGGGAAAAATTTTACCTGCAACCGTTGCACAGCATTCATTT
>DAIQPL010000366.1:0-3960 GCA_036787395.1 Flavisolibacter sp. | reverse complement strand
CCAACCGCAATTCGTAAAAACTAATTCGATGTTCAAAGAAAGAATTCCAATTAAAAAAATTTTAGCTGCAGGCCTGATAGTCGGCAGCCTGGACATTCTTTCAGCAATTATTGACACATGGGTATCGTATAAGTGGACTCCGGACAAGGTGCTGAAATATATTGCCGGTGCTGCTTTTGATAAAACTGCTTTTTCAGAAACTTTCCTGGTTGTAGCAGGACTGATCTTTCATTATCTTATTGCTATGGGCTTTACTTTTTTATTTTACTTCATATATCCCCCATTAAAAAAACTGTTCAGGTACAATCTTGTCATAGCTTGCCTATATGGGATATTCACGCAGGCATTCATGCGTTTCCTGTTACTTCCGTTAACCAGGTTGCAGCTTAAGCCATTTGATATTGGCAAACAAATAAAACCAACTCTAATTCTAATTGTTGCTATTGGTATTCCGTTGACATTCCTTATGCAACGGATGTATAAAAAACAAATAGAGACGAAATATAAATAGATGCAAATCGATAGTCGTTTTATACAACGCAAACAGCTTTTAATGAGTTTTTCATTGCTGTTGGTTGCAAGTTTTCTTCACACCTCTTTTTTTGCAGACATTTGGAGCAGTGAAACGGCTCCGGCTCCATATATTATTCTGGCTATTTTATTTACTCCAGTTTTTTGCGTTTGAATTTTTATGGGCGAGAGGCGCTTTTCCGCAGTTCCAACTCCGTGAGCTGATTTTGCCGGTGACGGAGTCCACACTTCTCTATTTCATCCCTCAAGCTGGTTTTGCCTACTATCTATATTATGTAGGGGTGGATAGAATTTTGAAGCGAAAGCACCGGACGGTATTTATCATTATCGAAATTCTTGCGGTGCTTTTTTTCTGGATCGTTATAGACAGGGCATTGACGAATTACATTGAATTGCCGTTTATCCACCACAACCTGCTGAAGCCGGCGCCATTGCTTGACCCCCGGAAAATTCCAATTGTCATCTTGTACCTTGGCTATGCAGCGGGGTTGTTCTTCACTGTGCAGTCAGTACGCAACCAAATGGCTTCAAAGGAGCGGGAAAAAAATCTTGTCAAAGAAAAATTAGAAACTGAACTTAAATTTTTGCGTAGCCAGACAAACCCGCATTTTCTTTTTAATACATTGAACAACATCTATGCCCTGGCCCGTAAAAAATCTGACAAAACCCCCGAGGTGATTATGAAGCTGTCAGACCTGTTAAGCTTTATGCTTTACCAATCGGGCAAAGATGTCATTGCCATTGAAGAAGAGATAAAAATGATAGAGGATTATATTGAATTGCAAAAGATCAGGTATAATGATCGCCTGTCACTGCAACTGGTCAAAAACATCGATAAGGGTTCGCAGCAAATTGCTCCCTTGCTGCTGATGCCTCTTGTAGAAAATGCTTTTAAACATGGCGCCAGTGAAACAAGGTTTGATTCGTTTATTAATATTGATGTACGCCTCGAGAACGGCTTGTTGCATTTTTTTATTGAAAATTCGATAGAAAATTGCGAATCGAAAAAAGAAAACTGCAACATCGGATTAAGTAACATCAAAAGGCAGCTTGAACTAATGTACAAGGAGTATAAACTGAATATCGACGATAAAGACAAAACTTTTAAAGTAAATATTATCATTAATCTAAATAGTTATGGAAAAATTTAATTGCCTTATTGTAGAAGATGAACCACTGGCAGCCGAAGTGATGGAAGATTATGTAAAGCAAATCCCTTTCTTGCAACTCAAAGGCATTTGCTCCGATGCCATTTTTGCGATGGAGTTCTTGCAAAACGAAAAAATTGATGTGGTGTTTCTTGATATTCACCTTCCCCGTTTAAAGGGCCTTGATTTTATAAAAACACTCAAAAGACTTCCGCAGATTATTCTGACAACAGCTCATAGGGAATATGCTATAGAGGGCTACGAGCTGAATGTGGTTGACTACTTGTTAAAACCTATCAGCTTTAATCGTTTTCTTGCAGCAGTAAATAAATTGAAAACGCAGCATAACCCAGAGATATCGTTTCCGTCACCATCGCACACTCCCGGGGAGCGAATGCACCTTTTTGTGAATGTAAACAAGAAGCGTATAAAGGTTTATCTGGATGAAATACTTTATATAGAAAGTAAGAAAGAATATATCAAGATTGTCACCAAACAAAGTTCCTACCTCACTAAATTTCAATTGGGAGAGATTGAAGAACAGTTAGCCAGTAATAACTTTTTGCGTGTGCACCGTTCGTTTATTGTCTCAAGAGAAAAAGTGGATGCATTCTCTGCCAGCGAAGTAGAAGTAGGTGGTGTGCAAATTCCAATCGGGAGAAGCTATAAAGAGTTAATCAACAGCCAGTTTAGTGAAAGACACTGACATTACATGAGTTACAGGTTACCTCACCTTTTCTGTTTTTTGAATTTTTTGCCACTAAAGAACTTCTTGTCGGAAGAACATTGGATCCGGCTACACAGGTTATCTGCGTCAAAAGGTTACTTTCATCAAACAACCTCCGGAAGGAGAAGTGTCAATAGAAAAACTGCCTTCGAGCGCCTGCACCCTGTTAGCAATATTTTTAAGCCCTATTCCATTTCTTCTCCGGCTTTTAATAAAGCCCACGCCATCATCTTTTACCAATAAGGTGGTATTTTTTCTTTGAGTGGAAAGCTCAATGTACATCGTGCTGGCTTGGGAATGCTTCAATACATTAGTGATCTGTTCCTGGATAATACGGTACAAATGCGTCTTGGCTTCCACGCTGAGTTTTCTATCTATATTTTGATTAATGTTCGCTGTAGCCCGAATGGTAGAAGTTAGATTAACATTGTCCACAAGTTTACGTAAGGATTCACACAATCCTAAATCCTGGATATCATATATCACCAACGAAGAGGTAATGTTCCTGATACCGTCGATGGCTTTTTTCAAAGTCTCAGAGCCATTTGATAAGAGTACATCTCTGTTGGTCGCATCTTCTTTTGCAGTATCCAGCATTAGTTTTGCGGCGCTGATTAACTGGTTGATATTATCATGTAATTCTTTTGCAATAAACTCTCTTTCCCTTTCCTGGGTTTTTAAAATGGCTTGTGTAATTTCTTTCTGTTGTTGCACTTCCTTTTGGATCAATTCTAATTCCAAACGTTTTTTCTCTGTAATATCCCGCAAGCTGATTAAGACGCCTTTAATGAAAGGATTGTCCATCATATTTCTGCCAAGAGTTTCTATCAGAATGTGATGGCCATTTTTATGAACAAAGCATAAGTTGGCAGCATGTAATATTTTATTGTTTAACAAATCTTCCAATCTTCTACTGGCAACCGGCCTATCGGATTGTTCGATAATATTATGACTGTGTGTGTTTATCAGCTCTTTGTCAGTGTATCCAAGAATTGAATAAATGGAGGGACTGATATATTTAATGTCCATTTTTTCATCGATGAGCGCAATGGCGTCAAAGCTGTTTTGAACTATTGCCCGGAAAAGCTCTTCTTTTTCTGCTAGCTTTTGAAGAGCAGTTTTCTCTTTTGTAATGTCTATCATCATGCCTCGCAGCGCAGTTACTTTCCCATTTTCAACAATAACACTCGTGATATCCCGGAACCAGATAATATTACCATTATTAGCTATCATCCGAAACTCGATGGTATGACTCAGGCTATTTTTCGTCGCCACGGCACAATATTCCAGTGCAGCATCTACATCCTCAGGATGAATATGTTTCTGCCAGAAACCAGGTTGAAGCCAGGCTTCTAAAGGATAACCAAGAATTTTTTCAGCCTGTTGGTTGACATATGAAATCTGGAAGCTGACCGGATCGGCCTCCCATATAATGCCCTCAATTGATTCCAGGAGGGTATGAGCTTTTCTTTGAAGCCTGCGCTGTTCGGTACTATCTTTTACTTCAATACATACATGTTTAATGGAATCGTTTTCGTCTTTGAGGCCGAAAAA
>DAIQPL010000365.1:0-3964 GCA_036787395.1 Flavisolibacter sp. | reverse complement strand
CCGGTTTAGGCACACCGCTTACAGGTGACAATTGCGGCGTTGCATCGGTTACCAACGATGCCCCTGCGACATTCCCTGTGGGTAGTACCACTGTTACATGGAAGGTAACAGATGTGAATGGTAATTCAACAACTGCTGTTCAAATAGTGAGGGTTTCAGACGATCAAAATCCTTTAATTACGGCTCCGGTAACTATAACCGTTACACCAAATAACAGTTCGTGCACAGCTAAAAACCTAACACTTGGCCAGCCAGTTACGGCTGATAATTGTGGAGTTCAAACCGTATCCAATGATGCACCTGCTGTCTTTCCGTTAGGTACTACTGTTGTAACATGGACAGTAACCGATATCCATGGTAATACATCATCAGCCGCACAAAGCGTGATCGTAGCAGTTAATCCTCCATTGAATGTCACTATTCCGGATGTTTATGCAGTAAACCCTGGGGGAGAACCCAATACCATTTATTTGGGTTATGGTCCGCCTTCCATTACATTGAACGCAATAGTTATGGGAGGCGCAGGGTCCTACTCTTATAAGTGGACAATTGGCTCGTCTGCAGGACCAGCGTTAAATAATAGTTCCTCCTACACCGTAAGTCCTACAGACGCGAGCACTACTTATTTGCTTAATGTAAAGGATCTGTATGGATGTACGGTAACATACGCTACTAAAACAGTGTACGTTGCAGATGTACGTTGCGGCACCAAACTTGACAGAGTGTTGGTCTGTCAACAGGTAAAGAATAAATTTACAACCGGTTGTGTAATTCAAAAAGATGTCGCTCCGTTGTTGTCTGCCGGCTCTTACCTTGGTTCATGCGCAAATCCAGCCATTACAACCAGAACAAATGAAGAACTGAAGCTCCTTACCTCAACGCCTCTTTTATTAAACGGAGTTCCAAACCCATCTACCAACTATTTCACCATTAGTATAGAGGGAGGCGATGTATCCAAAAAACTTAGTCTCAGGATCATCGACATTATGGGAAGAATTGTTGAACAAAAAAATAACCTGACCAGCCACACTATTAAAATAGGTGAGAATTACCGGCCTGGGATATACATTGCTGAAGTAATCCAGGGAGAAAACCGTAAACAGATCAAACTGGTTAAATCCAGCCGTTAAAGGCGCCTTGATATTGAAAAAGGCAGCCTACGGAATGCCTTTCTGTTGTCTAAAAGAGAGACTGACCTCAAGACTGCTACGAAACCCAAGCCTGATAGGGATTTAACAGCCGGTTACGAAAAAAATTTAGCTCCGGATCAGTATTCTGCGTTTTGGAACTTACCTTTGCGCTCCCTTATAAATGGCAGTTTGCCAATGTAAGGTTCATTAATTATTTAATTAACAAAAAACAGGGTAATGAACAATTACGAATTGATGGTGATTTTTACCCCTGTGCTTAGCGATGACGAGTTCAAAGCAGCACAACGTAAGTACACTACACTGGTTACCGATAACGGTGGTCAGATTGTAGCGGAAAATCCGTGGGGACTAAAATCACTGGCGTATCCTATCCAGAAAAAAACCACTGGTTTATACTGGGTTATGGAATTTATTGCGCCATCCGACTTCAATGAGAAGCTGAAGATCCAGCTTCTGCGTGACGAGAGTGTTCTCCGTCACATGGCTACAAAACTCGATAAATATGCCGTCGAGTATAACCATAAAAAGAGAAGTGGCTTACCAACAGGAACCGAAAAAGTACAGGAGGCTTAATCATGCCAAGACCAAATGAAATTAAATACCTGACGGCCATTAAAACAGAAAAGCGTCCCAAAAAGTTCTGCCGCTTTAAAAAATATGGCATCCGCTACATTGATTATAAAGATGTAGAGTTTCTTAAGAAATTTTTGAACGAACAAGGTAAAATGTTGCCCCGCCGCATTACCGGTAACTCTTTAAAGTACCAACGTAAAGTAAGCGATGCGATTAAAAAAGCCCGTCAAATGTGTTTGTTACCTTACGTAACAGATCTTTTAAAATAACTCAGCCCTAATCCCGCCATTGGCGGGAGACAGTGAATTCATTTACATCATTGGGAAAAACAAATAATATGGAAATCATTTTAATTAAAGATGTTGACAACCTAGGCGGAAGAAACGAATTAGTGAAAGTAAAAAACGGCTATGCCCGTAACTTTTTGATTCCTCAGGGCCTTGCAGTTGAGGCTAATCCTTCTAACCGCAAACAACTAGTTGAAAAATTAAAGGTTGCAAAGAAGAAAGAAGACCTGATGTTGGCACAGATCAATAGTGTCATTGCTAAACTACAGGAAGGTCCCGTGAAGGTGGGCGCCAAAACCGGTACCAGCGGAAAAATCTTTGGTAGCGTAACAGCACTGCAAATCAGCCGCGCTATCCGCGACCAAAAAGGATATGATATCGATCGTAAGAAAATACATATCACTGACGACGTGAAAGAACTGGGTACGTACAAAGCATCCATCGATTTTGGTAATGGTCAGCATGCAAATGTTGACTTTGAAGTGGTTGGTGAATAATAAGTACCGCCTTTTTGAGAGTCCACACCCCGGTGTGGATTTTTTTTTGCCAGGGGTTAAGCCGGTTCCTATCTAAAATTAAAGAGACTTAAGGCAAGGAATAATTTTTTGATTCTATATAAACTTTATATTTGAGAAGACAAAATGAACTGTTAGTTGACCGGTAGCACCTTGCTTCAATTAGACAAGCGAAGCTTCATAAATGGTCATCTCGCTCATTTAAAACTTTAAAACCTATCATTTATGAAAAGAAGCTTTACTTTCTTAATTGCAATTCTTTGTCTGTTTACAAGCCTAAGAGCATTTAGTCAAACATGTACCATTCTAGCTCCCACCGTATGTACTGCTCCATCCGCTACCGTTGAATCCTTTGCTACTACTGCCGGCGGTTTTACTACAACAGGGAACATAGCTTATATTCCAACCTCCGGATCAAATGGCGGCAATTTTGAAAATCCAACTACTGCTGCAGGAACGTATTCTGCAACACTTACTTCTGGCAGCTATTTTAAAACAGCTACTTCACCGTCTACCGTGCAGGCAGGCTTTTTTCTGGCAACAGGTAATAGCGTCACCGTTAACTCAGTTACTCTAAACATAATCAGGTCAAGTGATGGTGCGGTGATTGCCACATGTACTCAAAATAACCCACCGGCAGGGCAGTTATGTTATGAGATTTTTGATGTAGATATTACCACAGGTATGTTATTCAGATACCAGTTTGTAATTGACTTTACAACAACCGGTGCGAGTGGACCTCAAAGTACCCTTTCGTTTGACAATTTTGGATATTCTGCTACAAGCAATGCGCCTCTGCCGGTGAACTTTGGCGGCATTACAGCCCTTAAAAAGGGAACTGGTGTTGAGGTTAGCTGGAAGGTAGCAACAGAACAAGATGTTATTAACTACGAAATACAACGAAGCACTAATGGAAGGGATTTTGTTAAGGTGGGCCTTGTAAACGCTACAGGAAACAGTACGTATACCTTTATTGATAACCAACCGGCTCCGGGCATTAACTTCTACCGTGTGAAAAACCTGGATATTGATGGAAGATTCAAATTCACCAATCTTGCCCGAATTAATTTAAGTAAAATCATCACCCTTAATGCTTATCCATTGCCGGTGATGGATGTTGTGAATATTGAGCATGGAAATGCATTAAGAGGTTTACTGACCATTAGTACAACTAATGGCCAAGTAATAAAAACAGTTCAGGTGAAACCGGAAGTAACGCTGACAACTATCAAGGTTGCTACTTTGAAGAGCGGCTTATATGTTGTGCGTTTTGATAACGGACAAGGCAGTATAGAAAGCTTAAAGATTGTAAAGCAATAGTTTAACCTTAACAACCCTATAAAAGCCATTCTTTTGGAGAATGGCTTTTATTTTTTGTGATAGGAACTATTAATATTATTTCATTATATTCGTTACGTTTTGTGTTCTTTCAGTTTCA
>DAIQPL010000364.1:0-3997 GCA_036787395.1 Flavisolibacter sp. | reverse complement strand
AATCGTGAATCGTCAACATCAATCGTGAATTCAGATAGCCAGAGACAAAAAGACATGGAGGTTTCTCTATGCACTCTATCTGTTATGTGAAAAACAAGATAAAATCCCGGTGTTTTACCCCTGACATTCACAGGCCATTAAAATAACCTGACTTAGTGAATTCACAGACTTACTTAATGCGGTCCACTTTCAATGTTTCTCCACTGCTATATCCGGCATCAGCCAATACATCTTCTGTCTGTATCCCTGTTCTTTCAAATTAATGATGGTATTCGTGAGTAATGATGGCCGATACTGACAATCTTTTTTATCAGCATGATCACTCTGTATCTGGGTAATAACATGATGTGCTGCATCAACGCCTATCTGTGCCGGGTAGTTTAATTGTCCTGGCTTGCCGGGTTTTACCGATACTCCACGATAATGGGGGACATGGATTTTTTTGAAGTGATAAAGTGTTACGGCTTGAGTACTCATACATGGTGATGCCGGACCATGTTCCTCATCATGCTGACCCTGCAAGCACCCCAGAGGCGTTTGCATTTTCATACGGATACATTAAGGCCATGCTTCAGGCCGTATCATCAATCTGATTTATCAACCAAAATAGAAATTATAGATAGTTGGGTGGAATTCCTGGATAAACGAATATTTGAAAAGAGCATTTGCAAAAACCAGATGACGCGATAGGCATCGACGGCGTCAGCATAACGGGCCCAGGTTTGTAGCCTGTTGACACAGACGTGGAGTACGGCGAGTGAAATTGAGTTTAAATCCATAAAGCCAGGCTGGCCAACACAAAATGTCCTGATAGAACACTTAATTTTTCTGCAACATAACGGCTGGAGACAAGGAATTTTCTTTAATTTCCATTACTGCCATTTCCAATGGATTACAATCTTACACATCGTCTCAAAGGCCTTGCCTGTAATATGGCCATACATAATAATGAGGACTCCTATAAGCAATTGTTTCAATTATTATTCAATTCGCTTTTTCGACTTTCCTTTTCTATGCTTAAAAACCGGGAGCAGGCTGAAGAAATAGGAAGTGATGTCATGTTCCGGTTATGGCAAAACAGGATGGAACTCGTAGAAATCGATAATATTAAAGTTTATGCATTGACTATTGCCCGCAATATGTCCTTAAACCTTTTAAGAATAAATGGGAGAGTAAAAATAATTTCGCTGGATGATATTCATTTAGAAAAAACGGATAGAGCCGTGGCCCCCGATCAAATTCTTATTAATCATCAAAACCAGCAAATTCTTCGCGAATCTATTCTGGCACTACCTACCCGTTGCAAAATTGTTTTTAAGTTAATTAAGGAAGAAGGCCTTAGTTATAAAGAAGTTGCTCAGGTCCTGAATATATCTCCTAAAACTGTAGATGCTCACCTCGTTACAGCGATGAAAAAACTCTCAGAAGCCTTAAAGTTTAAGAACGTTTAATTTTTTTTTTACGACTAGGGAACTAGCCTTCAGATATTGTCTTATATAAGACGAAGCTGCTGGCCATTTATTCATTTATACTATGCTTGAAAAAAGATTACTTGAATTACTTACCCGGAAGATGGCTGGGGAATTGTCTTCATCGGAGTTGGTGGAATTAGATGAAATGTTGTCTGTTTACCCTGATGCTCATCAGGAAGAAGAAATTTTCAAACAAATATGGAATTCTAAAGTACTTACGGAAGATGTGACTTTCTTGTACGAACAGCATAAGAAAAAATATGGAGATGCTCTTCTTTTTAATGAATTGAAAGGTAGTTCTCCTGCAACAATGAAATGGAAGAAGCATTATAAATATTTTGCTGCTGCCGGTATTCTTATTATAGCCAGTCTATTAATTTATTTTGTTTCTGAGCCGTTATCAAATCAAGATTCTTTTAAACAAATAATAGTCGGAAAAGGAGTACGTAAAATGGTGCTTTTGCCTGATGGAACTAAGGTGTGGTTAAATGCTGATAGCAAACTTTCCTACGATCCTCAAATGAACAATGCTGATATGCGGCTTGTAACGCTTGACGGTGAGGCTTTTTTTGATGTAATACATGATAAGAAACATCCTTTTATCATTAATGCTAATAAGGTTTCCATTAAAGTTTTAGGCACTTCCTTCAATATTAGAGCTTATACCAATGATAAGAAATGCGAAACAACCTTAATAAGAGGTTCTGTAGAACTTACGCTAAATGACGGTTCTAAACAAAAAATCATCTTAAAGTCTTCCGAGAAATTTGCATTGATTGAAGGCGAGGAGCAAAAAGATTTAAAAAGAAGAGATACGCCTTACCAGGGAAAAACATTATTGATTGAACATATAAACCCCGTAAAGGTTGAAGACAAAGAATATGTACCCGAAACATCATGGACCGAAAACAGGATCATGTTTGAAAATGAAACCATGCAGGAGATAGCTGTTAAGCTGGAGCGGTGGTATAATGTAAAAATAACGATTAATAATAAAGAAATTGGCAGTTATCATTTTACCGGTTCTTTCACCAATGAAACCATCGACCAGGTACTAACAGCAATGCGATTGATAAAATCTTTCAATTTTAAAATCAACAATAATGACATAACTATAAACTAAAAAAAAACTGGAAATGCGGTAACATTCCCAGCTAACGAAAATAATTCCAGCAGCGAGTAACTAACTAGAAATTAATTAACATTTCAAGCTTAAAAGTATGAAAATTACGGAACAACGCAAGTGCGTTCTGCTACTCCATTACTGCCGAAAAATTTTGTTGATGTCTACATTTTCTTTTTTATTAACGGCTATACTTTGCATACAGGTTTCGGCCCATGGCTTTTCCCAGGGCGCAAAAGTCACAGTTGATATCCAGGGAGTAACATTGAAAAAAGCATTTTCTATTTTAGAACAAAAAGGCAAAATAAGAATCCTGTATAGTGAAGAAAGTTTACCTCTTGAAAAAGAGGTTTCACTGAAAGTGAAAGATATGCCCGTGTTACAAGCGCTTCAATTATTGCTAAAAGGCACTTACCTCGAATACCAGGAATTAAAAGACGGACTGGTAGTAATAAAACCCGGCAGTACAAAAGCAATTCCATTTGAGATTGTGAGAGGAACTGTTACGGATAACCAGGGACAGCCAATACCAGGTGTCAGCATTTCAGTAAAAGGTTCTTCTACGGGAACTACAACTAATGAACAGGGAAAATTTTCATTAGAGGTCCCCACCGGAGGCATACTTATTTTTTCATATGTCGGCTTTACTTCGCAACAGATCGCAGTAAATGGCCAGAATGATATCAGCATCAGGCTGGTTGATGAAAACGAATCCCTATCCACTGTGGTAGTTACCGCATTGGGAATCAAAAAAGACAGAAAAGCCCTTACATATTCTGTTACACAAATTAAAGGCGAAGAGCTAACCAAGGCAAGAGAAATAAATTTGGGAAATGCTTTAGCAGGAAAAATAGCAGGGGTGAACGCATCTGGCACTGCTACCGGACCTGCAGGATCTACCAGAATAGTGATCAGAGGAAATGGATCACTCAATGGAGATAATCAGCCGTTGTATGTGGTGAATGGCATTCCAATTAGTAATGCCAACCAGGGAAATCCGGGAACTTTTGGTGGTATCGACCGTGGTGATGGATTGATCAGTATTAATCCGGATGACATTGAAACTATCTCAGTTCTAAAAGGAGGAACTGCTGCGGCTCTTTATGGATCACGTGCTGCAAATGGTGTAATTCTCATTACCACAAAATCCGGACGCGGTCAAAACGGGCTCGGTGTAGAATTCAATTCAACTTTTACATGGGAAACGCCAAGGCAGTTATATGACTGGCAATATGAATATGGTTCCGGTTCAAGAGGTCTTGCTCCTACTTCCAAAGCAGATGCTATCGCCAATGGAAGAATGTCATGGGGCGCCAAATTGGATGGATCTTCAGTTTTCCAACCCGACGGCGTACAAAGACCTTATGTAGCACAACGGGATAATCTGGAGAATTTTTATAAC
>DAIQPL010000363.1:0-4000 GCA_036787395.1 Flavisolibacter sp. | reverse complement strand
CGAGGTATGTGTAAGGTGTAAATCACAAAAAAAGGCTGCATAGAAATGCTGCCTTGTTTTAAAATCCAATATCCTATGAAAAACCGAAACGAAGCTAAGGGTTTTTATTTATCATGACAATCGTAAAACTACCTATATCCATGGAATGTGGGTAACTGCTGTTTTTTCAATAATCTTAATTTCTTCAATAGGGCGATTTTCTCCATTCTTGAATTTGGCTTCCACGTTTCCATTATTTAAGAAATGAAAAACTGCACCAGGTCTTCTTTTGAAAAGACCTTTTTGCGTTAGCACCTATGGTGCATTTACAGGGAAATAAAAAAATGTCGCCATGCACCGGGTGACGGTAAGGCTTCTTAAACAATTTATCCCCTTCTTTTATTCGTTTAGTGATTAACCAGGAAAGAGAACAGCAAGAGAACAGCACTAATTGTAAAAGTATGTTGGCAAAGAATTTCAAATCTTACCGTGAACAATTTGGTAGTAAACTGGCAATGCAAATCCTTGCGAAAAGAGGAAAGGCCGGATATCCTGGTGCAGCATTTACCCTTGTAACTAAACCAAGTTTTTTTATGGTGTCTAGACCATTGAGGAAGCAATTAGCTGCTCCCTTATTTTTTTACAGCACCTTATTTCCGAACAAACCGTTGACCTGAAAACACGATTTGATATTACTCTTCCATTACTATTAGGTAAGCTGCAAAATACATCGCCTTTTTGCCCGCAGCAAAGCGCCAAATGAATCTTAAATTTGAAATCACTAAGAGAAGCGTAATGCAGTATAACTAAGGCTCGTAGGGCAAATTAAAACCTTCTGAGAGCAGAAGGCCGACATCCTTAAAAAACATGAGAAGTTTACGGAGGTACTATTTCAATTACGGTACCAATAAACATCAAAAATAAAAAGCCCCCGGGAACAAAACACTATCTGAAAGTAGATCACCGCATCCATTATTATTTTACGGAAAGGAATTGTACATGGCCTCTACCCCATACACTTTGCACCAGGTTAGTTTTGCCATTATCATTGTTTATATATTTAATTGAAGGCGTATTTCTTAAGCAGTGTTGTGATGAAATGGCTCCATAATGGTTTTCTTAAATTGTAGAGGAGTGACGCCATAAGTTTGCCTGAAAATTCTAATAAAGTGAGAAGTATTTTCGAAACCAGTTTCAAACGCCAGTTCATTAATATTTTTATCAGTCAATTCCAATAGATACTTTGCGTGCTCCAATCTTCGTTTCTGAAGCCATTTACCTGGCGGGCTATTAAATGTGTTAATAAAATCCTTTTTAAACGATGAAAGACTTCTTCCGCTCAGGTGGGCAAATTCTTCCAATTTCATATTGTAAATAAAATGGGATTCCATAGTCTCACGTAACGACGTTTTGCTTCCATCGCACAGGGATCCAAAATAGCCTGAAAGCGACGCATTGAGTGGAGATGACATAAGGTCAAGAATTAGCTCTTTGAATTTTATCTCTAATAAATTGCCGGGAGGCTGTTCTTTCTTTGCAAAATAGGACAATACAGAAGGGAAATAGGCACCCAGCACCTCATCTACGTAGAGAGAGATAACTGTATCTGTGTTATCTACCGTACATTTCGGAACAAGGGATGCACTCTCTTTGATTACATTACTGATAAAATGATCAGGAACAAAAATCATCAATGAACAAAAGTCTTCCTCAAAAAACTGGTGAATAATATTGGCGCCCTTTTTTACAAAGATGGCCTCACCTGCCTGAAGACAGTATTTTGCACGGCAGCTTTGCCAGACTTTCTTGCCCCGTACAACATACAAAAAGTAATTATGCTTTGACCATACTTTTACCGCAGCCTGGTCCGCTACGCATTTGTATTCCAGGAAAAGAAGATCATTCACCTTAAATTGTTTAAATAAGGTGTTGCCGCTTACAAATTCCAGAAGGTTAAACATTCTTGCTCCACTTGTCAATAAAAGTACGTCTTTCTAAGGCCTTTAAAGTTCTATCCTTTCTTTCTTCTTCCTGGCTTTCTATACAACAAATTCTCTTGCCGCAGTAGCCTTGAGATCTCTCACCAGAGATGTGTCATTAATAAATGTGATGAGTTCATCATTGAATTTCTGGCATTCTTCCAGGAATAGAGCATGGCCACTGTTTTCAAACGCAACCAGCTTTGAATACGCTATTCCATCATGTAGTTGTTCTGCCAGGTCAAAAGGGCAAAGCTTGTCGAGCTTTCCATGAAAAATAGCAGTAGGAATTGTTATCTTCCCAAGATCGGCCCTGAGGTCTGAATCCCTGATCATAATCAGTCCCTGTTCCATTGCGTATTGAGATGACTGCAACTGGATTCCGGCAAGCCAGTCAGTAATTCCTTTTGGCAATGCTGTTTCTGTAGCCGCGAACAGCTTCCCAAATTCCTGGATGAGTTGTGGGCGATTTGCAGAATTCAGTTCAATTAAACTATTTAGAACTGCAATAGGAAGACCATATGGAAAATCATCTCTTTGAACTTCACAAGGTGCAGCAGCTCCAAAGAGCGCCAATTTGCTGATGTGTTCATTATTGTATTTTGAAGCGAAACGGATAACTGTGGCGCCACCAAATGAAAATCCACCCAGAACAGCATTATCTATTCGTAGCTCCTCCATTACAACTTTAATATCCTGGGCAAAGACGTCATAGTCGTATTTTCCATATGGCTTGTCCGAATGGCCAAACCCCCTTAATGTAATACCAATAGCCCTAAAGCCATTTTTTATCAGGGCTGCATATTGATATTCATACATTGCATCGCTGAGTGGCCAACCATGAATCAATATAATGGGACTGCCTTCGCCTAAGTCGGTGACATGAAGTCTTACATTTTTTTCAACTTCAATAAATTCAGGGCGCCCTAAAGCAGCTCTTATATATGAGCTTGTCATATCAACAGGTTTTAAAAAAGTGATAAAATTTGTTTGCAGATAAAGGTAATTACACGCTTACTTGCTGTGTGTTCTGTGAAGACTAAAAAATGTTCTGTACGGCTAAAAAATTAATCGCGTGAGCAAAGTTGATTACAGTATAAATCAAATCTTGTAAAATAGGGTCAGTAGCTATTAAAAGAACTTGTAAGATTCATGCATCTATTGATGAGCCGACCAGCCTATTTAATGTAAATGTTTATCAGGTGGGGCGCTGTCAGGTTACCACCGAAGTAAGGGTATTGCTGGTAACCCGAATATTTGCTTGCTGTTGTTCCTCTTACTGTTTTCACCACAACTCCATCTACTGTAAAAATGTAATTACTTCCTGATATGGCTATGCTGCAATTCACCTCGGCTCCAATGGCAATTGATTTAATAAATGGAGGGTCATAGCTAACGGGATCTCTTAACAAGGTTCCATTTACATAAACATAAGCAAACAACTGCAATTCATCATTTAGCCATCTCCATCCAATTCGTGCACTATTATATTGATTGTTGAAACCCTCTGAGAAGCCATAAAGTTTATTTACATCATAGGCATGATTGTAGTCGGTTATCACAGCAGGATAGATGGCTGTTGAATCAAATTTGGCTATAAAATTCATGGATGTCCCGGACACTGATTTAAGTGAACGCTGATCGCATTCATGAGCACCTTGCTGTATAGTGTACTTTGTGAAAGTGCTGGTTGTTGGTTTGGGCCCCCTGTTGGCAGCTGAAGCCTGTGGACTTACGGTGTTTGATTCAGTGGCGGCTGTATTCGTGTCCTTACAAGCCTGTTTGGAACAGGAAATAAACAATAGTGTGCCCATTACAAAAAGACAAGCTTTCATTGGTTTTAGCTTTGGTAGTTATTTAATATTAATTAGAGGTCTGAATTATTTTGTTCTATCAGGACTGGCGGAAAGGCTTTGCAGGGGATTTGTATGTGTTGGGGACGACAGGTTTTAATCATCATCCCAGAGGCAGCGTTATCAGAATGAATCTAAATCTAATCTATTGCACTCAATTTTCAAACTGGAGAACCGTCGTTGCGATTG
>DAIQPL010000362.1:0-4001 GCA_036787395.1 Flavisolibacter sp. | reverse complement strand
CATAGAAATTTAAAGAATTTTCTTATTCAATTCCTTCCATTGGCGCGAACCAGGAGAAAAAATACACTGATAAAAGAGTACAGCTTGTGTGATCAACTGAAACAATCACTTTTGAACTTACTTACTATTTTATTTAGGGCGCAATCTTCGCTTTCTTTTCCAGTGTTGGATAGGTTATGCCTAATTGTTCAAGGTAGCTTTTGTATTTTCCGGGATCGTAATAATATTTTCGCATCAGTTCCCTGTACTTATCCATCGTTTCTTTGTTCAGGTGTATGGCTGGACGATCGTTCGGAGTAATGAAAGGCTGGTACTTTATCTCTTTGGTTTGAACATTTACAAAATAGTCTTTGGCCTCTTTTAAGATCTGTGGTTTCGTTAGCATATCAATAAGAGTTAAAGCTGTTGCCTTAGCTCCTGCCATTGAACCTTTATGTGCAATGGGAGTTGCCATTGCAATTGCATCTGCCCAATGATGGCCTTTTGTGCCCGGAATGTTGGCAGGATACCATAAAACAATTGTAGGAACGTTCCATGATATATCTGCTATATCATCCGATCCGCCGCCCCATGAAAAAGGGACAGATCCCTTAATTGTATCAATGCTTTTTTTAAGACCGTTAATCTCTTTCCCTTGAGCATCTTTTTTTGGCGCTTCAACCAGTTTCTGAACAGCTACCGCTAATTGTTGGTCAGCTTCGCTCCAATCTGGCATTCCTACGCGGTTTATATTCTGATTCATTACTTCTGCCAATGGTTTATTAAAATGACCGGGCCAGGCAGTCCCCAAAATCTTGTGATTGACTTTCGTGTCCGTCATTAGAGAAGCGCCTTCTGCTATTTTGATTCCTGCTTCATAAGTAGTCTTAATGTCTTCATAGGTTCTTTCACGGAAGTAGTACCACACACTTGCTTTTGATGGAACAACATTCGGCTGGTCTCCACCGTCTGTAATTACATAATGCGAACGTTGTGTAGGCTTTAAATGTTCTCTTTTAAAATTCCAGCCAATATCCATCAACTCAACCGCATCCAGAGCACTTTTGCCCCGCCACGGAGCACCTGCAGCATGCGCTGCGTCTCCGTCGAAGGAAAACTGCACAGATACTAAACCGTTCATACCCGGATCACCGTAATTGCATTGAAATCCGGTACCTACATGTGTAAAAATGCAGGCATCTACATTCTTAAAATAGCCGTCACGTATATACCACGCTTTTGATCCTAACAATTCTTCTGCAACTCCCGGCCAAACGACCAAAGTACCTGGAAGATGATTTTTCTGCATAATCTCTTTTGCAGCAAGCGCTGCGTATATAATGACTGCGTGTCCCGAATTATGTCCTTCGCCATGACCTGGCGCTCCTTCCACAATAGGTTCCTTGAATGCAACCCCCGGTTTTTGAGATGCTTTAGGAATACAATCAATATCACTTCCAAGAGCTATAACCGGACTGCCGGTCCCCCACTTTGCCATCCATGCCGTTGGAATACCGGAGACACCTCTTTCAATTGTAAAACCATTTTTCTTTAAAACTTCAGTAAGATATTTTGATGTCTCTACTTCCTGGAAACCCAATTCACCAAAACTAAATATCATATCCACCATTTCCTGAACAGCTTTTTCTTTCCCTGATACAAATGATAAGGCTTGTTGTTTTAATTGCGATACCTGTATGGAATCATACAACTTCGTTTCCTGGCTATTAGCCGTATAAATAAGAAACAGTAGGGAAAACGTAGGCAAGAAAGCTTTGCAGTGCCTCTGCAACTGATGTAAAAAGAACATAAAAAGCATGATTAGTAAGTCTAAATATAACCCATAAATCAAAAACCCAAACAGCAATAACGGCTGGCTGGCACACGCTTGATATCATTAAAGAATCGTTGTCAAGCGTAGAAAAGCGAGTAAACTTTTCCCGTGGTAACAAAGTAAACATCCCCGTTCGTTATGACCTGATTAAATTCCTGAAGTTGGGACAAAAAAGAAACTGACTTCATTTGTTCTCGCGTCAACTTAGGGTTGGCAAAACGTTTTGCATCAGAACTGTCGACATATAAAACAACAAAAGTAGGTCTTGTTTTGTTGTATGAATTTTTCCTAAATTGAACCTGGTTCAAAAAGTATGACAAGCAAAAATCATAAATCTAAATCTTCCCATTTTTCAAGGAGGTTTTTTATCAAAAAAACGGGGTTGACAAGTGCTGGTCTGATGTTTATTCCACCCTACATTTTAAAAATGTGGGAAGCCAGCAATAAAAATGAAGTTGTTGTAATTGAGAATGCAGTTAAGGATAAACTGAAAGTAAACGATCACGCTAAAATGAATGGATTTATAGGCAGAAAACTGGACTTGTCTTATAGCAATCGAATACTTGATCAAAATGTTGATCATTTGGTTAAACCGTTTAGACATAGAACAGAAACAAGACAATGGCAATCTGAGTTCTGGGGAAAATGGTTTACTTCCGCCGTATTGGCTTATCGCTATCGACCACAACCACAACTGGAAAAATTGTTACGATCTGCTGTACAAGGCTTATTATCTACGCAAACCCCGGACGGTTATATAGGAAACTATAAAAAAGAAAAACGTCTAGAGCAATGGGACATTTGGGGAAGGAAATATTGTCTGCTTGGATTACTGGATTATTATGATCTGACAAATGATAAAACAAGTTTGAATGCAGCAATAAAACTGGCGGATCATTTAATAAAAGAAATTAAGGACAAAGATGGAATCATTGTAAATAAAGGAAACTATCGCGGCATGGCAGCGTCGTCTGTGCTTGAGCCAATTGCCCGCTTGTTTACCAGGACCGGCAATAAAAGATATTTGTCTTTTGCAGAAGAAATAGTACGACAATGGGAGACGCCGGATGGTCCGAAATTGATTAGTAAAGCTACCGTCAACGTCAGCGAGCGATTTCCAAAACCCAAAAGCTGGTATAGTTGGGAACAGGGCCAAAAAGCTTACGAAATGATGTCTTGCTATGAAGGGCTACTTGAACTTTACCGGATAACAGGGAACAACAGTTACAGGGAGGCAGTAGAAAAAACATGGCAAAACATTAAAGACACGGAAATAAATATCGCTGGATCAGGAGCATCGGAGGAAATGTGGTTTGAAGGCAAAAAACTGCAAACACTTCCGGTCACTCATTTCCAGGAAACATGTGTAACGGTGACCTGGATTAAGTTGAACCAACAATTACTACGTCTTACAGGAGAGTCAAAGTATGCTGATGAAATAGAACGATCCTACTACAATGCCTTATTAGGGTCATTGAATGCTGATGCGTCTGATTGGGCAAAATATACACCGTTAACAGGTCAACGGTTGCCGGGTAGCGGGCAATGTGGTATGGATTTAAATTGTTGTAATGCCAGTGGTCCAAGAGGCCAGTTTACAATACCACACACGGCGGTTATGTCTATGGATGAGGGATTATCAGTGAACTTCTATATTGATGGATCTTACGAACTAAAGACTCCAACAGGAAAGAAAGTGACTCTTATCCAAAAAACGAATTACCCCGTTTCCGAAACTGTATACATTCAATTGAACCTGGCAAGTAACGAATCAATGACGTGCCAGCTAAGAATACCTGCATGGAGCAAGATAAATAAGCTTACCGTAAATAATGAAGAAGTTGCCGGTGTTATACCGGGCAAATATGTTGCTATCAAAAGAGAATGGTCATCCAATGATGTAATTAAGTTAGAGTTAGATATGCGCGGGCGGGTGGATATACATGGCGAAACCCCCACATTTGCCGCTATTTCAAGAGGTCCCATTGTGTTAGCCATGGACTCCCGACTTAAAGGGCCGCCCCTGGGTACTTTTAATAGACCTGTAACTACTAACGATGGGTATATTGAGTTGAAGCAAATGACAGAAACAAATGATAATATGTGGATGACATTTGCAGCCTTATTCATTCCCGAATCTTACACTGAAACCGCCGCTGATCCAATTGAAGTCAGCCTTGTTGATTAT
>DAIQPL010000361.1:0-4024 GCA_036787395.1 Flavisolibacter sp. | reverse complement strand
TTTCCTCCAAGTAAAAGTGATAATAGCTTTTTTAACATTTCTGGGTTTTTATGGTTGAGAAATTTTTGTTTTTTCTCCAGAATATTGGCATTGGCTCTTCTGTAATATTACGAACGAATTTTGTAGAAAGTTTGAAGAATCGACGAAAAAAAGAACTTTTAACAGCTTTTATCAAAAATGCCATGCGATTCATGATCTAAAACCTTTCTTATTATAAATCCAAAGCTCGTCTTAGGGCACTTACTTCATTCGCATCAATAGCTGGATTAGTATAACTTTCCTCACTGGCGGCAAATGCCGGGTGAATGTATTCCATCCCGCTCTTTATTTTACTCCTCAAAGAAGAATGAAATTCAACAGCGCCAGTTTTATCTCTTAATTCTTTTATGTTTTCTTTGCGAACCCCGCTTCCGGGCATAATGGTAATTCTTTCATCCGCCGCCTTTACTAATTGCGCAATGAGACCAACACCTTGCGGTGCTGTCATCTGTTGTCCGGAAGTAAGAATCCTTTGGCAACCTATTTCTACCAAATCCTCCAACGCTTCAAAAGGATCTTTGGACCGGTCAAAAGCCCGGTGAAAAGTTACTTCCAACGGGTAGGCAGCTTGCACCAACTTTGAAACTCTTTTTATATCGATGCTCCCATCTTTGTTAAGCAAGCCAACAACAACGCCGTCGCAGCCCAATTGTTTGAATGCCTTGACATCCTCCATCATTATGTTATATTCATCATCGGTATATAGAAAGTCTCCTCCCCGTGGGCGAATGATTGGAAATAAGGCCACTTTAAATGCTTCGCGACATTGCTTTACCGTACCAAAAGAAGGAGTGGTGCCTCCTTCTGTCAAAGCAGCACATAATTCAATCCTGTCAGCACCGCCTTCAACGGCTGATTTGGTAGTGATAAAGTCAGCAGTAGCATTTTCAATAATGTACTTCAAGTCTTTACAATTTTATTTCAGGCATCTATGATAATTCTGATCTCATGAATAAATGCTTTTTGCATCAAACACCTCGTTTCCCATTTTACTGTGTACGGCGTAGGTAAACCCTTTTTGCAGAGCATATCCTCCATAACCACCCTTGGTATTTACAGCAATGAACCCAACCTGTACGTCTTTTGCTTTATTGCCTCTCTTCCGCACAATACGTTCAACTGTTTTTTTGCAGGCCAGCTCAGGGTTCAGTCCCTGCCGCATTAACTCCACTACAGTATGAGAACCACAAATGCGTATTACTTCCTCTCCAACGCCTGTAGAAGTAGCAGCGCCTACTTCATTATCGACAAAAAGGCCAGCACCAATAATAGGAGAATCGCCAACACGGCCTCTCATTTTAAATGCCATGCCACTGGTAGTACAGGCACCACTTAAATTTCCCGAAGCGTCTAAAGCAATCATTCCAATAGTATCATGGTTATCACGCTGCCCGGGTTGATTTTTTTGTTCCAATAATTTCGGAATGGTCATGGGATCATATTTCGATGTTTTCAACCATTCCTGCCAAACTTTTTCGCTTTCGGGCGTTAAAAGATTTTCCATTTTATAACCATTTGCCAAAGCAAACTGTAAAGCTCCTTCACCGGCTAATTGCACATGAGGTGTTTTCTCCATTACCAGTCTTGCAATTTTTATTGGATGCATAATACTTTCTAAAAACATGACAGCTCCACAATTTCCCTGCTCGTCCATGATACAGGCGTCCAATGTTACTTTGCCATCCCGGTCCGGTAAGCCACCATAACCTACACTCTGATCCGTTGGATCACTTTCCGGCACCTGCACCCCAGCTTCAACGGCATCTAAAGACCTGCCACCTTTTCCCAGGATACCCCAGGCCGCGGCGTTGGCTTTTACATTGTCCCCCCATGTGGCAATAACAACGGGATTATCTTTGACATTAACTACTACCTGGTGAGGTTCGTTACTTCTTTTGAATAAAATTCCAACAGAGCTTAAAGCGGTGGTGTGTAAGAACCGGCGACGTGTGAACATAATTTCTTGTACAATGTTTGTTAGGTAATATGGGGATGGGATATGAAACTATCGAATTTGGGAATATATAACAAAATCAAGGATTATGATTCTATTGGCCGACTTGCCTGACCTGACAGATCCGGCTTTACTTACAGCTCTTTTGACATTGACTGTCCTGGAAATTATTCTTGGAGTGGATAACATCATTTTCATTTCTATTGTTTCAAATAAACTTCCGCAGCATCAGCAATCAAAAGCCAGGACCTTGGGCCTTTTATTTGCCATGGTATTCAGAATTATTCTTCTGCTTACCATTACCTGGATAATTGGACTAACAAGTACAATTTTTACAATAAATTTTATAAAAGACAACGGTCAGCCCATTGGCATTAGCTGGAAAGATATTATTCTGCTGCTTGGGGGCATTTTCCTTGTCTTTAAAAGCACACTGGAAATTCACCAAAAGCTGGAAGTAGCAAGAAAGCCCGCACAAACTGTTGCCCCTTCCCTGTTCAGCGCTGTCATTTTTCAAATTGTTATGGTAGATGCAGTATTTTCTTTTGACTCTATTCTCACTGCAATAGGACTTGTAGATAATGTATGGATCATGATTGCCGCCGTCGTTATATCAATGCTGATCATGATCTTTTTTTCAGGTATGATAAGCAAGTTTATCAATAAGCATCCAACCTTGCAAATACTGGCTTTGGCGTTCCTCATTATGATAGGCGTGATGCTGATAGCAGAAGGCTTTCATCAAAAAATTAATAAAAGTTATATCTATACAGCTATTGCCTTTAGTCTTATTGTTGAACTTATTAATATGCGGCTAAGAAAAAACCGGCAACATATTGATTTGAACAATGAAGAGCTGTAGGTGGCAAAATGACAGAAAATAATAAGGGCATCGTTTTTGAAGTTTAAACATTGATTTAAATATTGTAATAGCAAAATATGAGAATAGAAGTTGTTTCAGGAAGCCCTAGGCAAGTTAGCGTTACACGACGACTGGCACTTTACCTCCAAAAAAGGTTAAGTGAGAACACAGAACATGAAATTGGTCTGATTGATTTAAGAGAACACGAGTTACCCCTTGTGCAAAAAGTATTTACAGCTGCATATGAGGTGCCCGATGAGCACAGAGATTTAGCAGAGCGGATGTTTAATGCGGATGCTTTTGTTATTGTGACCCCTGAATATAACGGTAGCTACTCTCCTGCTATGCAGAATATGTTTGACAATTTTCCCAAACAGCATCATAAAGTGTTTGGATTGGCAACTGCTTCACCCGGCGCTTTGGGTGGAATAAGAGCAGCCATGCAATTGCAGCAATTTGTGATGGCCTTGTTTGGTATTCCCTCACCTTATATGTTGGTGACACCACAGATTGATAAGAAATTCGATGCTGAGGGAAATCTTATTGATCCGTCCTTCCAGAAAAGCATTGACACATTCATAAAAGAGTTTTTATGGCTGGCTGAGAAACTTGTAGAAGAAAAAGTGGATGTATAAGTTTTGTGATCAGCATCAGCACGTTTATCAGCTTTTCTTGCGTCGCACTCTTGTACTTGTCTAACTCTGTTCAGCAACAAGAGTATTATATTTTGATCTATTGAAAGAGTAGCAAGGAACAAATGTATGGAACGGTACACGAGCCTGTTCTATAATCCATCTTTGAGAAATTAGTGGTTAACTGATTCAATAAATTAAACAATAAGGAGAAATAAAATGAAAACCGTTATTCATAAAGCAGAAACACGTGGTCATGCTAACCATGGATGGCTTGACTCGTGGCATACCTTTTCTTTCGCTGGTTATCACAATCCTGATCGCGTTCACTTTGGTGTTCTAAGAGTACTGAACGATGACACCGTAGCACCGGGCATGGGCTTTGGTAAACATCCTCATGACAATATGGAGATCATTTCCATTCCGTTGGAAGGAGATCTTGAGCATGGAGATAGCACAGGAACAGTTGCCGTTATTAAACAAGGCGATGTACAGGTGATGAGTGCGGGAACCGGAATTATTCATTCCGAAAAAAAT
>DAIQPL010000360.1:0-4026 GCA_036787395.1 Flavisolibacter sp. | reverse complement strand
TGCCAAAACTTTAATTATCAGTATTAAGTCTGATATACTTTTTCCATTAGCCGAACAGGAATACCTGGCTAAATATATAAACACATCAAGGTTAGCCATTATCGATTCTACCTATGGACATGATGGCTTCTTATTAGAATTTGAAAAGATCGGTGCTTTAGCTATTGAATTTTTAGTAAGCGAAAGTGCCAGGAAAAATAAAGAGATTGAATTAACCCTTAAATAATTGTAATGAAACAAGATAAGGTTTTACAAATAGGTTTGTTTGGATTTGGTGTAGTAGGTGAAGGTATTTACAGAGTGCTGCAGCAAACACCCTCATTGAGCGCCACCATAAAAAAAGTTTGTATCAAACACCCGGACAAAGAGAGATCAGCACCTAAGTCTTTATTTACTACCAATTATGAAGAAATATTGAATGACCCCGAGATTGACCTGGTGGTTGAATTGATAGATGATGCCAAAGAAGCTTTTAAAATTGTAAGCACCGCTTTGAAAAATAAGAAGCCGGTAGTTAGTGCAAACAAGAAAATGATTGCTGAACACCTGCAGCAACTTATTCAATTACAGAATGAAAATGAAGTTTCCTTTTTGTATGAAGCAGCTGTTTGTGGAAGCATTCCGATCATCAGGAACCTGGAAGAATATTACGACAATGATTTGTTGCAAAGTATTTGCGGCATTGTAAACGGTTCAACTAATTATATTCTCACCAAGATTATTGACGAGGGCCTGTCTTACGGTGATGCCTTGCAAAAAGCCCAGCAATTGGGTTTTGCAGAAAGTAATCCTGCATTGGATGTAGAAGGACTAGACCCAACCAATAAATTAACCATTCTCCTGGCCCACGCCTATGGTATTATTGCAAAGCCCGAAGACCTGCTTCATCTTGGCATTACCCGGCTACATTCAACAGATACAAAGTTTGCAGAAGAAAAAGGCTACCAGGTTAAACTTACCGCCCAGGCTTATAAACTATCAAATGGTAAAGTAGCGGCTTTTGTTCTGCCGCAATTTGTAAGACCTGAGAGCCAATTGTTTGCTGTAAAAAACGAGTACAATGGTGTCATTATTGAAAGTAAACTGGCCGACAAACAATTTTTATACGGTAAAGGTGCCGGGCGTTACCCCACTTCCTCTGCAGTGATAAGCGATATATCAGCCCTGAGTTATGAATACAAGTATGAGTATAAAAAATTAAACAGGAAAGAAAAATATACGCTTACCAACAATTATTACCTCAAGGTTTTTGTCAGTTTTAACGACTGGTCGGAAGTAAATAAATGGGATTTCGAACAGGTTTCTGAGTTTCACAGTACAGAGGACCGGCAATACATGTTAGGCCTGATTCATGTAGAAAAACTGAAATCAGCAAGCTGGTTCCTCGATGCTTCCGTTTCTGTAGTGTTGCTACCGGAAAGTATCACCGAAAAAGAATCTATTATTTCACAATCATTAAAGAAAGTTAGTTTGCAGTTGGCTGGTGTTAATTAGTCGCCTGTAGTATGAGCCATGCTTATGCTGCAAACTTAATTAGTGCAATCATTTTTAAAACAGCTTTAAAGATAAAAGCGGGATCAGTTAAATCAGTTTTCAACGCTGATAAGCATTGCAACTATTTATTTGTTATGATTCGTGGATAGACAATCGTCTTACCAAAAACGCATTTTTGAATGTTTGTTTTACAGGTACTTGAATCTTATCGTGTCACCTGAAATTACCGGCAGTAAACGGAAGCTTTGCAATTCACCAATTGCAGAAAACTCCTCTATAAGTTTAGCCAAATTCCCTCACCAACCATTTTACATATTGCGAGGTTTGCCTTACCAGATTAGAATAAAGGTTAGGCAGTAAAAATATAACCCTTCATTGCTTCTATGTCAATTGTTCAAATACCAAAGCAGCTTATAACCCGCAACCTTCCGGGCGTTGCTCTTCACTTATTCATAAGGTTTAAAATTAAAGCGGAGCTTTTGCATAAAATACTACTCTCTTCGCTGTAGCTGCAAAATTCAATTAGAGAAAAACCTTTTGACACCGGTACTTTACCTCATTAAAATAAAACTGTTATGAAAGGAATTTATCAGGCACTCAATTCTATAGCGAAATTGTGTTTTCTTTTTCTAATGCTCTTAATTTCTGCACAGGTCTTAGGCCAACAGAGTGCAGATACTGTTAGGACATACAGGTTGGCTCAGGGTAAAAAGTTGATGAAAAGTGGTGCAATAACCATGGGCGTGGGAGTTGCCGCAATTATCATATCAAGGATTTTGCCAAATGAAGAGCGGCATGGCTGGGATTTTAGTCCACAAGGTAAAGATATTCTGATGTTAGGAGGGTTGATTACATCAACTGTAGGGTTTATTATATTAGCTAAGGGATTTGATAAAGTAAAAAAGGCAAATTTGGCTGCAGGTGTTACGTCCTATTATAAAAGCCCCGGAATTGTGAGCGGAATGCCGGCAATAAGCTTGTCCTTTACTTTATAAAGGTAACCTGCATTTAATGAAAACAACCGGATCGTATATTTTTAAATTAGCTGATCGTTGCTCCTGTTTTATCGTATAAGACATAATTATGAAAGGGGTCACCTGCTCAACATCGCTTATGGTTTTTGTGCCCAAGAAATACGAAATGTATCTGTATGAAAGAAGAAGTTTCGCGATTAGTGGCAAACTAATTTTTGCCCAAGGCAGCATACGGGACGTATCAATCCTAGGCGAAGTACCCGTGAATGATGTTTAAAATTATGAAGTATGAAAATATGGCTATTGATGTTTTGTTTGTTTTTTTTTATTATTCCGCCTGTTAAATCGCAGAGAAATGACACTATTCCTGTTAACCCTCATTCAAAAGCATTGTATAATATGTACATGAAAAAAAGGATGGCTCATAATATTGCAGGATGGATATTACTCGGTTCAGGGCTAACACTCGCTGCATCTAGTTTTCTAAGCTGGGCAAATGATGGTTATAATGGGGTGTGGGAAGGGGAAAGCCTGTTTAATGTGGGATGCATTGCTGCCATTGGTAGTATTCCATTCTTTATTATTGCTGGAAAAAATAAACGAAAGGCAAAGCTTTTAATAAAACAGGAACCGATTGCAACGGGATATCCGAAATTAAAATCACATTACACTGCAATATCAGTGAGGATTAATTTGTAGATCCTCCGGGACTAAAACAGCTTATAACTTGCGAAACTCAATTTTGTGCATTAATGGCGACCTTAATTCTAAGATTTGAAGAAGTTGCTGTGATACAAACTGTCTTTTAACTCTGTCTGGCACAGAGCCAATACAATAGTGCTGATGCTGTTTGAACTAAAGTTGAGCTGTGTTTTCTTTATTTCAAAAGCTGCAACTTCCAGCGCCTTTTCATGGTACTTTCTGATAGTACTTTTTCCTTTTAGAATAGCAGCAAAAGATTGAAGGTAAGGGTTAGCCGATTGGGCAATCGCTTCTGCATTCATTTCCTTCAGCTCACGGTTGGCTGCCTCCTTAACCTGTACATTTGAACTCAATAAATTTTCCTGCGCAAGCGTATGAAACTGGTCCCCGATGCGAAGGGCGAAAATGGTAAGAATCAGGCTATCTAAAAACTCGTAATTGATGGTATTCAATTGTACATCTTTAAAAGTGTATAAACCTTCGATGCCGGATAAAAGAAGAAGTGGGTTAATATTTAATTGCCTGGCTTTGGTATTTATATTATATAGAAAAAGCTGTTCATTCATGCACAAACTATTTGGTGTTGATCGGGGTTAAGCCGGGAGCTTGGTCACAAGATATTAGTTTCCTTTTGTAAGGAAGAGCTATTATTTTCTTTATGTTTAAAAAAATAAAACTCAATTTCTTAAGGAGCTTATAAAGCTCTTATATAACGAAAACGCTTACATTTTTATTGAGTGCTTCTTTGTATCTTCATGACTCACCAAAGAAAAGGAGGTATTCATGACATCTACAGAATATTCATGGGAACCTTCGGTTGGTATCGCCTAACCGGGTTACTCCATCAAAATATCTG
>DAIQPL010000102.1:0-12526 GCA_036787395.1 Flavisolibacter sp. | reverse complement strand
ATGTGAAGTAAGAGTGGAGATGTTTGAACTGGGCGATTTGCTTGTACTGGTTAAAAGCCCGGTTCCATTCCTCCTCATTTAAGGGAGGCACGGTGCCTAACAGCGGTTTCCATTCTGTAATAGACAAACCTGAGTCAGTTAAACGCGTTATACCACCCAGCACAATTTGAATAATGATCATTCCTACTCCAATGAGCAACCAGATAGCCACAGGCTTTGATGAACGATGCATGTCCTTCATGGCCCGCAAAGGTAACCGCAGATTAGCAGGATTGATGACGGAGTTAACGGGATTTTTATGATGTTGACATTTGTCACTTAGCAATTTGTAAAACCAACAGGGGTTTCTTACGACTATATTTTTGTGGCTTTATATATAGTTCACATGAGTATTTTGCAAATTGCAAATCTGATTTCAGTGCGCCGCCTTTATATATCCCCAGCCTTCTTTTTGTTTTGTAATAATTTCATAAATGCCGTCAGGTACCATACTTACGCCACGCAAAAGTTGAGTAGAGTCAATACCGTGACGTTTCATGGCTATAGCGCAGACTTTAACCGTAACATTTTTATTTTGTGTTAGTTGCTCTATAGCAGGAGCAACTACTGATTTATCCTTCCTAATCATATCTAACGACTGCCCATATAGCACTACTTCCAGTTTAGCGTCGGGTCTTTCTTTAGAGATTTCATTTAACCAACGGACAACGCTCTTATGATCGTTGGTGTCTTTGCTTGTAAGATCAAATACAACATTATAGGGAACTGATTGTGCATATAAGATAATTGCTGAAAAAATAAGGCATGTTGCTAAGAACATCTGTTTCATACTTGGTTGATTTGGTAACTAAAGTTTACGAAAATATTTCCATAACGCGTTTCTTATGTGCCAAGCATTCAGAAGAGCTTAGCATTAAGTAAAATTTTTGAGGGGTAATAGATTTCCGTACCTTAATAGAAGTTCTTTCTTTATCACTTACCAAACATTATTTATGCGAAACAAAAACCTCCAATCGACGTCCCGCCGCAACTTCCTGGGTACATTGGCAACTGGTGCAGTTACTATCAGTGCTGCTTCTCTTGCGCCCATTTCTGCCGGAGCAAAAAAGATTTCAGACAATTTTTATGATGACGAGGACCCTGATGCGTGGTTCAAACAGATAAAAGGCAAACACAGAATTGTATTTGATGCTACCAAGCCACATGAAATTTTCCCTTTTGTATGGCCACTTGTTTTTTTGATGACAAATGAGGCGACGGGTACGGCTTCAAAAGACAGCAGCGTAGTAGTTGTATTACGTCACGATGCTATTCCTTATGCTTTTGAAGACCGTTTATGGGCTAAATACAATTTTGGAGAGCTTTTTAAAGCTGGTGAGGTTGGCAAAACATTTAAAGCTGCAGATTATAAAACCGCAGCTGCCAATCGCAACCCCTTTTGGAAACCTAAGGCTGGAGATTTTGAGGTACCCGGTATAGGACCCGTATCAATAGGCATCAATGACCTTCAGGCCAAAGGAGTGATGTTTTGTGTATGCAGTGCTGCCATTAGTGTTTATACTGCCGTAGTAGCCAAGGGAATGAATATGAAACCTGAGGATGTAAAAAAAGACTGGATGGCTGGATTACTACCAGGTGTTCAGGTTGTACCCTCTGGTGTTTGGGCTGTAGGCAGGGCACAAGAGAATGGTTGCGCCTACTGTTTTGCGGGTTAATGGGGATAAAATTTAGTGCACCAGGCAAGACTAGTTCTTGCCTTTTTTCTTTTGCTGTATGGTAATAAATGGCCCGAACTTGTGTTGAATATTGGGAAATGAATCAGCGTAAGGCCCAAAAGGATAGTCCGCAGGTTTTTTTGAAATGTCTGGCCAATCATAAGAAAACAATTTCACGGGTCTTTGTTGAGAAGTGATAAAAGCTGCAACATCCCACGCTTCTTCATCACTTAATTGTGGATTTTGCCAGGTGATTCCAAAGGGCATGTTGTTTTTGATAAAACCAGCCAGCTTCGAAAGTTGATACATTCCTGCACTTACATTAAAGCTATGATCGCCCCATAAAGGAGGATACGTATAACTGGTAGAATCAGGAGAAATTATTCCATCTCCATTTGCTCCATGACAACGCTGGCAATTATTTATATAAATGGTTTTGCCTTTTTCCTTGTCGGCGGCTCTCTGTAAATAAGGCAGAGCCTTTGTTGCTGAACCTTTTGGCCGTACGCCTTTTGGCACGTCTTTACCTACCCATTTTAAAAAAGCTACAAAAGCCTTCATTTCCAAACTGGAGCTGTCTATGGGTGTTCCATTCATACTTCTTTGCAGGCATTCATTCACGCGGAATTCTACTGATTCTATTCTTCCACTCCTGTCCCTGTATTTAGGATAGGTAGAAGCTACAGAAGAAAAAGGATTAGCAAAGTTTTGCGTCCCTGCTGCTATATGACAGTTCTGGCAGTTGGTGTTGTTAGACACCTGTGCTATTATTCCTTTGGGTCCCAAATACTTTGAAGTGTTTACGGTAAGCTCTTTACCGTACCGGATCAAATCTCCCGTAGAATCAGTTGGTATCTCATCTTCAGATGGCGCCTGCCATAATTCATTTTCTTTATACGGCTGATAAAAAGCCTGCACGTAGGTGTCTTTACGGGCTGTAAAAAGTTGACCCGAAATCACTATCAATGTAATAATTCCAAGACAAAGAGGGCACCATGATGATTGAAGAAACCGCATGGTTTAGGTATGTACTTAAATTTACAAATCAAATAAACAAGCCGGTGAAAATTTTTTATTCCGTACTCGCATTCTAATCAATAGTCTTGTTATTTTTGGAAAAAATCAATTGCTGCAAGCCTATTACCAGGTGGAATTATTGGAAGCCGGCTGTGACGAAGCAGGCCGCGGTTGTCTTGCGGGACCTGTATTTGCTGCAGCTGTTATCTTACCCAAAGATTTTTACCATCCCCTGTTAAACGATTCAAAACAAGTCACAGCAGAACACCGATATGAGTTGAGGCCTCTCATTGAAAAACAAGCCATTGCTTATGCGGTGTCTAACCTCTGCAATAAGCAAATCGATAAGATTAATATTTTAAAAGCTTCTTTTAAAAGTATGCACCTGGCTATTAAACAATTAACACCCCAACCGCAATTATTGTTGATCGATGGCAACCGTTTTGCACCATTTAAAAGAATTCCTCATAAATGCATAATAGAAGGTGATGCAGCCTATGCTTCTATTGCTGCGGCCAGTATCCTGGCTAAAACTTATCGCGATGATTATATGAAAGCGCTTCATCCTCAATTCCCAAAATATAACTGGGCACAGAACAAAGGATATGCTACCAGAGAGCACCAGGCAGCACTTGAAAAATACGGGCCATGCAAATACCACCGAAAGTCGTTCAGGCTGGACTATAGCCAACCTATACTATTTGAGGAGCCTAATTTTTGATTAAACCCATGCAGCGTTTTGTGGTCTTATTACTGTCTTTTTCATGTGCTGCATCTCTAAATGATCTGCCGTAAAAGAATGGTTGAAGGTTAACAAAGCATCGCTAGCAATAGCGATGCTTTTGTTTCGGGCCTCTCTCTCGAGAAACAAAAATAAAATCTTACCACTGCCCTGCTCCTTCTCTTAAAACTTCGGCTTCGCCACTTGTAAAATCTATGACGGTCGAGGGCTCTATACCCCCGGTTCCCCCATCAATTACAACATCTACCCGCTTTTCAAAATGGTCGTGAATGATTTCAGGATCTGTATAATCCTCTACATATTCTCCCGGCAGCGAAGCACTCAAAATAGGGTTGCCCAATTCTTTTACTATATACCGGGCAATTTTATTATCAGGAACGCGAATTCCGAAAGTATCCTTTTTTGTTTTTAAAATTTTGGGCACTTGTTTGCTGGCCTCTAAAATAAAAGTGTATGGTCCGGGTAAGTGTTGCTTTAAAGAACGATATACAGACGTGGTTAACTGCCTGGCATAATGACTCAGGTCGCTTAAATCATAACATACAAAGGACAAATTAGCTTTTTGTGGTTGTACTCCCTTGATTTGGCAAATACGCTCAATTGCTTTATGCTGATAAATATCACATCCCAATCCATAAATGGTGTCAGTTGGATAAATAATGATCCCTCCACTTTTTAAAACATCCACGACCTGCCTTATCAAACGCTCCTGCGGATCTTGTGGGTGTATATGAATAAGCATAACAGGTGAATTGTAAAATTTATTTTTCCTGCAAATCCATCGCCAGTTAATTGTAATCGACAATCTGGTGCAAATGATGCTCCTGGTGGGCCACATAATCATTAATAAGCCATTCAAGAGTTACCGGGGCCGGCCCTCCTGCGTTACATTTCTTTTGCAGGTTTTGTTCCGGAATATGCCGAATGATATGGATCAATTGCTTATTATAAAGCGTCCAGAATTGAATTAGCTGGCCGGAATCCAGTTGTTGATAGTAACTGAGTGAGTTCCATTCATTCTGGTTATAAACAATAGTGGGTGTCTGCTCAAATTGAACTCTTATAAATCTTTGGTGATTATTTGTTGCGCTGTCGATGAGATGTCCTAAAATTTGTTTCTTACTCCATTTGTGCCGAGAGGGTTTATCTGAAAAATCTTCTTCTTTGATCAAAGTCAACCTGGGAGGGAGCGCCTCGGTCAAATATTGCAGTCGTTGAATGGATGAACTAATCATTAGCAGCGCTTAAAGAAATAGTTTAGTCCAAATTTAGCGGTAATACTGCATCTGATTTTACTTGTAAAAAAGGCATAAAAAAATGCCGCTATGAAAGCAGCATAATTATTTACCGGCAATAACATTATCACACAATTTGCCAAACTTCGTTGCCCCTAAGTAATTTGTCCAGGTCTGCAGGCTTTTTATCTTTTGCTGCCTGTATCTGCTGTTTCATCATATCCTCATATGTGGGTCTTATGGCCTGGTAAAATACACCAAATGGCCTGGGCAAATGACGATCCTGTTTCGGATCATCAAACATGCGGGTCAATATCTGCGCTTTATAAATATCTGTTTCATCATGCACCCAAACGTCATTAACACTTTGACCTTCATTAAGGCTAACTACTATCGGTGTAAATCCATCGAGTTTAATTCCTTTGTCCTTATTAGCCCCAAAAACCAGTGGCTGACCATTTTCCAGGAATAAGGCCTCTTCAGCTTTAGTTCCTTTCTCTGTAAAAATTTCAAAAGCACCATCATTAAAGATGTTACAATTCTGGTAGATCTCCAGGAAAGAAGCTCCATGATGCGCATTGGCTCTTAGCAACATACTTTGCAAATGTTTCGGATCCCGGTCCATGCTTCGAGCCACAAATGTCGCATCAGCGCCCATCGCCAAAGCCAGTGGATTAAACGGGTGATCGATGCTTCCAAATGGCGTTGACTTTGTTATCTTGTTCTCTTCAGAAGTGGGAGAATATTGTCCCTTGGTTAGCCCATATATTTGGTTGTTAAACAAAAGAATATTTACATCAAAATTCCTGCGCAGCAAATGAATGGTGTGGTTTCCTCCAATGCTAAGGCTGTCCCCATCGCCGGTAACAATCCAAACACTCAGATCCGGCCTGGCAGCTTTTAAACCACTGGCAACCGCTGTTGCTCTTCCGTGAATAGAATGCATCCCGTACACATTCATATAATAAGGGAACCGCGAGGAACAACCGATACCGGAGATGATAGCAATATTTTCACGTGGAATGCCAAGCGTTGGCATCACTTTTTGTACCTGCGCCAGTATGGAATAATCCCCACAGCCGGGGCACCACCGCACTTCCTGGTCTGTTGCAAAATCTTTTGGACTAAGCGCTATATTGTTTGCTGTAAGTGTTTCAGACATGTTGATTTTTTCATTTTGAATTTACTAATTCTTCCCAATATTCCGCGGCACGTCTTGTATGAGGGATTACAATGGTGCCACCGACAATATTAGCTACTGCAAAGATCTCATACATTTGATCGGTAGTGACGCCCAGTTCATGTGACTTACCCAGGTGGTATTTAATACAATCGTCGCATCGAAGTACCATACTGGAAACTAATCCCAACATTTCCTTGGTCTTTTTATCTAAGGCTCCTTCTTCATACGTATTGGTGTCCAGGTTCCAAAGCCGCTTCATCACAAGATTGTTTTTGCTAAGGATCACCTCGTTCATCTTCTCTCTATAGTCATTAAATTCTTTGACCAGTTCGGGCATTCTATCAGTTTTACTGTTCTGCAAAAATAGCAAATGCAAAGCTGCCAATCATTGTTACAACGTTAAGGCGGGATTTTTGTATAAATTCATGAAAATTTTAACGCTTTATGAAAAAAACTGTCGTGGTAGCCTTGGGTCTTGTAGCAATTACAGCCCTTTCTCTTTCTTTTACGCAAGAGGATGAACATCTTTATAAAAACCTGAAAGTTCTTCCAAAAAATATAACCAAGGAGCAAATGGATAGTGTGATGCGCCATTTTTCAGCTTCATTGGGTGTAAAATGTAACTTCTGCCACGTGAGAAGAGAAGGGGAAGATCATCCTGATTTTGCTTCTGATGAGAACAAGCACAAGCTGGTAGCCCGCGATATGATGAAAATGACTGACAAGATTAACGATAAATACTTCGATTTAACCGGCAGTAAAAAAAACCTAAATGCTCAATTGATGGTTACCTGCTATACTTGTCATCACGGAGCTACAGATCCTGTCACAAAACCTCCAAAACCTCAGCAACAACAAAGACCGCAAACAGATTCCACTCAACGCAATCAAAAATAAAATGGACGCCAATTTTGATTTTGGAATGATAGGTATCGGTGTTATGGGAAGCAATTTGCTTCTTAATATGGCCGACCATGGTTATACTGTTATTGGCTTTGACCTTAAGCAGGAAAGAGCTTCTGCCCTGGAAGCCTCAGCAAAACCCGGTACTGCAGTGAAAGGGACAACCGATATCATCCAAATGATAAAAGCCTTAAAAAAGCCGCGGAAGATTATGATGCTGGTTCCGGCAGGCAAGCCGGTAGATGATGTAATAGAAAATCTTTTACCTCACCTGGAACAAGATGATATTGTAATTGATGGAGGTAATTCTTATTATAAAGACACGCTCAGGCGCATCAACTATTTGCAAAACAAAAACGTTCATTTTTTTGGAATGGGCGTTTCAGGTGGAGAGGCAGGAGCAAGATTTGGTCCCAGTATGATGCCAGGTGGCGATAAAGAAGCCTATCAATACTTAAAACCAATTTTGGAAGCCATTGCAGCAAAAGCAGGCGGAGTACCTTGTGTGGCCTATATGGGTAACGGAGCCGCAGGTCATTATGTAAAAATGGTACATAATGGCATTGAATATGCCATGATGCAGATGATCAGTGAAGTGTATGACCTGCTACATCGTGGAGCAGGACTTGACAACAAAAGCCTCCACACCACTTTTTTAAAATGGAATGAAGGACAGCTTCAGTCTTTTTTAATAGAAATCACTGCAGAAGTTTTTAAAACGCAAGATGATGCAACCAATGACCCAAATGATTTCCTTGTAGATAAAATACTTGACCAGGCCGGATCAAAAGGAACTGGCAAATGGACATCACAGGAAGCAATGGATCTCCCCGTCCCTATTCCTACCATTGACATGGCCGTTGCTATGAGAGACCTTTCGGTTTATAAAGAGCAAAGAACAAAAGCAGCTCAACTTTTTCATACGCATATAAGTAAAATAGAAAATACAAATGCGCTTCTGAATGATCTTGAAAATGCATTAGCTTTTTGTTTTGCCATTGCTTATACACAGGGATTGAGCATGCTGGCGAAAGCTTCAGACGAATTAGGCATGAATATTCCATTGCCATCTGTTATACAGGTTTGGAAAGCCGGTTGTATTATACGTTCCGCTCTGCTAGGTAATTTTACCGATGCCTTTACCAAAGAACCCAAATTACCCAACCTTTTGTTAGACGCTGACATTGCCGGTTTAATGCAAAGCCGGGAAGACAGCCTTCGCCGCATTATTAATGCCGCCGTGCAGTCCAGGATTCCTGTTGCAGGCATGGGAAGCGCCCTGGCGTATTACGATGCCTATATAAGTGAACGCCTGCCAACTAATTTAATCCAGGCACAGCGTGATTATTTTGGTGCGCACACTTACCGACGAATTGACAAAGAAGGTGTATTTCATACGGAATGGCACAATGATGATTAAAAATTAGTTTTTGCATTACCAACTGTTATTTAATTAACTGGTCAACATGTCTACTATAGAACCTGTTAACTCAAAACAACCTACGCTTATCTTTATTTTCGGGGGAAGCGGCGATCTTACTTATCGCAAGTTGATGCCAGCTTTGTATAATCTTTACCTGGACAAATATTTACCAGAGCAGTTCCGCATTGTGGGCATTGGAAGAAGCGATTTTACAAACGCAGCCTTCCGCAATCATACTAAAAAAGGTATAGAGCAACATTCAAGAAGACCGGGATGTATAAAAATTGCCTGGAAAGAGTTTGCACCACTAATTGAATATTTTAAGGCAGACCTTGAAAACGACCGCACTTATAAAACAATTGCATCCTATATCAAAAAAGCAGAGGAAGAATGGAAAGGGAAAGCGAACACCGTATACTACATGTCAGTGGCTCCCCAGCTAGCGCCAACAATTGCAGAAAAACTACACAAGGAGAAACTGACTAATGACTCCTCCCGTTCCCGGATGGTATTTGAAAAACCGTTTGGACATGATCTGCAAAGCGCTACAGAATTAAACATTCGCCTTGGTCAATTATTTAAAGAAGAACAGATTTACCGGATCGACCATTACCTGGGCAAGGAAACGGTACAAAACATTCTTGCCCTGCGTTTCGCCAATGGTTTATTTGAACCCATATGGAACAGCAATTACATTGATCATATACAGATCACGGCGGCAGAGGATATTGGTGTTGAAGATCGTGGTGGCTATTATGAAATCTCGGGTGCACTTCGGGATATGGTTCAGAATCACATCCTTCAATTGCTCTGCATGATTGCCATGGAAGCGCCGGTTTCCTTTCATGCGGATGAAATACGCAATAAAAAACTGGATGTGTTGATGGCAATACGTAAATGGAAAAAAGATGAAGTGCACAAAAATGCCGTTCGAGGACAATACAGCGAAGGCTGGATGGAAGGAAAGCAAATGAAGTCGTACCGTGAAGAAAAAAACGTATCACCACAATCTGCAGTTGAAACATTTTCAGCGGTAAAATTTTATGTAGATAATTGGCGATGGAAAGATGTTCCGTTTTATGTGCGCACGGGAAAAGCGTTGCATTCTAAAATGACAATCATTACCATCCAGTTCAAGCCGGCACCTCAGTATGCCTTTCCCGTGGAAGCAGGTGAAACATGGCGACCCAATAGGTTAACCATCAGTATACAACCAGAAATGGATATCCGCCTGCGCTTCCAGGCAAAACAACCGGGGCCTCATATGGTATTGCAACCGGTAGATATGATCTTCAGTTATTCGCAATCTTATGGCAACAATGACCAGCCAGAAGCTTATGAGACTTTGCTGGAGGATGTGATTGAAGGCAATGCTACTTTGTTTATGCGTGCTGACCAGGTGGAGGCTGCATGGAAAATTATTCAACCGATTTTGGAAGCATGGAGATTACGGCAGCCGGTTGACTTTCCTAACTACGCGCCTGGTACGTGGGGACCGGAAGATGCAGAAGCATTAATTGCAAAAGACGGGCATCATTGGGTAACCTTGCCGGAAGAAAAAAAAGAAAAATGATTTTTTGCCAAACTTCAATGCTACTATAACGCTTCCGTTGCGTCGCACACTTGTACGTTCTGTAATTTTATTGAACCAGTGTTCAATTATAAGAGTATGCAGAAAAGATGCACTTAAATCCTTTCACCCTTCATTTACTGTTCCTACGCGTCAAAAAAAGATGATAAGAACTACTGTGACCTGAATGGAGCGTCGCAAGCAAAGCGTCATAGTAGAACAAAAGCCGGTCACATAAACAAAACCATATTAACAACAATTTGCCGCCTGTGTGAAAAGCTGTATTTTTTCGCCATGAAAATTTTGCTTGGATGCCTTATGTTAGTTGGAGTTGTTTCATGCAATGAGCAAAGAAGTCAGACTGCTGCACGTCCTACCCTGGTTCCAAAAGACTCAAACCTGATAAAAACTGATAGCATCAACCCTTATGCTCCTATTGATGTTTCTCCAATGGACATGAGCTATTTCCCGGTTGATTACCCGGTTCGGAAAATGTCGGGTAGAGAAAAGCGCCAGCCGGTAGTAAGGGTTATCTATAGCCGGCCACACCGCCAGGGTAGACGAATATTCGGCGTTTTATTAAAATATGGTGACCTCTGGCGTTTGGGCGCAAATGAAGCAACGGAGATAGAGTTTTTTCAACCTGTAACCATTCAAGACAAAAAGATTGCAAAAGGCAAATACGTACTTTACGCTATTCCTTACCAGGATAAATGGAGCATTGTTTTTAATTCCAATTTAAACACCTGGGGTTTAACACCTAATCCAAAAGATGATGTATTCAAATTTGATATTCCTATCCAGATCACCAATCAGCCAGTTGAATACTTCAGTATGGCGTTTCAGAAAGCAGATAATGGCGCTGACCTTGTGATGGCCTGGGATACGGTTGTAGCCCGTTTGCCAATTCAATTTTAGAAATTAAATCATGTGTGGCATTACAGGTATTGTTTCTACAAACACAACACTGGTTTCACACCAGCGCATTCAAAAAGGAACAAGCTGTTTAACGCATCGTGGTCCAGAGGCTGAGGGATATTACATCAATTCCGAGGGAACAGTTGCTCTGGGACATAGAAGGCTATCAATTATTGATCCAAGCACTTCTGCGGCTCAACCAATGCCCTATCTTAACCGCTACCACATAATATACAATGGCGAATTATACAATTATATTGAGTTAAGAGAGGCACTGAAAAACCAAGGCTACAGTTTTAATTCAGAATCAGATACGGAAGTAATAGTTGCTTCCTTTGCTGCTTTTGGAAAAGATTGCCTGCGGCAGTTTGACGGTATGTTTGCCTTTGCCATTTGGGACGATAAAGAACAAGCGTTGTTTGCAGCACGGGACCGCCTTGGTGAAAAACCTTTTTTCTTTTTTTATAATGAAGAACAACTTGTTTTTGCCTCTGAAATGAAAGCTTTATGGAGTATGGGGATACAAAAGCAAGTTAACAAATCCATGCTTTACAACTTTCTTGCCATTGACTATACTACTAATCCTGCAGATCCCCGGGAAACTTTTTTTGACAACATTAATAAATTGCCCGCTGCCAGTTTTCTTACTTATTCTTTAGCAAAGCAGGAATTAAAAATGGAAAAATACTGGCAGGTATATCCTGAAGTCAATAATACCATTTCAGAAAAAGATGCCATTGAGAAATTCACATATCTTTTCTCCCAATCCATCAGCAAGCGTTTACGCGGCGATGTATCAATAGGAACCAGCTTAAGTGGTGGTTTGGATAGTTCGGCTGTTGTTGCTTTTTGTGATGCCCATACAGCCCTTCATTATACACACAAATGTTTTACTGCCTCCTTCCCGGATTTTGAAAAAAACGAATTGCATTATGCAAAAGAAGTAGCCGGCAAATTCAAACTGGAAAATTACATTACTGAGTTAAGTGAAAATGATATCGTGCCATTAATGCAAAAGCTAATGCTGCACCAGGAAGAACCCGTTGCATCTGCAAGCCCGCTGGCACAATACAAAGTATATGAACTGGCAAGGCAAAACAATGTAACTGTTCTTTTGGATGGACAAGGTGCAGATGAAATTTTAGGAGGCTACCATAAATATTTCAAATGGTATTGGTTGGAGCTCTATCGCCAGAAACGTTTGAGTAAAACCAATGAGGTAAAAGCTGCACAAGCTTTAGGTATAAAACAAAAATTTGGATGGGCTTCCAAAGTAGCATCTTTAGTCCCCGAGCTCACCGGCGGCTTAGTGCAAACCCGGCAAGCAAAACAAGCATTTAGGCACCCCGACCTGAATGCAGATTTTGCCTTCAGCAATAAGCAGAATCTTTATTATAGCATTCCATCGCATTTTAACCTCAATAGCGCTTTATACTTTAACACCTTTATAAATGGCCTGGAAGAATTGCTAAGAATGGCTGACCGAAATGCCATGGCTCATTCCGTAGAAGTACGTCTTCCTTTTTTAAATCACCAACTGGTAGAATTTTTATTTACCCTGCCACCGCATTTTAAAATTCATAACGGTTGGACTAAATGGCTTTTACGTAAATCGGTAGAAGATCTTTTACCAAAAGAAATTACCTGGCGAAAGGACAAAGTTGGTTTTGAGCCACCCCAAAAAAAATGGATGGAAAATAAAGAAGTACAGCAAGAGATATATAAGGCCATGGAAGTGCTGGTAACTAATAATATTTTAAATCCCTCAGTACTAAAGAAAAAAATTCAGCCACATGATGCACATGTGGCTGAAAACAAGG
>DAIQPL010000359.1:0-4057 GCA_036787395.1 Flavisolibacter sp. | reverse complement strand
AAATATCTCAACGTTTCAACGGAATATTCTTACCGCCGTTCATGCAGCAACAGATAGTGTCTTGTATGCAGTTGGATGGAATCGCACCATTCTAAAGAGTGAAGATCAGGGTGAAAGTTGGTTCCCTTTGTACGCAACCATTACAAGTGTTCCTTTTGCAGAATACGGCAGTAATCAAGATGTGTTTTTCCTGGATGAGAATAAAGGATTTGTTGTGGGAGATGATGACTTATTATTCTCTACCACCAATGGGGGCAGGTCGTGGAAAGATACCGCATTTGCCACTACAGGCACCGGCCGATTAACTTGTATCACTTTTGTCAATGATAGTTTAGGCTTTCTATGTAACGAGGGAAAAGATATATACCGTACCAGGGACGGAGGTGCTACGTGGGAGCATCTTGATCTTGGCTCCGTGGGGTATGGTAAGTATATCAAAAAACTAAGCTTTCTTGATGTCAATACAGGTTTTGCGTTAGGTGCAAACAGCACACTTCTTAAAACAACCAATGGCGGAGATACATGGAAAATTGTTAATGCTCCGTATAGTGGAGGTTTCCAGGACATTTCTTTTATCAATCCACAAACGGGTTTTCTTGGGGCTGCTTACCAGGGTACAGTAGTATTAAAAACAACGGATGGCGGTGAAAACTGGAATATTTCTTCTTTTCAGCCGGGTATATTGTTGGCTATGGCAACAGATCCTCAACGAAAAAAAATTGTTTTTGCCGGTGGTGGTGGAAATGGCTCCCTTGTAGGGCATGACGGACGAATGATTTTTTCTACAACAGATGGTGGAAACAACTACCAGCATTGGAGTGCGAATATTTTGCGGCACTTCTATGATGTTTTTTTCCTGAATGATTCTACTGGTTTTATATCAGGTTCTAATGGAACTGTATATAAAACATACGATTACGGCGAAAGTTGGAAAGAAATGGGAGTGGTGCCTTCCCTGCAAAATGACGCGGTGGAAAATATCTTTTTTCTTGATGAGCAGTATGGCTTTGCTTCCACCGACAGGGTGTACAAAACCAGTAATGGCGGAAGATCGTGGGACATAACCACCATACCCGGAGATCAGCTACAATACCAGCCCAGGAAAATGTATTTTTTTGACCGCATGAGTGGTGTAGTACTTGACCGGTACACTGCTTATAAAACGATAGACGGGGGCGCCACCTGGGCTCTCGTTTTAAATAGCCAATTTCTATTAGGAGACCTTACATTTACCGGCAATGGAAAGGGATTTGCCGTAGGTACAGAGGGTCAATTGTACACATCAACCGATAAGGGAACAACATGGACAGCATTTAATCTTCACTCACAGGATTACCTGAGCAGCGTTTATTTTTATTCGGATAATATTGGTTTTATCGGTACAAACAAAGGCTACTTATTTAAAACACTGGATGGAGGAACAACATGGCAAAAGATCATTACCAGTACAGCAAACGGCCCAATTAATGTTGTAATGGAATCGTTTTATTTTTTAAACGATTCTGTTGGCTATGTGGTTAAAAACAACCAGTTTGGCATCAGTGCTATTGAAAAAACGAAAGACGGAGGACAGAGCTGGTTTCTTGTCAAGTCAATTCTTGAAAGTCTATACAGAATCTCGGGGTTCACGCATGTTTATATAGCCGGTTCAACCGGCTTTATCTATAAATCGGACTCTCTTCGGCGCCCTGGCTCCCCGGGCTATATTTATGGTGTTGAACCTTATTGTCAAAATACATCATCCCCCTTTGTTACAGGGTCTTTGCAAGGAGTAAATTATAACTGGTCTTTATCAGGTGGTGGTTCCAGCTCGTTTTATGGAAACAAGGATACGGTAAGGTGGAATGTACCCGGCTCCTACACCTTATCGGTACACCTTTCTAATGCATGTGGAGCAGGTCCTGCCACGAGTACCAACATAATCGTTCATCCCACAACAGTTATTCAAACACAACCGTTGTCAAGGTCTGCATGTGCCGGCTCAGAGGCATCTTTTTCAGTAAATGCAACCGGTGCAGCGCTTACCTATCAATGGAAAAAACAGGGTGTTGATATTACAGGTGCTACAAGTGCAGTATATACTATTCCGAAAGTGGAAAAAGCCAATGCCGGTCATTATGCTATAACGGTAACAGGTTTATGCGGCATCCTTACCTCCAGCCAGGCCACTTTAGAAGTGCTGGATTCGGTTTCGTGTGCCACGGCTGTATCGCCTGTTAACAGCCTAATTAACCAGGCCGTTTTAATGCCTAACGTGGTGCATGATCGCACCGTTCTAAAAATCGCTGTTTCTGCACCGGCAAACATTGATTGGGTAGTAATAGATGTAAACGGAAGAATTGTAATGCGGTTCAGCCACTCGCTTGCAAGGGGAGAGAATACAATAAATCTTTCATTTGATAAATTACATAGTGGCATTTATCAAATGCAGGGCCTGCTAAAAAATAAGCCATTAGAGATAATACGTTTTATAAAGATTTGATTGCAGAAAAGCCTAAAAACATAAAACCGCCGTATGCTGGATTAGTTTTGAAGTTTCTAATTTGTTTGAAAGATGTCTTCACACAATCGCGTAACCGTAGCCGGACTTTTAGTTGCCCTTGGAATTATTTACGGAGATATTGGCACTTCCCCCCTTTACGTTTTAAATGCTATTATCAGCGGTAAAATAATATCGGAAGATTTGATCATAGGCGCTTTATCACTTATAATATGGACGTTGACGCTACAAACGACAATCAAATATGTTATACTCACGTTGCAGGCAGACAATCGTGGTGAAGGAGGAATTTTTTCCCTGTTTGCATTGGTGCGTCGCAGAAAAAAATGGTTAGTAATACCGGCAATGATTGGCGGCGCTGCTTTGCTCGCCGATGGCATGATCACTCCGCCTATATCAGTTACTTCTGCTATCGAAGGGTTAAAACAAATACCCGCATTAAACAACATCAGTCAATGGACCGTTATTTATATTGTTATTGGCATATTATCTGTTTTGTTTTTTGTGCAGCAATTTGGTACTGCTTTTATAGGACGTTCATTTGGACCCGTAATGACGGTTTGGTTTACCATGCTGGCTACACTTGGCGCAGCACATTTTTTTGATGACCTTTCTATTCTAAAAGCCTTTAATCCTTATTATGGAATTAAACTTCTCATTACTTATCCAAATGGCTTTTATATTTTGGGCGGTGTTTTTTTATGTACTACAGGTGCAGAGGCATTGTATTCCGATCTCGGGCATTGTGGCAAGTGGAATATCCGATACTCATGGATACTTGTTAAAAGCTGCCTTATCATAAATTATCTAGGCCAGGGCGCCTGGCTGCTTAGCAACTATAAAGGCAAACTGATTACAAAAGAAGCGATAGATAATGGTTTTAATTCTTTTTATGGAGTTATGCCACATTGGTTTTTATATTTTGGAATCGCCATTGCTACCGCTGCTACTATCATTGCCAGCCAGGCGCTTATTTCCGGTTCGTTTACACTTATAAGCGAGGCTATACGTTTAAATCTATGGCCAAAGCTAAAGATCAATTATCCCACTGAAGCAAAAGGACAACTGTATGTACCTGCAACCAACCTGTTATTATATATCGGCTGTATAGGTATTGTACTTTATTTTAAAAAGGCCTCAAATATGGAGGCGGCCTATGGGATGGCTATTACGGTTACTATGATAGCCACTTCCATCCTCTTTGCTAATTATTTAGTGATTAGAAGGGCACCTAAAAAATTAATTTATTTATATCTGTTTGTTTACCTGCTAATTGAGCTAAGTTTTCTGTATGCCAACATGGATAAGTTTCCACATGGCGGTTATGTAACTCTTATTGTTGGCGGTCTTTTGTTTTTGGTTATGTACAACTGGTACAGGGCCCGCAAAATTAAGAACCGCTATGTAGAGTTTGTACGGCTTGACCATTATATACCGAAAATACAGGAACTCAGTAATGACCGCTCGGTACCTAAATATGCTACTCATTTAGTGTATTTAACCAGTGCAGATAATCCAAAAGAAATTGAGCATAAAATTATCTACTCAATCCTTAAC
>DAIQPL010000358.1:0-4068 GCA_036787395.1 Flavisolibacter sp. | reverse complement strand
TTTGGTTTGGTAGATGTAGAAAAAGGAGAACTGTCTGGTTATTTTCCTGAAATGAAGAAACGTTTAAATGATTGCCAGTTTAATAATTGTCTCCACATTAATGAACCCGGGTGTGCGATTAAACAAGGTGTAATTGATGGAGTAATAAACGAAGACAGGTACGTTAGTTATTATAACATACTGGAGTCGATCAGCGAGAAGAAATGGTGAGCCTGCCGGCAAGAAGGGATTTGATTTTCAAGAAAGAAGTTGTATTGGATTTTGATCTGCTGAATATATTAAAAAGCGTAAAAGAGTTCGACGCAAGAAATGATAAATATTAAATACAAAGCTGGCTACAAAAACAAAAGATAAAGCCTAAGCAATGCCTTGGCGCATGTCAATGCTCATTAATTTTCCTTCCAGTACGTTGGCTAATTCCACTACAGCTTTATTGTCTCTTTTCCTGGCGTCTTTTGTTTTTGTGGGAAACATAGAAATACCATTGTAAATGCTGTAATGCAAGGTTAGTTCATGATGTCCCAGATGGAAATCCCAACTAATGGCATCAAAATCATCTTCTTTGTTGGTAAAACTTATTTGCAGATCATCGCTAAGAATGTCAGCGATCTGGTAAAAGCGTTTTAAACCGCCGTCATCGTCGATTACGGCTTCTGTACAACCTAAAGTTGTTCGTAGGGTGAGGCTCATAAAAACCTTTTAATGTTAGTAAAAATACGTGCTCACTATTTTCAGTAAATCTACTCTAAAGACAACGGTATTATGCATTTAGCTGCATTATGCAATTGTTATGCCTTGAACTTTTTTTGCTTTTTAGGCGCACTGCCATCAAGAAGTTTTTCAGCGCCTACATTTCTGCCGCCATTATCACCACAACCGTATTTTGGTTTGAATAAACTACAGGAAGAGAGAATTAGTGCAAAGAAACCGGCTAAGATTGTGAAGCGTATTGTTTTCATCGATACCGTTTGTATAAAGATAAAACGAATTAGGCAGGATTAAAAGTGTTTTAAGCTTCATTTACCCCCTCAAACCATTTGGCATAGTTCAAATAATTATTGGCGATCCTATTGATCTCGCCTTCAATCTTTTGGGAAGAGATATCCTTTACTTTTTTAGCCGGTACCCCGGCATAAACAGCGCCGCTTTCACAAACAGTTCCTTCCAGTATTACAGCGCCTGCAGCAATTATGGTATTGCTATGCACCACGGCATTGTCCATAACAACGGAGCCCATACCTATTAAAACGTTGTCATGTATGGTACATCCATGCACAATTGCATTATGACCAATAGAAACATTGTCGCCTATGATTGTTTTTGTTTTTTGGTAAGTGCAATGGATAACTGCGCCATCCTGGATATTTACTTTGTTGCCTATACGTATACTATTTACATCACCACGTACAACGGCATTAAACCATAGGCTGCAGTCATTACCCATTATTACATCGCCCACGATAGTAGCATTGGGCGCAATAAAACAACGTTCGCCCCATTTAGGAAAGTTCTGTTCAACCGGAAGTATCAAAGCCATACAAAATTGATTTACGATTACAGATTTACGATTTTTGCGGCATATGAATTTAAGGCAGTTGTTTCTGCAACACGTGGCCCAGACTTCAATAGGCCCCCTCGCTTTGGAAATTGTACAAGCAGAAGGTTGTGAATTGACAGATGTCTCGGGCAAAAAATATATTGACCTTATTGGTGGGATTAGTGTCGCTAACATAGGCCACCGGCATCCAAAGGTTGTTGAAGCGGTAAAAAAGCAGGTGGATGAGTATATGCATGTGATGGTATATGGAGAGTTTATCCAAAGTCCACAGGTTCGATACGCCAAACTCCTGACGGAACATCTTCCCGTTACTTTAAATTCAGTCTATTTTACTAATTCAGGGGCAGAGGCTGTAGAAGGCGCTATGAAACTCGCCAAAAGAGTTACGGGCAGAACAGAAATTGTGGCATACAAAAATTCGTATCATGGCTCCACACAAGGCGCTTTAAGTGTTATTGGCAGCGAGTATTGGCGTAATGCCTTCAGGCCTTTGCTACCTGGAGTGCAACATTTGAATTATAATTCGTTTGAGGACCTGGAACTGATTACACAACAAACTGCTTGCGTAGTTGCTGAAACCGTGCAGGCCGAAGCGGGCATTATTGTTCCGGAAAACGGTTGGTTAAAGGCGCTGCAAGCCCGTTGCAAGGCAGTGGGAGCTTTGTTTATTCTTGATGAAATACAGGCAGGCTTTGGGCGTACCGGCAAGCTTTGGGCATTTGAACATTTTGATGTAGTGCCCGATATTTTGTTGTTAGGAAAAGCACTAGGCGGGGGTATGCCTTTAGGAGCTTTTATTGCTGACAAGAAATTGATGGATCAATTAACAGATAATCCTGTACTTGGGCACATTACTACATTTGGAGGACACCCCGTTTGTTGTGCTGCTGGTAAAGCTGCCTTTGAGGTGTTGCTGGAAAATGATTTTGCAGTAAAGCAAAAAGAAACTTTGTTTCTAACCTTGCTTCGATCCGCGGGAATCGGATCCATTAAATCTTTGGGACTTTGGATGGCTGTGAAATTTGAAAATTTTGAAACCTGTAAAAAAACTATCGAGAGCTGTATTCAAGAAGGGGTGCTCGCCGATTGGTTTTTATTTGTGCCGAATTGTTTGCGCATTTCTCCACCTTTAACTATATCTGATACGGAAATAAAAAAGGCTTCCAAAATAATTTCAGAAGCCTTTGAGTGAATTACCAGAAACCTATTTCTCAAACTTTAGAGCGTATCCACCAACAGGATCGTGCAGATAGATAACCTTGTCACTTATTTTCTCCAATACGAATTCGTACGCCTCCGGCTCGGTCTGACCCGAAGAATTTAAATCAAAAACCATTACCAGCTTGTTGGTTGATGTTGTATAAGACCATGCTCCCGAAATTTGGTCCGAAAATCCATCGGAAGTATAAATTAAATTGGAACAGGTGCTTGAATCAAGATTTAGATTTTTATATGAGTAACTAACTTCATATTTTAAACCTCCGTTCGAGTTAAAAGTAAAGTCGGCTTTTAAACCGTTTGAAATATCAACAATATAATTTGAAAAGTTACAATTTGAAGTAGGACAATCATATGAGAGTTTATTATTGACGCAGGTAAAAGAACTGTATGATGTGTCACTATATATTACCGGATACCATACTTGTGACGTATCGTCTCTTTCTGCTGTCATATGCCACACGCCTGCCAAATACGAGATGGTAGCGTCTCCGCCAAAAGAAGTCACCGTAATGCAGGTTGTTATAAGATTACTGATGTTACCAGCGGCATCGTATACGCAATAAGTAATGCAAAATTCCCCAGCCTGAATGGTCGGAGGAATGGAAATAACGATAGCCGAATCTACATTCCCTCCTGTTGAATCGGTCCCGAAGATTTTAAAATTGCTTTTATTTAAGGAAGGCTTTTTTCCAGGAACAGCTTGACGGCCTCCGGTATTCCGCGGCTTGGAATAATCTACTTTGAAATAGTCGGATGCTCCGTTTATTTGTATGTAATATCCTGCTACAGAGCCGCTAACCAGTTGGGGTTGAACGATAGCATATCTTCCGGCAATAGCTTTTATCGTTTGGTTATTTGATTGGGGTTCCAGGACAGGGCTATTGGGATTATTGGTTGGAGCGGGTGGATTACCAGTTACCCGTGTGCCATGCCATACTGAAACTGCCTTACTAAGAGCCACGGGATCCTCTGGTTTTACTAAAGTCTCTTCCTCAGATCCACTTTTTTTACAGCTTGCAAAAATGAAAACCACTAGAGCAAAGAACGACATTGTTCTCATAAGATTTTTTTTAAATTGGTTCTACAAATGAAATAAAACGTCTTGAATAATACAAGATTTACATATTATTTTTTTATCCCTCTTTATTGCCATCTATGATTTCCGAAGCTCCGGTTATCGACAGCCACCGTGAGCAGTAGATGAATTTGAAATTTCTTTTAAAAAATCAAAGCACATATTGCAGAACTGAAAATAATACACTTACTTTGCATTACAAAGTGCTTTTTAT
>DAIQPL010000357.1:0-4089 GCA_036787395.1 Flavisolibacter sp. | reverse complement strand
ATGACTGTACCCATAGGCATTGATGGCAAATGCTATCGTCCTCTGTAAGCAAATAGTCCAAGATAAAATTCAGTATAGGGTTTATAGTCTTCATTGACAGGAAACAGGCCTGTATAGGAAAGAATTTCACCTTTGTTGAGTGGTTTGTTTTGTCCGGAATCAATTTTATACAAGTCATTGCGTAGATATGATGGGAAACTATTGAACATTTTTGATTTGAAAGAAATATCCTGTTCATTTATATTATTAGAGGCTAAACAGAAGAAGGAATATTTATTTACATGTGGAAAAACACTGCATAATGTTTTTGGAATAATAAAATGTTCATCTGTCCACAACATAAACACACCGCTATCCTTTAAATGGTTTTTTATTATTTGAAAAAACTGTTTGGAGTAGAGATTATTGCTAAAAGAAGTAGTGGTTCGCAAGGGGTCCATAAAAATCGCATCGAATTTTTTACTAGAATTATGGAGGTATTTACGCCCATCAGCATAAACCAATTCAAGCTTATCATTTTGCAATATGGATTTCAAATAGTCAACCTGGTTTAGGTTTTTTATTAGGGTAGGGCTTAATTCAACGAGAGTAAGTTTTGCATTCGGACAAGCTCTTTGAATCGTCTCCACTGTAGACCCGGTACCAAATCCAATAACTAACATAGATGGAGCATTGGTATTAAAACTTAGCGCTTCAATTGCCTCGTAATAAAAAGTAGCATAAGGTCTGCCTCCATGCGTCATTCCATTTATATAGGTGCTTAATCTATTTCCGGAACTATACGTGACAATTACGGCGTCCATCCCTTCGTTTATAATTTTCTTTTCATCGGAACTGTATTCGATAGCAGGATGAATAATACTGTATAGCTTTTGTCTGCCTGGGAAGGCAACCAGCGCCAGTATGGAAAGGGCTATAATTGCTGGTCTTATATATCTTCCACGAACAATTCGGGTACTATCAATAAAAAAGAAGAAAAGCAATCCCAAAAAAGATAAAAGCATCAGGGAATATTCACTTCCTACTGTTTGCAATAAAACCAAACCTGCTATTAAACCACCTGCCACATTACCAAGCACGTTAAAGAAATAAATTTTTCCAATCGTACTTCCAGCCGAGTTTCCTTTAAAGCCAAGAGAAGAAATCAAAGGAAAGCTGGCACCCATTAAGATGGTAGGAATTAAAATGAAAATAATAGGCCATATAAACACATCAAGGATTACAAATACGTCTTTAAAAAAATGTGCAGGTGAATCGGTTCTGGGTACATGAGGATAAGGATGTTCCATCGTAACGAAGGAAGCGTGGTTAATTTGCGAGAAGAAGGGAAGGTGTTTGACGAAATAATAAAAACCAATGATAGATAGCAATACAAATGCTGCAATGAAAAACTGAAGCAAAAAGAATAAATTTTTTCTGTTGATCAGAGGACGAATCGCTATATACTTTTTTATAAAATAACTTCCCAGGCCAATACCTGTAAGGTAAATAAAAAGTATTGATGAAAAAGCATAGGGCGAGGCTTTGACAATAGTTCCTATCATTCGGAACCAGATAATTTCATAACCAATTGCAATGAATCCTGTAGTAAATACAATACCGTAAATTTTTTTAAGAGCAATGCCATCGTTAACAGGCGGTATTTTATTGTCCGGATCAATTACAGTTTTATTTCTGTTTTCTTCTTTACCAGAAAACCCTGGAGAAATAATTAATACAATTATTGCCAGGGAAATATTAAGGCAGGCAGCTGTATAAATGCTTGTATCCAGCCCGAAGAAAGAGATTAATACATAGCTTGAAAATAAACAGCCGACTGCCGCCCCAATTGTATTGATAAAATATAAATAACTGACACTATTGAAAAAGTGGCGTATCTGGTCATGGTAAAATTTAGTAAGGAGTGGTAAGGTCATGCCCATGAGCACTGTGGGGATGCATAAAAAAAGAAACATTCCCGCAAAAGATATATAGTAGTTAGTTCCGGCAGTACTTTTTCCAATAAATTCAAGAAGAGGGAGACTGACCCAACCAAATAAACCAATTAAAAGTTCAATTAGTAAATAGAACCGCAGCCGGTGAGTAATTTTTTCAGACAGGTATCCACCAATCATTGCGCCGATACCGAGGCCCATCATATACACGGTAACGATTAGGGTTGTTGAAATATTTTCAACACTATAATATAGAGTTAAGACACGTTGCCAGGATACCTGGTACACAAGGCTGGAAAAGCCAGAAATAAAGAATACCATTTTCAGCAGGCCAAGTGCGGCTGTCTTTCTCATGATAACTGTTAAAGGATTCTCGGGTTAACAACCTTTGCTCGTATTCGTTGTAAACAAAAACAAAATAACCAATTCCGAAATGTTGACCTAAGGTTTGTTAGATTGATAGAATTTTATAAAAGACTCTCAAGTTGTTGTTGCATTTTTTTTATGCGGTCCTCCAATTTTTCGGACGTAAGATTTTCTCTCATACTATCTACTTTAATTGGAAAACAAAAAGGTGTTAGTCGGTTTGGATACGTGATTACAATTTTAGAAAACTGGATTCGTTGGAGCATCTCCCGAAGTCTCACTTCTTCCATTTGCTGGTCAAATACTTCCTGGAATGATTGACGTAGTAAAACATTATCAGGGTCGTATTCATTGAAAACATTAAATAATAAGCCTGCAGATGCCTGGAGATGCCTGGTTTTTTTGTGTTCACCCGGGTATCCCTGGAAGATCAATCCTCCAATAACAGCTATGTCCCTGAATTTTCTTTTTGCCATTTCCGTGGCATTCACACTCCGCTGAATGTCCTCAATTAAATTGTCAACAGAGAACAACTCGTATACATTGCTGTCATCAACTGGAACCGGTTGATCACTTAACAGTTCAAAGCCGTAGTCGTTCATTGCAATTGAAAAGCTGATTGGTGTGATTCTGCTGATCCGATAAGCCAATACAGCAGCCATAGCTTCATGCACCAACCTGCCTTCAAACGGGTATACAAATAAATGAAAACCATCTCTCGTTTCAATTTGTTCAATTAGCAGCTCATTTTGTTTGGGCACATGAGAAAGTTTGGCCTGCAAATCAAATAATGGCCTGAGAACATTTAACTCGATGCCAAGTTCGTGTTGGTGCAGATATTCTTTTGTGACAATTGCCGGTTGTTCATGTAAAGTCACTGGTTGCTGACCGGTCATAGTAGATGCATCATCAAATTTTCTTCTCAGCACCTTTCCCAAACTTGCTGATAGTGGTAGTCGTCCGCCCATCCAGCTGGGGACAATGGATTTTTTTACTTTGGAATTTCTCACAATCACATTCATATCCTTAATCATGATCAGCTCGAGTTGTTTTCCTGCTAGCGTAAAACTGTCTCCGGGTTCCAATCTTGAAATGAAACCTTCTTCAATAATTCCAATATAGCCGCCGCCCAGGTATTTCACTTTCAGCATTGGATCACTTACAATTGTTCCAATGTGCAAACGGTGACGCATAGCCATACGACGACTCTTTATTTTGTAAACGCCATCTTCCACTTCCACCTTCCTGTATTCATCGTACTGCTGCAATGCATTTCCGCCGGAAGTAATAAAATAAAGTACGTCATTCCATTCTTCTTCAGTTAATTCTTTATAACAGTTCGTTGCCGTAACCTCTTTCCAAATGACTGCGGGATTAAAGCCATTTGATATAGCCAGGGTGCCCAGGTACTGTATCAATACATCATAGCACAATAACATGGGCTCCCGGCTTTCTATTAACTCTTCCCTAATAGCTGCTTTCAATGCGGCAGCTTCTATCAACTCCAAAGAATGTGTTGGCAAAAAATAGATTTTGCTTACCGCATCAGGACTATGCCCGCTTCTTCCGGCCCTTTGTAAAAAACGTGCAACGCCTTTCGGCGAGCCCACTTGTATTACTGTTTCGACCGGACGGAAATCCACACCCAGGTCCAAACTTGCAGTGCAAACCACTGCTTTTAATTTGGCGTCATGCAATGCTTCTTCAACCCAGGTTCTTAATTCCATTTCAATGCTTCCGTGATGCAGAGCGATCGCCCCAGACAGTTCGGGTGCCAGCCGCAATAAAG
>DAIQPL010000356.1:2472-4101 GCA_036787395.1 Flavisolibacter sp. | reverse complement strand
CGGCAGCATTAGGTGCAGCCGCCTATGCAGGCATACCTTTAACGGCTCGCGGTCATGCTACAGCAGTGCGTTTTTTAACAGCATACAAGTCAGATGTTGTTACTCCCAACTATTGGAAAGAACTTGCTCAGACCGAAGACACGCTGGTGTTTTATATGTCTTCAGAGACTTTACCTAATGTAGTCGAAAACCTGCTAGCGAACGGAATCTCTGCTGAAAAATTATTAGCTGTAGTGGAACAAGCTACTACGCCTTTTCAACAAGTTTACATAAGCTCTTTATATGAATACAAAGAAAAATATGGGGACAAAAAATTCTTATCTCCCGCTATTGTTATTATAGGCAAAGTGGTAGCACTTCACCAGCAATTTGAATGGTTTGAATCTCAATACAAAAATGAGGAATACTTCAAACCAGTGTATGAAACCAATATAAATAACAAAGAACTCTTTGCTTTAACTGCATAAACGTATAACCTATGTTAGGCAATTCTAAAATAAAAATCGTCCAGGACCTTGTTGCTGACCTAACGCGGGACGAACTTATATGGTTGAATGGTTATTTAGCGGGTATTGCTTCCGTGAAGTCAGAAAACAATATCGCGGCTCCGCCCAGTGCTCCTTCCGTAGGTAAGATTACAATTGCATATGGAACTGAAACAGGCAATGCAAAAAAATTAGCTACAAATTTTGCTGCCAAGGCTAAAAAAAATGGAATTCAATCTAAGCTGGTTGGTCTTGATCAATACAGGTTAACTGACCTGCCCAAGGAAGAATGGTTTTTCACTATTATCAGCACACAGGGTGATGGAGAGCCGCCTGCTACGGCTAAAAAGTTTTATGACCATTTGCATCAAAATAACCTTTCACTTTCCAAATTAAAATACGGGGTGTTAGCATTAGGTGATACATCCTATCCTTTGTTCTGCAAGGCCGGCGAAGACGTGGACCAGCAATTGCAAAACCTGGGTGCTACCCGCGTGGTTCCTTTGCAAAAGTTGGATACCGATTATGAAGCGGAGGCAGACCAATGGTTCACGGCTTTGTTGAATTCATTAAGTACCTCACAGCCCGTTATGGTACCTGCACCTTCTGTTACTAAGAAACATGCAAAGCAACGATATCAGGGCACTGTATTGACTAGTATTAATCTTAACGCAAGAGGATCCAATAAAGAAACCTATCATATTGAGATTGCTGCTGAAGACGTGCAATATGAACCTGGTGATGCACTTGGGGTAGTTCCCCTAAACGACGCAGAAGTAGTTAAGAAAATTTTAGCTATTACCGGTGTGAATACCGGGGAAGTGATCTCTTATAGAAATGAAGAACGCACTACTGCAGAATTTTTAAAGAGCAAACTTTCCATATTTTATTTATCCGAAAGAGTGGTAAAGAAATACAGCGAAATTGTACAACAGGAGATCCCTGAAACAAGGATAGACCTGCTTGATCTTTTGAGAATTTATCCTGTAGCTAATGCAGAACAATTTATTAGTATTCTGCAGATATTGGATCCGATTACACCAAGATTATATTCCATCGCTTCTTCGCCTTCTGCTCATACAGGAGAAGTTCATCTTACCGTTGGCAAACATAGTTTCCAGGTCAATGGCCAACCAAAAGATGG
>DAIQPL010000356.1:0-2372 GCA_036787395.1 Flavisolibacter sp. | reverse complement strand
GAATGGCAGAACTGGCTGCAAACCGGTCCGCTTACCAAAATGAACGTGGCTTTCAGCAGGGACCAGGAAGAAAAGCTGTATGTGCAACACAAACTTTTGCAACATGCAACCGAGGTTTTTGAGTGGATCGAAAATGGTGCTCACGTTTATATCTGTGGTGCAAAAGAGCCGATGAGTATAGACGTGGAAAATACACTGATCGAAATTATAAAAGAACAACGAAATCATTCTGAAGAAGGTGCAATTCAATACTTGGAGCACTTAAAAGAGGAAGGACGATTTGTAAAGGATGTTTATTAGAAGCAACCGGCAACCCCAAACAAAAAATAACAAGAACCCGAAACATTACAATGTCTGAGCAAAAAAATTTATCACCAGTCGAAAGAATAAAAACTTCCAGTGATGGTTTAAGGGGTACGCTTAAAGAAAGCCTGCTTGATGAAGTGACGGGTGCTGTGAGAGAACAGGACCATGCATTGATTAAGTTCCACGGCATGTATGAGCAGGATGACCGTGACTTGCGCGAAGAAAGAGCTCAGAAAAAACTCGATAAGCTATATTCTTTTATGATCCGGCTTCGAATTCCTGGTGGATTGATTTCTCCTGAACAATGGATAGCGGCGCACCACGTTGCAGGCGCGTATTCAACGGGCGTTATTAAAATTACAACACGTCAAACCATACAGTTACATGGCATACTGAAACGACATATAAAACCAACTTTAAAAGATTTCGATGCTGTAAAGCTGGATTCTATTGCCGCGTGTGGCGATGTAAACCGAAATGTTATCTGCAGTAGTCATCCATCACAATCTCCGCTGCATAAACAAATTCATGATTACGCTGATAAGATCAGTTCTGCATTGCTTCCCAAGACAAGAGCTTTTTATGAAATATGGCTTGACGAAGAAAATATTCTTGACAAAAAAGAAGATGATCTCCTGTACCAGGACCGGTACCTGCCAAGAAAATTTAAAATTGCTATTGTTATCCCCCCCAATAATGATGTAGACGTATTTGGAAATGACCTGGGTTTAATTGCTATTGTGGAAGACGGCAAATTAACAGGTTTCAATCTTGCTGTAGGTGGGGGACTTAGTGCCACCCATGGTAACCCTGCTACTTATCCACGGTTAGCCACTGTAATTGGTTTTGTTGATACCGAAAACTTAATGAGAGCTGTTTATGAAGTATTGACTGTACAAAGAGACTTTGGTAACCGTAGCGACCGTAAACTGGCGAGATTAAAATACACAGTCGACAACATGGGGGTAGAAGGGTTTAGAATTGAATTGGAAAAACGATGCGGTTTTAAGTTAGAAGCAGCAAGGCCATATCAATTTACTGAAAGAAAAGATTATTTCGGCTGGCAGCAAAATAGTGAAGGAAAGTGGTACTATACTTTGTTTGTTGAAAATGGCCGCGTGGTAGATAATGAACAAGTGGCTTTGAAAACAGCCTTGCTAAGAGTTGCCGAAACGGGTAAAGCACAATTTCGATTTACACCTAATCAAAACCTGATTCTTGGCGACATTGATGAAAAAGATAAACTGCAGATAGAAGAAATTCTTAAAAGCTTCGGTATCACCCGTCATACTGAAAGTGCAAGCCCTATACGTAAAAATTCTATAGCCTGCGTTGCTTTCAATACTTGCCCATTAGCCTTGGCTGAAGCACAACGCTATTTGCCCACATTGATTTCTAAGATAGAGCCGTTGCTAGCAAAATACCAATTGCAAGAGGAAGAGATCAGCTTGCGCATGACCGGTTGCCCCAATGGTTGTGGACGATCACCACTCGCCGAAATAGGTTTCATCGGTACATCGTACGGCATATACAATATGCACATAGGAGGCGATCGGCTAGGAGAGCGTTTGAATATAAAGTTTAAAGAAAATCTGAACGAAGAAGGAATATTAAAAGAACTGGATACACTGTTTGCACTTTACAGTACAAAGAGAACAGCGAGTGAAACATTCGGTGATTTTGTTTTAAGAGAAAAAATTGTATCAGCTTAAAGTCAACTCATGGAAACAACACAGTTAAGTAAACAAGAAGAGCAGGGCATTGCCACACAGAATAATCTATTTCCAGTTTTTTTAAAATTGGAAGAACTGGAAGTATTGGTTGTAGGCGCAGGCAATGTTGGTTTGGAAAAACTAAAAGCTATCCTGCAAAATGCTCCGTTGACCAAAGTAACTGTTGTTGCGCAGGAAATTTTGCAAGAAGTAAAAGCGCTTGTAACATCTTATCCTTCGGTTAGTTTATTGGAAAAGACTTTTCACCCTCACGACCTGGAGAATAAAGATATTGTAGTAGTTGCGGTTAACAACAAAGAAACAAGCCGAATAATAAGGCAGCTGGCCAAGGAA
>DAIQPL010000355.1:0-4106 GCA_036787395.1 Flavisolibacter sp. | reverse complement strand
AATGTAAAATAGTGAACAGCAAAAATGAGTTTGTTCCTTTCCATGAAAATGGTGTGGGGATAAACAATGCGAAAAAGCGACTGGAATTTTTGTATCCTGGTAAATACGAGTTGAAACTTGCAGATGAAGGTGTGTTTTTTGTGGTTTCTCTTTTACTGCAGTTGAAACTAAAAGTTTCCCCAGCTATACACCCAACATTTGCTAAACAGCAATTTGAAAAGTTAACACATGAAATTGCGTTGTCTGCTCATAGATGATGAGCCGCCCGCTCTGAAGGTGCTTCAATCCCACATTGCGCAAATCAGTGGATTGGAAGTGGTGGGCACCTGCAGGAATGCGGTGGAAGCCATTGATCTTTTGCACCAAAAGACGGTGGATGTGATGTTCCTTGACATCAAGATGCCAAAGATCATCGGTACCGTATTTCTCCGGAGTTTATCGCACCCGCCAAAAGTAATTTTTGTTACTGCTTACCGAGACTATGCGGTGGAAGGCTTTGAACTCGATGCAGTAGATTACCTGGTAAAGCCGGTTTCCTTTGAGCGGTTTTTGAAAGCAATCAACCGGTTAAAGAGAAGCGCTGACCCGCCATCGCCGGACGGGCAAAATTTGTATCAGCCCAATCCCGATGCGTTTGTTTATTTGAAGGCCGACCGTTCCATGCAGAAGGTGTTTTTAAATGAGATCCTATACATCGAAAGCTGGAAAGATTATGTAAAACTGTTTTTTACTAACGGAAGGAACCTGCTTGTTAAGCAGCCAATCAGTGCCATAGAAAACCTGCTTTCCTGCCATAAATTTCTGCGTGTGCATCGTTCCTACATTGTTTCCCTGAACAAAATTTCGGGGTATAACAGCACCTCTGTAAAAGTGAGTTCAGCGGAGATACCGATTGGCAGATTGTATAAGCAATCGGTAATGAATCAACTTGCTGTTTGATCGAACGGCATTTCAAATTGACGTCGCAGATTTACACATCATCGATAATTTCGCATGGCCGCACGGATCTTCACTTCCTGGCCAGATGAACAAAGAGCTGACGATGGCAAAATCATTTTGGAAAGCTCTCCTGATTAGCGTAGCTTACTCTTCTTATCCCCTCTTCGAAATCTCACCATTCATACCAGGAGACAATACCGCTAACACACCCAGGTTTTATTTTTTCATTTTAAATACTAAATGTCATGTTAGTTATTGCGCATCATCACATCAGCGATCCTGAGAATTTCTGGGCCAAAGCAGAAGAAGTAACGTCAAATCTTCCGGCGGGGTTAAAAGTGTTGGGTGTCTTTCCTGCAAAGGACGGCAAAACAGGCACCTGTCTTTGGGAAGCCGACAAGGCGGAGGATGTACAGGAGTTCCTGGACGAACACGCAGGCCCTTATTCTAAAAATTATACCTACGAATTGAACGAAGAAAAGTCGATAGGACTTTCGCGGATCGTGGCCGCCGCTGAACCATCGCTGAGTTAGGCTGATCTTTTTTATCATTAGGTTTTTAGTCCGGAGGATCAATCCCGAGGCAAGGCTTCATTACAGTTCTTCCAAAATACAGGGAGAAAACGGTAAACAAATAAATATCTAAAGCTCCTGCAAAGGGGCTTTTTCATTTTAATGCAAGAAAATTTTTGTCCGTCATTGCGAAATTAGCAGCCGTCATTGCGAGCATAGTGGTCGTCATTGCGAGCGCAGCGAAGCAATTTCATTATTTCATCACGACATTATTTTAAGGAGATTGCTTCGTCGTACCTCCTCGCAATGACGGCATCAAACAAAAGATTGCTTCGTCAGTCGTGCCTCCTTCCTCGCAATGAAGGACGCCTTTTGTTTTCGTCTTTGCAATTGCTGCTGGCAACTTAACTATTCTCCGGTTACCGGCTGCGTCCAGGCAGATTCATAATCTCCTTCCTGGAAGGGATTTTCCTGGAGTTTTGAAGAGATGATTTTTGCCCGCACAAAAAGGTCTCCTTTTTTCAATTCATAACCGGCCTTAGTGCCGTTTACCTGCTTCAATAACGCCCCTTCTTTGCCCGATGGGCCGGCACCCCAAATCTGTATGCGGTAAGTAGTACCGGGTTTCGCCTTCACACTCACTTCCAACCTGCGTTTTTCTATTTTTACATCGTCCAGTTCTACTCCCGTAGTAGCATAAAACGCACCTTTTTCCATCGCTTCTATCAGGGATGCTGCTGTTAGTTCCTTAGCCCGGACCATGATCCAGCCGCGACCCGGGTTGGATAACCCAACTTTGTATTCCAGGTAATGATGTGAATCATCCGTTGCCAAACCATAAAGCAAAGGCTTGCCGGCTTTGATGTATTGTATCTGCAGCTTGTCCCAAAGTTCTTCCATGCCCATGGTGGCAGAGTCGCCGTAATTATGCACGTGCGGATGGCCGTTGTATACCTCGAAAAAACGCTCACCCCTCAGCGGTATCATATCTTCCAGTTTCACGGCCCAGCCAAAGTTGGGATGATTGATATGAGCAAACATAAGCTGGCCGGTTTCTTGGCGCTGCTGGTATACTGCGTCCAGGTTATTTTGCATCACTTCCGTTACAGTGTTTCCTCCTCTGGGTTGAATTAGTTCTTTAACATTCACAGCTCCCATATGCACCGGCTTCCCTTTGTAACGGTCGGTTACCTCTTCGGCCTGCATAATCAGGAACTTTCCTTTTTCTTCAAATAAAGCCCGGTATTCTTCCAGTGTTTTCAGCTGTACATGAATGCGACCTGCAGTATCCGTTTTATATACTACCCAGCCGGCTCCAAATTTTTGCAGGTATTCTTTAAACCGGGCCTGCCGAAAAGGATGCGCCGAAAGCTCTTGCCATTTTACACCTTCCGCTAAAATGTTATGATCTGAAAGAGAGATAAAATGGTATCCATGTGTTTTATACCAGTCCATAATCATTTCCGGAAAATCATCTCCATCACTCCAATAGGAATGGGTGTGGATATTGCCTTTATACCACCTGGCCGTATCATTTTGGGCCCAACCAATAGCGGACCATAAGGAAAGGACGAGCACCAACCGTAGATGCATATATACTTCTTTAAAAGCGGTTACAAACATTGGGCAATTGTAGCATTTTTTATTGGCAACAACAGGTCTCACTAAACAGGGTGATGCATCGTGGAAAAGTTATAGAAAAATCAGGTACCCGGCTTTTATTCTACTATTAAGCTGCTCTTGCGTCGCACTCTTGTGCGTTCTTATCAATATTCGGCAATTTGAAAATGGGCAATTATCTTTAAAAATAAGGATGCGGCTATTCTTATCATACCAGCTGTCTTTGTCTCAGGGGTAACGCTGCATGCACAAACGGTTTATAAAACACCGTCAGGTAAAAAATATTATTTGGCAAGTTGCCACATGGTGAAAAATGTTTCAGAGGCAATAGATGTAAAGAACGCCATTGAAATTGGACTCGAACCATGTAAAATATGTAAACCTGCAACAGTTAGTTCTCAACCAATTATTGCTAAAAAACCACAGGGACAAGGCAAAACTACCACACGGTGCCTTGGATATACCAAAGCCGGTACTCGCTGCAAGCATATGACAAGCATTGCTAACGGATACTGTTACCAACATAAGCCGTGAGATTTAGGAATGCCGGATCTTATATTAAATTCAAAAACCTGCTCAATAAATTCTTGTTGCGAATAACTAATTCATGGTCATATTGCACTCATACTGGCCTCCCCAACGTTGGATTCATTAATGTTTACTCGCGCTAGTGCGGACGTCAACAGGGGTGAAGCTTCAGTTGTTGGTGAAAAACAACGCAGGCAAAAAAGTTATTAGCAGAAGCATAAATCTCACCCAGGCTCCCGGCGGCTAAAGATAGCCCTCGACTTACAAGTACAGTGGGGTGTTACCCCTTCTTAATTCTTTTCTCTATCCAATCTTTTGTTGTATCGGTAAGCAGTTGTAGTATATTTTGCTTCCCGGCTTTAAACGCATGATCCGCTCCCTCTATTTTTACCAGTGTAGCCAACTTCAGCGAGGAACAAACTGATTCTATCAGATTCCATGTGGCCAATGCGTCTTTTGTTCCCTGCAAAAAAAGCATCGGTGTTTTTACTTCTTTTAAATGTTCTG
>DAIQPL010000354.1:1562-4113 GCA_036787395.1 Flavisolibacter sp. | reverse complement strand
TCCACATCCTGGTCGGCGTAGTTGATTTGTACTGCATGCACTGTGGATAGATTTCCGAGGTCTGATTGTATCCATTCGCCGTTGCCAGCCGATGCTGCGCTCCAATACGTTTTCATCAATTCATCTACGGCATTGTTGGGTAGGTAGCCACCTAGCGTAGATGAGACCTGCACGGGCTTGTTATAGTTCAATAACATCCATCCTGTAAAAGTTTGCCGAACTCCTGGCCGCTCTGCACCCGCAGCGGGAAGGTAATGCGGATAATCTCCAAAGGTTGTATTACACCACATCACATCATCGTTATCAAATCCTGCCGGCCAAATGCCTATCCGTCTTTCAAACGTATTTTTTACGGAGACAACGGTTGTGGATATATGCCAGTAATTTTTGAAATTATCCTGGAAAGTAGCGCCGTGACCTGCACCTCGTACATAGCCTCCTAATTTAAAACTTAGGGGATCAGATTGTGCTGTAAAGGGCCCCAAGGGGTTATCGCCTACCAGTAATCCATCTGCATATCCACTAAACTCTGTGCCTGGCGCTCCGTATTGCAGGTAATATTTGTTCTTGTATTTGGTCATGTGCGAACCTTCGATGAAAGGATCAAGAAAGGTATTATCCATGTGTTCGCCAAACCGTTGCCATCCATAGCGCCAAGGCTCCAGCAAGTACATTTCTCTTCTGGTGCCAATTGGTTTTAATGTTTTCCTGTTTAGTTCAATGCCATACATGGGATACCGATTACTGCTGCCGTTGTACATATATAGCCTGCCATCATCATCTGTGAAAAAAGTTGGATCCCATCCACCAATTTCAAAAGAGTCAACTAATGGCGTCCATGCATTCGTTTTCGGATTGATGCTCATCCAAATAGTAAAATTTGTTGTATAGGTTGAGCCCATCACGATCATCGTATCACCAATAATGCCTACGGCCGGTGCACATAATTCATCGTACCCTTCATTCCATGAGCGTAAAAATTTTTTTGAAATAAATTTCCAGTTCAACATATCGTTGCTCCACCAATAGCCCCATTGGTTGGTAGAAAATAAATAATAATCGCCTTTATAGTTTACTATTACCGGGTCAGCTGTGGCACGGTGACGACCCCATTCACTAAAGCCGGGAATAGGCGTGTAACCATAGTCAATATTCACAGGATTACAATAAGTTTTCTGACTTTGAGTATTAGCAATAGAACAATAGAGAAGAAGTAAAAAACAGGGGACCAATTTTAACGATTTTGTATTCATCATTTTTATTGATGTTAAGGGAACATGTAAAAATCTTTTTACAAGATAAAATAACGTGAATGCTGCATTTTGTGCGAATATAGAAGCGTGAAAAAGCAGGAGGAACCTGCTGCAAACTTATGGGTAAACCTTTTTTGCCATAAAGTTTATTATAGTTCATTAACTGGTAGTTTGTTTATTGAAAAAGAAATTGTCAAGGCTATACTTTCCAGGGCCTGCAAAAAAGAAAACAAGGGCTAATAAAACAAACATAAACGGATGCTGGTCCTCATACCAGATTTTTCCTGTGCCAACAAAGAAACTGATATAAAGCATAGTGCCTGCAATAACTAAAGATGTCACCCGTGTGAACAAGCCAAGTGAAAGTTGAATGCCTGCAATGAATTCCGTTGCTTTACCCAGGTGCACCATGAAGGAAGCATTCGGAGTTTTAAATTGATCCCATGTTAAGTATCCTTTCATTTTTTCCTGGTCAAATACTTCCCAACCATGATAGACTAAAAATAAACCGGTAACAATCCGTATAATAGCAAGGCCCTGATCTTGTAAGTAAGGAGGGGAAAAAAGAAATTTCTTCATTGTGTTGTAATGTTGGTGCTTTTAAACCTTTCGCCGCCTTTCAATACCTGGTAAGGCAGGTTTATTTTTTTTGCTTCTTTCACAAAATCATCCACATTAGTTGTATTGAAAACAAACATATCATAATGACAAGGAATAGTGCATCTTGCCCCTATGGCTTTTCCCAATTTTACGGCTTCTTCACTATTTAAGTTCCCGGCCACCTCTCTTCCAGGGTCATTGCCATTAACAGGCAATAAAGCCAGGTCAACGGAAAAAGGTTTTAATAAACTAACCATGTCATCAAACCATAAGGTATCTCCGCTATGATAGATCTTCCAGTCTCCAAACTCTATTACATAGCCCATGTACTTGCAAAAACCGTTTTCATCTCTTTCTATTTCGTTGTGTTTGGCCGGAATACCATGAAATGTAAAATCATTGATCGTTATTGATTCTCCATCTGTTAATCCTATCGGAAAGTCTTTATCACATTGAATCCTTTGAGATACAAAATTCCTGTTGGCTTCGGGAATAATAAACCGAATACCCGGGTTATTTTGGATAACAGGTATCAGCGTTTCAGCATCCAGGTGGTCTGTATGATTGTGACTGGAGGTTATTATTGAAATATTTTTTAGCAGACCCGGATCCATCACTCTTTCACTCATTCTAATATGCGGCTTGTTTGTAGCAGCATATTTTTTTGTAAGCGAATCGGAGAGGTAGGGATCTATTAA
>DAIQPL010000354.1:0-1462 GCA_036787395.1 Flavisolibacter sp. | reverse complement strand
TTACCGATTCGATATAATAATTTTTTACGTCAATGATGCCCACTGCTACATGCATTTTTTCTGCAAAAGGTTGTAATAATTCTATTTCAGCAAATTCGCGATTGGCCATTTCAATGTGTATTTCATCAACGTTCAGATCGAGGAAATCCGGCACCATAGGTTTAATACTACGATAACCCACAGGACGCCCTTTAAAATTACCGAAACACATATGCGTACTAAGGTTGCACTTTCCTGTCACCGGTTTCACCGTGCGATTAAAAATATCAACAAAACGTTTGGTGTCTTCTTTGTAGGCATAGCAACTCATCGACGGTTCATCAACTGTTATCTCTGTGCATCCTGCCGCTACCAAATCTTTCAGCTCTTTCGAAACAATAGGCAGCAGGGCTTCTGTAATGGCATAACGGTCTTTATATTTTTCGTTTGGTAACAATCGTCCACTTAAGGTATAGGGCCCTGGCACACTTGCTTTCAGAACGGGGCCTGCAGGAGCCAATTTTTTTAAGCGCAAATATTCTTTCACAACACCTAAGCCCACAGGTGCTTTAAGTTCACCTGAGATATTGTACTTACTTCTTTGATCATGTGCAGGCGGACCAAATTTTCTTGTCTCTGTTTCATTATTTTCAATGCCATTCATGTATCCATAAAAAGATAAATTGAAATCAAGACGCGTTTGCTCGCCATCGGTAATTACATTCAATCCTGCAGTTAGCTGGTCGTGGATGGCTGCAATTACAGCGTCTTCAATCATTTCCTCAATATCTGCTGCACCAAATTTGTCTAAGTTTTGTGAAGCAAATTCCAGCCAGCCTGGCAAAGGATAACTGCCTACTACCGTTGTACGAATGGGAATTGATTGCATAATGGTTTTTTAATGCCTCACCCTCTTATTTCTCTGTTATTAGATTAAACTTTTTGTTTGTCACTTCGGTTTTGAAGTAATGAACATATGTATGTTGTATTGTTTCGCTTAGGTTTTAAGTTGATCCCCAACGTTCTTATAAACTTCGGCCATCCGGTGTGCATGATCGTCATAAGCATTTTCAAATAAGGACCTTGCCATATCTTCCCCTACAATAGCTGACGCTGTTAAAACCTTTGGCGGTTTACCTGCTGCTGTCAAGAGAGTAGCTAATTCTGCTTTGATGCAATTCACGATGATGGCGCCACCTACCGTTGATCCGGGAGACACCGGTGTTTTTAATCCTTCAACTGACACCATGGAATCTCCAAGAGGTGCGCCCGTGTCCAATGTAATATCAGCAAAGTCGGAAAGTTTTTTACCATCCTTCCTTTTGCTCGTGCTTCCTTCAAGATGTTGTTTTGTGATGAGTGCTACTACTTTTATTTTTTGCTGTTGAAAAATTTCTGCCATTTCAGTGGGCACGATGTTGCAGCCACTTGAGGAAATAATGAAAGCGCAATCTTTTTGAGATAATCCGAAATTTCTAAGTAT
>DAIQPL010000353.1:0-4129 GCA_036787395.1 Flavisolibacter sp. | reverse complement strand
AACGACCAGGGTTATACATGGCTGAAAATGGACCTGGGTATTGGAGAGATTAACAAGATTCCCGGTGCTGTAGTCAATTCAAAATTTTGGGAGAATGAGCAGAAAGATTTACAGCAATGGGGAAATTGGGGAGCCACAAGCTATTCCAATACAAGGCATCCATTCACACAAATTCAAATTACAGAAAAAGGTTTAGATGAAATGGCGAAGCTGGTGGAGAATGTAAGGAGCCTGTTGGGGTACGAAATACCGCTTTCTACCGACCACTATGGACATTTTGATTTGAATAATGGTATTCGTCTCGGGAAAAAAATGGAAAAGTACAGGCTGGCCTGGATGGAAGATGTAGTGCCGTGGGATTATGTTGATCAATGGAAAACTTTATCCGATGCATTGGAAACGCCAATGGTTACAGGGGAAGATATTTATTTACTTGCCGGTTTCAAACCGCTGATCGATATTCATGCGGTTGATATTGTTCATCCTGACCTGGCTTCATCGGGAGGATTGTTAGAAACCAAACGTATTGGCGATTATGCAGAAGAACATGGCATTGCTATGGCCATGCACCAGGCGGGCACTCCAATTTCATTTATGGCAAATGTTCATTGTGCCGCAGCCACACAAAACTTTTTGGCGTTGGAACATCACTCCATTGACTTGCCATGGTGGGAAGATTTAGTGAAAACGACAGACGGCCGAAAGTTAATTACAAAAGGTTTTGCCAACCTCCCTCTTACTGCTCCTGGCTTGGGTATTGAATTGAATGATGATGTTGTAAAGCAACATCTACATGCCAGCGATAAAAGTTATTTTGCCCCTACGCCACAATGGAACGATAAACGCTCTCATGACAGGATATACAGTTGATAGCAGGATATAAAGCAAGGTTCATGTTTGAGAGTAATCTTAAAAATGCACCTTTCTTTTGCTTATTGATAGTATTGCTGGTAAGTGCGAATTGGTTATCATTTCTATTGAAATAAAGAAGTGCACTAATGAACGTAAAAATTGCGCCCTCACGTTGGTACCGCCTCATTCCCGTAGCGTTTATTACTTACAGCCTGGCCTATTTAGATCGTGCTAACTTTGGATTTGCAGCCGCAGGCGAAATGGCAAAGGACCTGCATATTACTGCAGCTACTTCTTCTTTATTAGGTTCTTTATTTTTTCTCGGCTATTTCTTTTTTCAAATACCGGGGGCACATTACGCAGCCAATAAAAGTGCAAAGAAATTGATCTTCTGGTCCCTGATTTTATGGGGTGCTTTGGCGGCGGCAACAGGTCTTATCAGTAATATAAATTTACTGATCATTATTCGTTTTATGTTGGGTGTTGTTGAAAGTGCGGTAATGCCTTCTATGCTTATCTTATTAAGCAGGTGGTTTACAAAAGGAGAACGTTCCCGGGCTAATACCTTTTTGATTTTGGGTAATCCTGCCACTATACTTTGGATGTCCATTCTGTCCGGGTATTTAATTAATTCTGCAGGGTGGCGCTGGATGTTTGTTTGGGAGGGTTTACCAGCAATAATCTGGGCTTTTTTTTGGTGGCGTTTAGTAAATGACAAACCTAAAGATGCAGATTGGTTAACCCAAAATGAAAAGGATACCCTGGAAGCAGCCTTGCAAAAGGAACAACAGGGAATTAAGCCTGTAAAGAATTACGCAGCAGCATTCAAATCAAAGGTTGTTATATTGCTTTGCCTGCAATACGCCTTATGGTGCATTGGTGTTTACGGTTTTGTATTGTGGCTGCCTTCTATCATTAAAGCAGCGCCGCAAATGAATATTATTAAAACCGGCTGGCTTTCTTCTATACCTTATGTGTTTGCTATTATTGGTATGATAGGAGCTTCTTACTTCTCCGATAAAACACTAAATAGAAAATCATTCATCTGGCCTTTTTTGCTGGTTGCCGCACTTGCGTTTTATGGGTCTTATTTAGTTGGTACCAGTAATTTCTGGCTATCCTTTGTGTTACTTGTAATTGCCGGCTTGACCATGTATGCTCCGTATGGGCCTTTCTTTGCCATCATAACTGAAATATTACCAGGCAATGTTACTGCGGGTGCCATAGCGCTTATCAATAGCCTGGGTGCTCTTGGGTCCTTTGCTGGTTCGTTTGTGGTAGGTTATTTAAATGGAACCACAGGTGGTTTCGGCGCTTCCTATATTTTTATGGCCGGTTCACTTTTCCTTTCAGCTATACTAACTATCATTGCGATAAAAGATAACAGTAAGCCACAACAAAAGCTTTCACAAAAGACCACTGAAAGTCTTAATGTGGAATTATAGAACAATTTTGTAGACAGCAGGATTGCTACCTCTGAGCTTCCGTTGCCACTTTGGTTTCATAGTCAAGTAATTCTTTCAGCAATCTTTACTATCTCCGGGTGCGACAGCTCTATTTCAGTTCTAAAATAGCAAAGGAATAAGGTAGGTGGTCTTTGTTGCTAAAGCGGATAGATTGACCTGATGAAATAAAAAGAAAATCACCTTTTTTATTGAACCATTTTTTATCAACTCTCGCCTTTACAGAATCGGTAAGACCTACAATGAGATAAGGAGCTTTTGCTGTGATTCGAATGTCCTTTCCTACGTCCAACGTTAATCGATAGACACGAACAGGTTTTTCTTCAAATAAAAATTGGAAATCTTTTTGTTGTGTTGGTCTGGCGATCTCATGCTGTTTTTTCGACAAGATTTCTATATCCATTACATGAAACTCTGAACTGTCTTCATTCCATACACGATGTATACGTGGTGTTGTATAAAACCCTTCGAAGGAGATTGTAGCGTCCTTCGCCAACACAGTTGCCTTTGTTTCTTCCATGATTACTTCGGAACCTGTTTTCACAGGTTGAAGCACAATAAAAACAGAAGGTGTTTGGTGTTTGTGAAATTGCGTTGTATCACCGGGCGGCACTCTTACATCGAGCACCCTGACAAAAGAGTTTTCAAATACATTATGGTGCCGGGGTTCCTGGCTAACAAGCACCTGCGCCGAAGAAATCAGGCTTAGTAAGAAAATTGGCAGGAAAATAAAATATCTTGTCATGAGACAATAAATTACAACAGTTACCGCGGTCTTTTTTGCCTTGTGACCACACAGGCGATTTGTTGTTTGTTAGTCCAGCAGTTTCCTGAAAAATGGAATTAGTTCCTCTGCAAGAATTGCATGGTCTTCCACACTCGGATGACCACCACATCCCCGTGCCTGCATGGGCTTAAAAAAATACAAGCCCACCGGTTTGTCTTTACGATACAGCGCATCTGTCTTTTCTTTCACGGCTCTCAAACAATTTTGGAGCAACTGGCCCCTGGCTGCACCGACCATAGGACTGCTGAGCAGAACCAATTGTGCATTTGGATATTTCGATTTTACGAGTTGCACAAAAGGTATATATTGGCTAACAAAAGCAGCACTGTCAAATGGTAGCCGCTTTCTTATACCGTCACCACCGCTAAAATCATTGGTGCCAAGCGCAATGCTTACTATTGCAGGCGTGTAAGTGGCAAAATTCCAACGATCTGTGCTACCCAACTGGAAGTCAGTATTTTCATAAACCTGTGGCATGACAGGTCCATCGCTGTTCCAATTGCGGTAGATACCAATACCACTTACACTACTTAAGATATAATTAGTGCCCAGTGCTCTTGCCACGCGGGTTGCATAAGAATAATAGGCATTGTGCTGGTCATGATAAACTCCTTGTCCGCAAGGAACTTCGGAAGGATCCGCTGCAGCTGCACAAGTGATGCTATTACCAATGAACTCGATCAAAGGCGCCGTTGGAATGGGAAGCACCTTTAATGCTTTACCTTCTATTTTACGGATGAAGACGGGACCTGTATGCGCTTCAGTAGCTTTATAAACATGTACCGTATGCTGTCCTTCAGAAGTTGCCATAAGTACAATAGGTTGCTTGTCACTGCCATCCAGCCGGATCCTTTTTTGATAGTCTCCGTCCATCTCGTACTGCAGATAATTATGTGCTGTCGAATCATTCAAAAAGGCATAGACCCTGCATTCTCTTCCTTTAAAGCTAAAACTAAAATGCACCGCAGAACTGATGAGCTCCAGGTCCTGGTTTGCAGTGATCCTGTATCTTCCAAAGGGCTGGAGT
>DAIQPL010000352.1:0-4171 GCA_036787395.1 Flavisolibacter sp. | reverse complement strand
ACTGGCTATTTGTAAAAAAATTGTTGAACACCATGGCGGTATCATTTACGCCAATGGGATCCCGGATGCCGGAGCCACTTTCACTATAATATTACCTGCCTCAGGATAGCATTCTGGTCTCGCCATACAAGTCACCGTGAATGACTGAAAACGAGTTGGCATTATTATTTGTTGCATTTTATAAATGCAAAAGATCAGGTGGCATATTGGTTGTTCAGGGTTCCATTATAAGGAATGGAAAGAAGAATTTTACCCAAAAACTTTGCCTCAATCCAAATGGTTTGATTACTATACACAGCACTTCAACACCCTGGAACTAAACGTAACTTTTTATCGCTTCCCTACTTTGAAGTCGCTAAAAGCATGGTACGACAAAGCTCCTGACGGGTTCAGTTTTTCATCAAAAGTTCCCCGTTCTATTACACACTTCAGAAAGTTAGAACAAACCGAAAGAATGATGAACGATTTTTATGGTCTTTTAAAAGAAGGTCTGAAGGAAAAATTAAGTTGCGTACTTTTTCAATTACCACCGCAATTCAGTCATTCACAGGCAAGGCTTGAAAAGATACTTGAACAGGTTGATCCCTCTTTTAATAATGTAATTGAATTTAGAAGCGAAAGCTGGTGGAAAAAACAGGTTCAAACCACGTTAAAAAAGAGCAAGATTAGTTTTTGTGGCGTGAGCTTTCCAAAAATCTCTTTTGATGAAGCCGTAGTAAATACGCCTCTTTGTTACTATCGCTTTCATGGCGTACCAAAACTTTTTTATTCAGAATATAAAAAAGCCTTTGTAAAAAAAATATACGGGCAAATAAATGAGAATAAAAAAGTAAAAGAAGCTTTTATCTATTTCAACAATACAGCTTCTTTAGCGGCTTTGCATAATGCCCGGTACTTTCAAAAACTAATTGCTGGATAATTTTTACCTTAAAGCATGGTTCAACAAACCCCCTGGATTGAAAGAGCGTTCAACTTTAATTTTCCTGTTGGATTGTTCCCGGTAATCTTTAGCCGGCTGGAAGGAAGTATATTTCGCTTGCATAGTATTTTATTAAATGCTGATGAAGAATATTGCAGTTATAATGCAAACGGCTGGAGCATAAAGGAACACATCGGTCATTTATCCGACCTGGAAGACCTGTGGTGGCAACGCCTGCAGGATTTTCAACTAAATAAAGAAGTGCTTACAGCAGCAGACATAACCAATAAAAAAACATCAGAAGCGGGGCACAACGAGAAAACACTGGAACAACTGTTACAGCAATTCACTATTGAGAGGCAAAAAATTTTAGAAATCGTTTATGGTTTTGATGAACACATGTTATTGAGAACGTCAATTCATCCAAGGCTTCAACAATCTATGCGCCTTGTTGATTCGCTTTTCTTCGTAGCAGAACATGACGACCATCATATCGCTGCCATTTCAAATCTTTTACGTAAACCGGCAGGTTAAAAAACTAGAGCGGTCATCTCAATTTATTTAAGTGGTAAGAATTGACTGAGGAATAACGAGCCACGGAAACTAATCTTGCTTTCCCATAAATATCTTTACCATAACAGGAACAACCATGAAAAAATTAATCGTTCTGTATTTTCTTTTAACAGGTATGTATGCAGTTGCGCAAAAAAGCGTAGAGGCACTCATTAATGCAGAAAAAAATTTTGCAGCTTATTCTGTGGCAAATAGTGTCAGGGACGCCTTCATAAAATTTTTAGATAGTACAGGAATTGTTTTTGAGCAAGGCCAGCCCGTTAATGGAATAGAAGCATGGAATAAAAAAGAAAAAAGACCAGGCATCCTCAATTGGCATCCACAGTTTGCTGAAATTGCTGCTTCAAATGACTTTGGTTATACAACAGGGCCATGGACCTTTCAACCAAAAACAATAACCGATAGCATTGTTGCAAGAGGACAATATACAACCGTATGGCAATTAGGTAAAAACGGCGATTGGAAATTTTTAGTGGATCTTGGTGTAAATAATTTACCCACTACTGATACGGCTGAAGTAATAAGAATCAATACTTCTAAAATAGCAAGTGCTGCTGACCTGCGTTCACTTACACTAGCCGAAGAATCTTTTATTGAAGCGTTTAAAAAGAATAAAGTATCGGCATACAAACAATTTTTATCCCAACAAAGTATAGTAAACCGGAATGGATCATTACCAGCCATTTCATCTACCGTTCAGTCAAAAACAATTGAAATTACACCTCAAAACATGAGCTTTATGATTAACGACGCAGGCATTGCAAGCAGCGGTGATCTTGGTTTTGTATATGGTACCATTACACTAAACAATAAAAAAGAAAACTACCTCCGTATCTGGCGAAAAGAAAAAGAAGGCTGGAAAATAGCAGTGGAAGTGCTTCGATATTAAATGTCAGCTTCCAACTGTTCACTTAATGTCTTCTTTTTACACTTTATTTTCTATTCATCATCTAATCATCTCAACCTAACCTCTACCTTCTACCCTATACCCATTACCTTATTACCCATTACCCACTACCCGCTACCCACTACCCAATACCAACCCCCACCCACCCATTAAGCCCGAATTCCCTATTTTTGCCGCAACAAAAAAAGTCCAATAATGGGCCATGGCACAAGTGTGCGACGCAACAGTTGCTGAACAAAGCACTTAAGCCGGAACCAAAACCGAAACAAAAAACAGAATAATTTATGGCAGATCTTTTTGAACGTCTTGTGAAAAACTATGGTCCTATTGGCCAGCACCGCGAAAGAGCACATGGTTATTTTGCCTTCCCTAAACTGGAAGGAGAAATTGGAAGCCGCATGCAATTTCGGGGTAAGGAAGTAATTGTATGGAGTTTAAATAATTACCTGGGCCTTGCCAATCATGCCGAAGTACGTAAAGCTGATGCGGATGGAGCCAAACAATATGGATTGGCTACACCAATGGGAGCCCGCATGATGAGTGGCAATTCCAACTTTCATGAGCAACTTGAAAAAGAACTGGCAGAATTTGAAGGAAAAGAAGATGTATGCTTATTGAATTATGGCTACCAGGGAATGGTTAGCATTATTGATGCCTTATGCAGCCGTCATGATGTAATTGTTTATGACGCTGAAAGCCACGCTTGTATCATTGATGGAGTTCGTTTACACCCTGGCCACCGATATGTATTCAAGCATAACGACCTTTTAGATTTTGAAAAGCAAATGCAACGTGCTACCGCCCTGATTGAAAAACAGGAGGCCGGTGGTATTTTGGTTATCACTGAAGGTGTATTTGGTATGGCAGGCGACCAGGGCAAATTAAAAGAGATTGCAGCCTTAAAAGATAAATACCAGTTTCGTTTGCTGGTTGATGATGCACATGGTTTTGGAACATTGGGTAAAACAGGCGCTGGTGCAGGTGAAGAACAAGGTGTACAGGACGACATAGATCTTTACTTTTCTACTTTTGCAAAATCAATGGCATCGATCGGTGCTTTTGTTGCAGGTGACAGGCAGATCATTGATTATATCCGCTACAACATCCGCAGCCAGATTTTTGCTAAAAGTTTACCCATGCCGGTAACCATTGGTAACCTTAAACGTTTGGAACTGCTGCGTACTAAACCCGAACTAAAAGACAAGCTCTGGGAGAATGCCCGAAAGCTTCAAAACGGTTTGAAGGAAAAAGGATTTGATATTGGTAAAACAGATTCCCCGGTTACTCCTATTTATATGAAAGGCGGTGTAGAAGAAGCGACGGCTATGGTGATGGACTTGCGTGAAAATTATGGTGTATTTGCTTCTATTGTTGTTTATCCTGTTATTCCAAAAGGTCATATCATTTACAGGCTAATCCCTACGGCCGCCCACAATGACAAGGACATTGCAGAAACACTAAAAGCTTTTGAAGAGACAAAGAAAAAGCTGGATGAAGGCGCTTATAAAGCGGAACTGATTCCCGATATGGCGGAATACAGCGCCAAGAGATTTGAATATTTTAGCAGCAAGCCTAAGTCGAAGTAAAGCTATAGTTAATAGACTTAAACATTTATTTGGGAGCACTGCAAAAGCGGTGCTTTTTTATAGGCGCCAGCTCCATTACTGATATTAAGCTTTGGTTGCAGCCTCGTTGAATCGAGTAGCGTTTTTTGCATTGCATTGTAGCGTTTTTTGAGTTACAAAAATCAACAGGCTGGGAAAGAAGGGCTT
>DAIQPL010000351.1:0-4179 GCA_036787395.1 Flavisolibacter sp. | reverse complement strand
TTCATACTTACTTATGATGACCAGCAATTATGAATTGTTTACATCGAGAACACTTCTTCTTTTTTATCCAGAAATTCATTTTCCACTGCTTCTTCACCAGGTTGTCTCCGTTCAAACTCTTTCAGCTTTTCGTGGAAACCAGTGCTGGTTTTAATAATTGCTACCCTGGCGCTTCGAACAAATTCAATTAAACCGTAAGGTTCTAATACTTTTACGAGTGCATCTGTCTCTTCGCGATGGCCTGTTGTTTCAAAAACCGTATAGTCTTTTCGTATCACCACAGCTCTTGCACCATACTGTCTCAAAAGCCTTTCTACTTTTACTTTTTCAGCAATTTCATCTGTAGACACTTTGTACAAGGCCAGCTCCTGCCACACTATTTCATCCATTGTATTATAATAAGCTTTTAATACTTCCACCTGCTTTTCTATCTGGCGGCAAAGCTTACGCACCACATCTTCCACTTCGTTGATAACAATAGTGAAGCGGTGAACACTGTCCACTTCAGAAGGAGACGTATTCAGGCTTTCAATGTTTATCTTTCTCCTGGAGAAGATAATGGCAATGCGGTTGAGCAAGCCAACCTGGTTTTCAGTATATACGGTAATGGTAAATTCCTGTTTATGCATATAATGCTTTTAAAAAATTGTTTTATAATGTTCAACAACCGGGAACGGATCATAAAATGAATGCAGGCTTCTTTTCCACTCTTTATATTCTTCACTTTGCCTGAAGCCAATGGTGTGATCCTCTAAAGTCTCCCAACGAACAATCAGTAAATATTTATCCGGTCTTTCTAAGCACTTTTGCAATTCATGTTGTATATATCCCTTCATAGAAGAGATAATCTTTTGTGCTTTATCAAATGCTTCTTCAAATATTCCTGATTCGCCTGTCTTGATTTCTAAAAGAGCTATTTCGGTAATCATTTTTATTTTTCAACCTGTTACAGGACGTTGAAGAGTGCGACGCAACGAAGACGCCAGCAGCACTTCTGCCGGTAACATAAGTATTCATTTATTTAAAGAACTGATTCATTTAGTCAACACCAACCCGATTCCACAGACAGGTTACACTTCATCCTTACTTAATACAATCTCTGCAACGCCACGTCCTTGTGGCACCATCGGAAATACATTGTTTTCTTTCCCTACCATTACTTCCAGCAAGTAACTGCCATCATGATCGAGCATTTCCTTCAGCGCATTTTTTATCTCTTCTCTTTTAGAAATGCTTTTTCCGGAAATACCAAAGCCTTTGGCTACCTGCACAAAATCGGGGCTGGTTATGTCAACAAACGAATACCTTTTTTCATGAAACAATTGTTGCCACTGGCGCACCATTCCCAAAAAATTATTATTCAGGATCAGGATCTTTACATTGGGCTTGAATTGCATAATGGTACCTAACTCCTGCAAAGTCATTTGAAAACCACCATCGCCAATGATGGCAACCACTGTTCTGTCAGGAGCGCCATATTTAGCGCCAATTGCAGCGGGAAGTGCAAAACCCATCGTTCCCAAACCACCACTGGTAATATTACTTTTTGATTGATTGAATTTTGCATAGCGGCAGGCTACCATTTGATGCTGGCCAACATCGGTAACAATAACAGCCTCACCTTTTGTAAGATCATTCAATTCATTTATCACTTCCCCCATAGTTAGTGTTTCTACGGAGGGATTTAATTCTTCACGGATCACTTTCTCTTCTTCTTTATTTTGAAAGTCTTTGAAACGTTGTAACCATTGGGGATAAACTTTTTGATCGACGAACCTGGTAAGCAAAGGCAAAGTCTCTTTACAATCACCCCACACAGGCACTGTTGCTTTTACATTTTTATCTATTTCAGCGGGATCAATATCCAGGTGGATAACTTTTGCTTGTTTGGCATATTTATCAAGGCGGCCTGTAACACGGTCATCGAATCGCATACCAACGGCAATGAGTACATCACATTCGTTCGTTAAGACATTCGGTCCATAGTTACCATGCATACCCAGCATGCCTACAGCCTGTGGGTGATCAGTAGGAATAGCACTCATGCCAAGTATGGTCCATGCAGCGGGTATTCCCGATTTTTCAATAAATGCTTTAAATTCTTTTTCTGCCTTACCTAATATCACTCCTTGTCCAAAAATGATAAATGGCTTTTCTGCAGCGTTAATAAGCTTTGCAGCTTCTTCTACATATTCTTTTCTTACAATAGGCGCGGGACGATAACTACGGATATGGTCACATTTTTGGTAACCGTTGTATTCGAACAACTGTAACTGTGCATTCTTGGTTATGTCAATCAACACAGGTCCTGGTCTTCCGCTTTTGGCTATGTAAAATGCCTTGGCTAATACCGAAGGGATTTCTGTAGCATCAGTAACCTGGTAATTCCATTTGGTAATAGGTGTAGTGATATTGATGACATCCGTTTCCTGGAAAGCATCGGTGCCCAGCAAATGTGCAAACACCTGCCCGGTGATACATACCACAGGTGTGCTGTCAATTAATGCATCGGCTAAACCAGTAACTAAGTTGGTGGCTCCCGGTCCGCTTGTAGCAAACACTACACCTACGTCACCTGAAGTTCGTGCATAACCTTGTGCTGCGTGTATGGCGCCTTGTTCATGACGGACAAGTATGTGTTTCAACCGGTCGTTGTAATCGTACAAAGCATCATAAATAGGCATGATAGCACCACCGGGATAGCCAAAGATGGTATCAACGCCTTCGGCTATAAAAGCTTCCAATACGGCAATAGAACCGGAGACCTTGCCCACCAAAGGGGCACTTGAAAGATTCTTTTTTTCCGAAGTCTTATTAATCGTTTCAGTAAGCATTTACTTTTATTTATTGATCATTCGTTTAATACTATCAATTCTTTATTTTCAACTCTGAAGAGTTTTTACTCTGTCATTCTCACCAACTAAGGGTTTAGTACTAATGGGCTTTCCTTTTGGAGAAACCTTTGATGGAGCTTCATCAGTTACACAACCTTCACTTGCATCTTTTACACACTGCGCATATTTAAAAAGGATTCCTTTTTGTGCTTTTAAGGCAGGCTGCTTCCACCCTGATTTTCGTTTTTCCAATTCGTCTTCTGCTATTTTAAGGGTAATCGTGTTTTGAGAAGCGTCAAGTTCTATTATATCATTATCCCGTACCAAAGCAATAGTTCCACCATCAAAAGCTTCAGGTGTAATATGACCAACAACAAATCCGTGCGTGCCTCCACTGAATCTTCCATCAGTTATAAGGGCAACAGACTTTCCCAGGCCTGCACCAATGATAGCTGAGGTGGGCTTCAGCATTTCAGGCATACCGGGACCGCCTTTGGGACCTACGTATCTTATAACAACTACATCACCGGCTTTTATTTTACCTGAATTGATTCCATTGATTAATTCAAACTCTCCATCAAATACTCTTGCGGGGCCTTCAAAACGTTCTCCTTCTTTCCCGCTGATCTTAGCAACACTTCCACCTTCAGCAAGATTGCCATAAAGTATTTGTAAATGCCCTGTTGCTTTCATAGGATCATTTATTGAATGAATAATCTTTTGCGTGTCAAAATCCAGGTCGGGAACAACAGCTAAATTTTCAGCTACTGTTTTGCCTGTTACTGTCAAACAATCTCCATGTAAGAAACCTTGCGCTAACAAATACTTCATGACAGCAGGAATGCCACCATGCTGATGAAGGTCCTGCATTAAATATTTCCCACTAGGTTTGAAATCGGCCAGCACGGGAACTTTATTGCTGATAGTTTGAAAATCATCCTGTGTTAATGCCACATCCACGCTTTTTGCCATGGCAATCAGGTGCAGAACAGCGTTAGTAGAGCCGCCCAAAGCCATGATCACGGTTATAGCATTTTCAAATGCTTTGCGTGTCATGATGTCCTTTGGTGTTATATCTTTCTCTAATAAATTTCGGATCGCTTTTCCTGCCTCCAGGCATTCTTTCTTTTTTTCTTCACTGATTGCAGGATTAGAAGAAGAATAAGGAAGACTCATACCGAGAGCCTCAATAGCCGCGGCCATTGTGTTGGCAGTATACATGCCACCACACGCCCCCGCACCTGGACAAGAAGCTTTCACTACGCATTTAAAATCTTCTGCAGTGATGGTACCAGGTATTTTTTGTCCTAATGCTTCAAACGCAGAAACAATATTTAGGTCTTGT
>DAIQPL010000101.1:0-12988 GCA_036787395.1 Flavisolibacter sp. | reverse complement strand
TCATGGGAACCTTCGGTTGGTATCGCCTAACCGGGTTACTCCATCAAAATATCTGAGAGGTGCTAATGCACCAAAAGCCATCCTGATTAACAGGGTGGCTTTATTATTTATTGTCTTATGATCACACGTCAGTATCTCTTTCTACCGTTTTTGTAATAGTAACTCTATCGGAAGCGCTATCTCCAGCCCTGCTTCTGCCACCTCCTAAAAGTGCTACCAATAAAAGAATGAAGATGGCAGCACCTACTACCCACACCCATGGGGAAGTATACCAATTTGTGCTTTCCACAGAAACATCTACTTTTTTTGTAGAAGTAGAGCCGGTTTCATCCTGTGCCCACAAAACGATTTGTAAACAATTAAAAACCAGAAGGGTAAAGAACATTTTCAAATTCAAGGGTTTCAATACATTTTTCATATAAAAATGTTTAAGGTTAAGAATAATTTCTCAATGATGAGTATTTGTAAGCTAATTCAACAATTGCGCCAAGGGATAGGTTAGTATTGTGGAAATGTAGGGCTTTATTGGGTTCATTGTATTGGTACAAAATATGTATTTGTAACCTACGTTCTATAGCAAGCTATTATAACAAATGACAGGTTTTAATTTTAATTCTTACTTATGAAGTACAGGTCAGGATTTTTAATTCTATGTATGTCGATGTCTTTAGCGGGCCTTTCTCAAAAAACCGATACCCTTATTAAAAAGCTGGATAGTCTGAGTAACAAAACCGATAGTAGCAAACAGAATATTAACATCAGTCCTGGAACATATAACGAGACTACAAAGATCAATTTTCCTACCTATTTTATTTTGTTAGGCAGCAACTTAAAACAACAAGTTACCGGTCCTTTCCATACAAGTGCCAAGAGCTGGAAGCAGGTGGGAATGTTTGCTTTGGCCGTAGGTGCCTTGTCTTTTGCGGATGTAGCTGTTCAAAAAGAAGGACTTAAGATCAGGAATAGCAGTATTACAGTTAGAAACGTAAGTGGATTTGTAACAAACTTCGGCGGACCTTACGAAGGCTACACCTTAGCTGTGCTGGGGGCTTATGGATTTATTGCCAGAAATGAAAAAGTTAAAACCACCACGCTACTGGCAACACAGGCTTACATAACGGGAGCCGTTGCAGAAAGCATATTAAAGTTTATAACCGGCCGGCAGAGACCAAATTATTATGGAACTGATTCTATTGCAGCCAGATCTACGTTTCACGGCCCCTTTTCAACAGCAGGAAGGGAATATAACGGCAAAACTATTAGCAGCTCGTTTCCGTCTGGCCATACAACTGTAGCCTTTGCGGCGGCAACAGTATTCGCTACCGAATATAAAAACCAGCCTCTCATTCCCATACTTGCTTACAGTGCGGCCTCTTTAATAGGTATTAGCCGTATTACTGAAAACAAACACTGGGCAACAGATGTATTGGTTGGAGCAGGACTTGGCTATTTGAGTGGCCGACAGGTATCAAGAAATTATCACAGGTACGCAAGATTAAAAGCGCCTAATCAAAAAAAAGCGAATGTCAGCTTCAATCTTCAATACAATTTTGGTCGTATTATGCCAGGAGTAGTGTATACTTTCAAATAAAGGACCTTGTAACTACTTATGCGGCGGGTTGGCCTGTGGCACACTATATTTTTCGCCACAGCCTAAAATGTGAACTCTCAGGTTTTTGATGGTTAATGTTTTTTTCTCGCTTATGTTAACAATATTAGATTCCGCAATATGAAGGCCATCAATAATGATAATCAGACCTGATCCAATTACTTCTGCTTCGTTACCTTCCCGGACTACAATAGCTGTATCTTCTTCAATTCCAATCCCTATAGAAGTTGGATTGGTGACCACTACCTGTGCCATGCGCACAAACCTTCCCCTGTTTACAAAATGCGTATCAATACATACATCTTTCATAAACTCAAGGCCTGTCGTAATTTTTATTTCGCCCGCTAATTCTTCTACTTCTTTGCTTCCTGCAAAAATCATTGGCGTGGACAGGGCCATGGCGCCGGCACTTGTACCCGCGATAACTATCTTGTCATTTATATATCGCTCCTTTAGCGCTGTAAGAAATGGAGTGCCTCCATAAATAGAAGTGAGCTTTAGCTGATCACCACCCGAGATAAAAAAACCATGCGCTTTTTTAACCCTGTCTACCAGGTCATTCCCCATAGCTTCCTTCCTTGAAAAATGGTGAATATGACCAACCTTGTTCACACCCAATTCTTTAAACAGTTTTTTGTATTCGTCAAAGGTTTGTTCGCCTTCACTGCTTGCAGTAGTTATCACCTCAACAATTGGCTCTTCTTTGTGTGTTAACTCAACAAACCTTTTCAATATTTCCAATGGAAAAAAATCGTCTGGCTTTTCCCGGTTTTCTATACCATCTTCACCTTTATTTTCTTTCCCGCCAATGATAATCAATGTGCCATTAGGCACCGGACATTCATTTTGTTTCTTTGCCATAACTAAAAATTCATCTTCGATTGGTAAGTGCAAAAAGCAGACCCTTCCTAGATCTTCCTTAGTCACTATAAGCCGCTGTCCATTTTGCGTTACATTTATGCCTTTACTCAAATGTGTTCATGCTATTCGAAAATATATTCACAGAAAAAAGGGTGGGGTCTGATAAAATTCCTTCTGGCCCACGGTCGGGCTTTCAACGTGATTTTGACCGCTTGATTTTTTCCTCTGCTTTCCGAAGGCTTCAAAATAAAACCCAGGTATTTCCTTTGCCAGGAACTGCTTTTGTACATAATCGATTGACGCATTCGCTTGAAGTAGCGAGTGTTGGCCGTTCGTTAGGGAAGATGATCGGCGAAAGAATCAGTTCCGCTTATAAATCAAAAAATGAAGAAGCGTATGAGTTTTACCGTTACGAATTAGCTAATGTAATTGCAGCTGCTTGTTTGGCGCACGACATTGGAAACCCTGCGTTTGGACATTCAGGTGAGAAAGCAATTTCTGCTTATTTTGTTGAAAACGCATTTAGCAAAGTTGATGGGCAGGAACTGCAATCTTTTTTTACTGAAAAACAATGGAAGGATCTTACCTCTTTTGAAGGGAATGCCAATGCCATCAGGGTTTTGACTCATAGTTTCCGGGGCCGTTTTCGGGGCGGTTTTGGGTTAACATATACTACTATAGCTTCTATATTAAAATATCCCTGTGAATCAACGGCTGTCAACAAAGCGTTCAAGCACCGAAAGAAATATGGTTTTTTTCAAACAGAAAAACAGACCGTTGAGAAAATTGCAGAGGACCTTGGAATGATTAAAGAAAATGTTGAACCTCTTAGTTATAAACGCCACCCTTTTGTATACCTGGTAGAAGCAGCCGATGATATTTGTTACAGTATTGTAGATATGGAGGATGCACACCGGTTAGGCATATTACAAAAGCAAGAAGTAGTGGAGTCATTTGTACAGTTAATTAAAAAGATTAACCGGAAAGGAGAGGAGACGCAAAAGATACTAGGATATTATAATGATATAAGAGATACAAATGAGGCAATTGCTTTCATCCGGGCGAAGGTCATTAATCTTTTAACTAATGAAGCTGTAGATGTTTTTTGTGATAACAAGGATTCCATATTGAAAGGTTGCTTTAATGATAGTTTGATAGACAACATAGAGAACCGTTCAGGAGCTTTGACGGAGATCCAGAATATTTCTGTTCAAAAGATTTATGGACATGATACGGTAATACAAATTGAAATTGCCGGATACAATGTCATGTCGGAATTGCTACAATTATTTATCCCGGCGCTTCTTAAAGAAAAGCCATCACATAAAGAAGAAAAGATTTTAAAATTGTTTCCCTACCAGTTTACAGAATTTGAACAGACTGCCTCTAAATATGAAAGGGTAATGAGTGCCCTCGATTTTCTAAGTGGCATGACGGACGAATATGCTACAGAGATATATAGAAGGTTAAAAGGAATTGTTATACCGCGACACGGTTAGAATCATTCCGATTCTTTAAGCCACTTTTTAGCATCTTCGGCATTATAAAATGTTTGGATAAGGCTTCGGTCATCAGTTTCCTTTAAGGTTTCATTAGTAGAAAACTGGCTTAAGGCACTGGGAGAATAAATCCAGGCAAATTGCTTCAATCCTGCCTGCTTCATTTGCGGGAACCATACAGTACCGAGCCATTGTGCTGCAGGCGTCCAGATGCCTAATACGTGTGTATTGTCGTTTAGCACCTTAGTAAGATTAAACTTGGTTAAAGCCTCCAGCATTTTGGTACAGCCTTCTCTAATGGTGTCTTCCGTTTGATAACCCATCCAGTCAGCATAGAGCCAATCGTTGGCAATATCATACTCAATATTTATATAATCCTGGGCGAAATAAACCTGCTTTTTTTTCCGGTCTTCAAGCTCTTTTTGTAGTTCTTTATATATTTCAATTTTGTTCTGATTTGTCATAGCGGTAGGTTTCTTGTTTGGACATACCCGATAGGAACTACTTAATCGAATATTGTTCCAAAAAAAAAGGCCTCTGAAGATTTCAGAAGCCTCTAAGGTTTTCAGATATTGGTGGCTAGTCAGTTATTCCTAGTATTGGATCAATGTTTTAATAAGGTTTATGTATTCAAGATATGTTGCTTATACATTATGAAGAACAGGTGACAGTTGAATTACTGCTGAAGCTGGTTTATTCACATGGCTGATCGTTATTGATCAGGCTTACTTTTGGGCATTGATCCAATTTATCAACATTTAAAAAAAATCTGCTTATACCGTATTTTCCACATGAGCATCCAGTCACTGAAAAGAAAGCGTAGCCGATAATTGGTGGCGTAAATTTTGAAATGATTTAAAAATCAAAAAAGAATTATGAAAAATATATTGCCCTGTCTTTTGTTCGTCTGCTTAATTTCTTGTTCTGATGGAACAACAACCACAGATGAAAGCGCTGGTACTACAGCAACGCCGGTAGAAAATGTAAATGGTAATATTCCTGATACCACAAACAGTGTTTCAGTAGATAATAGTAATAAGACGCCTGATTCAAGTCATTTAAAAGACTCAACAAAAAAATAGGTCAGATCCTAACGTTCTTCATGTAATCTGCATCTGCTTTTGCGGCATCTAATGGCGTTGTATTGTCATAGGCTTCCTGTTCAATAATGAAATATTTCATCCCTTTCTGTTCGGCCGTTTTGAGAATTTCTTTATAATTAATTTGTCCTGTGCCAACAATAGTAGAAGCATCTTTATCTGTGGAGGCGGCACCTTTCTTCCTGTCTTTTACGTGGCCCAGCGTAAACCGGCCAGGGTATTTATTAAGCCATGTTATGGGGTCTTGGCCAGCAGTCACTACCCAATATATATCCATTTCATAGTCTACCAGGTTCTTTTCTGTGTTCTGCATCATCACATCCTGGGGCATTTGGCCTTCCAGCGGAACAAAACTATAATCGTGATTATGATAGGCAAACTTTAGCCCGTGTTTTTTACAGGTTTCGCCACGTTGGTTAAAAGTATCAGCAAATCTTTTGAAATCATCCAGTTTTTTTTGTGGACCCAGGTAAGGGCAAAGTAGATATTGCATTCCGATTGCGCTTGCTTCTTCGGCCTTTCGTTCAAAGTCTTTATTAATATCACAATGGCTGGAGACAATCTTCATTCCAAGATCATCCATTAGTTTTTTAAACTCCGTATTCTTCATACCCCAGAATATGCCTTTTTCTCCTTCATAGCTTTCTATTTGTTTGTAACCATATGAAGCCACTTTAGTAAGTACACCTTTGGGGTCTTGTGGCAAAACATCACGTAGGGTATACAGTTGTAATCCGAAATTTTCATGAATGGCTCCGTTGGCCGCTGCTGTTTTGCAACCTAATAAACCATTGAGCTGGCTTAAAGCAACTCCAGATCCAAGGAGGGCAGTTGTTTTTAAAAATTCTCGACGTTGATACTGCATAAGTTTGATTTAACTATTTACGCAAACGCTTTATCACCTTTTTTATAAGGAAGGCACCCATCATATCTGCCTGGTACAGGCACATAGCGCAGGGCCTTTGTAGCTCCTACTTCGGATGTAAAATAACCAAGCAGGGTCAGTTGCTTCATGAGGGAGAAGTAATGAGGCGACATCCTTTGTTTTTTATAGTCATTGTTGCCTTTGGCTATTTCTTCTTTTTCTTTTTGGCTTTCTCCTTTGTTGAAATCAGATACTTTCTTCTGATAGTCCTTGGCTTCTTTATCTAAGGAAATAACGAGTTCTTTTCTTTGGTCAGCAGAAATATTCATAAAGGACTTGTTATACGTTTTAGTACTCTGCTGGTTCAGTTTATCCATTCCTTCCCTAAAGGCTTTTTGGTCTCCTTCCTCATAGCAGTCATTAACCATTACGGTCATAAACTGTCCAACATTGGCCGCCTTGGCACCAGGTGTAGAAGTTTGGGGAAGAATGGTTTCTCCTACTTCATTTAAATAAGCTATGTCCTCCGCGGACCATTCGCCCGGTTTAACCGTATTGCTTTTACAGCCCGACAGAAATGCCTCTGCTCCAACAAGTGTGCCTCCAAGCAAAATGCTTATATATTTTACAGCTTCCCTGCGTTCCATATTTAGTAAGTTTAGTTGTTTATAATGTTTTAGTGAATTGATGTTTAACAGACCAGGTCAGTTAATTATACTTTCAAACTATATCCTTGCCTGTATTGTCTTCTTACAAATTGATTAACATCGTCAAAATTGGTCACTTTCATCTTATCATTATCCCAAAGAAGCTTAATATAACGGCCCGGATAATTAAATCCATTACCTGTCGTTTTTGGCGTACGAATATCACTGGCCCGGATGGCAAGATTAGCCATCAATAAAGACTCTGTTAATGGGCCTGCAATTTCAAAAGGTGAACTTAATTCGTTTTTACCGTAACCGGCTATACTGGCTTCCACCCATTGTGCATAGTGGCCGTCTGCTCCATTTGGTACTCTTGCGAACTTCTGTTTCACTTTTACTTCTTTGGTTTTGGATGTGGGAAGTAACCGTGGGTTAGCTCCATAAGTACTGCACATCATTTTGCCTTTCGTGCCAATAAATAGAGTTCCGTTACCGCCATCACCAAACATTTCATTAGCACCTAATTCAGCCGGACGTTCGGGTTGAATACCTCCATCCATCCAATGCAATGTTACCGGACCTTTGGTTTTGTCTGTTTTTGGGAAAGTCAGTACAACATGGCTTGACGGCGGGCAACTTTCAGGGAAATAGCCACGCTTAAATTCATCTATATACACACTTCCTACACTCGCCTGAACATCTGATGCATACCTGATATTCAATACGCGGAACGCCTGCTCTATTATATGGCAACCCATATCGCCCAATGCACCCGTTCCATAATCCCACCATCCCCGCCAGTTAAAGGGAACTAATTTTTCTACATAATCTTTATAAGGAGCGGTACCCAACCAAAGGTCCCAGTCCAGGCCTTTGGGCACTTCTGCTTTTTGTCCAGGCCATGGAATACCTTGCGGCCACACCGGCCTGTCTGTCCAGCAATAAACGGTGTGTACATCACCTATGGTACCTGCATCATACCATTCCATCAGTTGCCGAACGCCATCACCGGAAGCTCCCTGGTTGCCCATTTGTGTTACTACCTTATAGTGCTGTGCCGCGTCTGTGAGAACCCTGGCTTCGTAAATATCATGGGTTAATGGCTTTTGTACATACACGTGTTTACCTAACTGCATTGCAGCCAGGGCTGGAGCGGCATGATTATGATCTGGCGTTGATACAGAAACGGCATCGAAACTTTTGGATTCCTTATCCAGCATTTCACGCCAGTCTTTGTAGTATTTTGCCTTGGGAAAATTATTGACGGTTTTAGCAGCCCTTCTATCATCCACATCACACAGGAATGCGATATCCGCTTTGCCGCTTTTGAAAAAATTGGCTATATCGCTTTCTCCTTTTCCGCCAACACCAACGCTGGCAATGGTTAAGCGGTCACTCGGTGCTATGAAACCTTTACCACCCAATACAAACCGCGGAACAATAAAAAAACCTGCACTGGTTATGGCTGTATTTTTTATGAATTCTCTTCTTGAATTCGGGTTTTCTGGCATATTGTTTTTTTCAGACATAAAAAATATTTATACGTTTCGTTTACCAAGCTCTTTTACGGCAAAATCACAAGCCCTTGCTGTAAGAGCCATGTATGTCAGCGATGGATTAACGCAGGAAGCAGACGCCATACAGGCGCCATCGGTGATAAAAACATTTTTAGCATCCCATACCTGGTTCCACTCGTTCAACACAGATGTTTTTGGGTCTTTTCCCATTCTTGCCGTTCCCATTTCATGAATGCCCATGCCCAGGTAGTAATCGTTATCAAAAGGTTTTACATTTTTTAAGCCTGCTATTTCCAACATTTCTTTAGCATCGTTCACCATGTCTACCCGCATCTTTTTTTCATTGTCTTTAATTTCAGCATCAATGGCTAATACTGGTAGTCCCCATTTATCTTTTTTGCTTTTATCAAGGCTTATTTTGTTTTCATGATAAGGCAAGGTTTCACCAAAAGCTGTTATTCCCATTGTCCAGGGACCGGGTTCAGATAACGCATCTTTAAACTCACCCCCGATATTCATTTCGGCTACTTCCCTGCTCCAACCCGAACGGCTGGCAGCCCCCTGGTAGCCAAAGCCACGTACGTAGTCACGTTTTTCGCCATCGAGGTTTCTGTACCGTACTAAGTAAATTCCATTTGGTCTTTTACCATAGTAATACTTGTCATCGTAACCGTCCACGGTACCAGAGGCACCACAACGGAAATGATGATCCATTAAATTATATCCTAATTCTCCGCTACTACTGCCCAACCCATCAGGCCAAACATCAGTGGCAGAATTCATTAAAAGCCAGGCAGAATTTAAGGCAGATGCGTTGACAAAAACAATTCTAGAAAAGTAATCGTAGGTTTTGTTGTCTTCCGCATCTAATATTCTTACCCCTTTTGCTTTTTTAGTGTCTTTGTCGTAAATAATCTCCTTTGCAATGGAAAAGGGGCGCAACGTAAGGTTGCCCGTTTTCATAGCAGCAGGTAGCGTTGCAGACTGCGTACTAAAATAACCACCAAAGGGACAGCCGAACCAACATTTATTTCTGTATTGACAATTGGTTCGTGCCTCGTGTGGTACCGTAATATTGGCTGTGCGTCCAATGATCATGGAGCGCTTCATTTTTTCTTTGATCCTGGCCGCTACATCCTTTTCAACACAATTCATCTCCATCGGGGGCATAAACTTGCCGTCGGGTAATTGAGGTAATCCTTCCTGCGAACCACTAATACCTGCAAACGTTTCGGCATAGTCATACCAGGGAGCAATTTCTTTGTACCTGATGGGCCAGTCAATGGCAATACCTTCTTTGGCATTGGCCTCAAAATCCAGATCACTCCATCGATAACTTTGACGGCCCCACATAAGTGAACGGCCACCAACATGATAGCCCCTGTACCAGTCAAAACGTTTTACTTCGGTATAAGGACATTCCTTGTCCTTCACCCAGAAGTCCAGGTTTACTTCATTTAGTGGATAATCTCTTTTCAGTACCGGATAGTCCTGGACCATTTGTTGGGTTCTGCCGCCACGGTGAGGATACTGCCAAATATCTTTGTTTGAATTGACGTAATCCTTAACATGTTCAATATTGCGGCCCCGTTCGAGCAATAAAACCTTCAGACCTTTTTCAGTTAGTTCTTTAGCAGCCCAGCCTCCACTGATACCTGAACCTACTACAATCGCATCATAAGTGTTATCAGCCATAGAATAAATTTATCTGTTATAGTGAGTCGTTGTTTACAGTTGTTGTTACTACTTGTCATGGCATGATCTGCGCCGCTTATACGTCACAGGTTTGCACTGCTTTTTTAAGGGCACTGATTTTTGCTTTATTGTCTTTGCCGGTTGGAATAAACTCCTGCGCTATATAATCCGTAAAACCAGTTTTTTTGATAGCTTCAATAATAGCCGGATAATATAATTCCTGTGTTTCATCTATTTCATGCCTGCCCGGTACACCACCGGTATGATAATGACCAAGGTATTGAAAATTATCCTGTATGGTTCGTATCACGTCTCCTTCGTCAATTTGCATATGATAAATATCATAGAGCAATTTAAAATTAGGAGAGCCAAGGCGTTTGCATAATTCTACACCCCATGCCGTATGATCGCACATATAATCTTTGTGATTGATCTTGCTGTTTAGCAATTCCATTTGTACCATCACACCTTTTTTCTCGGCCAGGGACATGATCTGTTTCAGTCCTTCCGTACAATTTTTTAAACCAGTTTCATCATCCATGGCCTTTCGGTTACCGCTAAAGCAAATTAAATTTTTATAGCCTGCATCTGCCACCAGATTTATATGATCGGTGTATTTTTTAATTAAAGTAGAATGATACTGCTTGTCATTCCATCCTTCTGTTAAACTGATCTCCGCGCCATTGCACATGGAAGAATAAACGTTATGCTTTTTTAAAGTTCCCCAGTCTTTTGGTCCGACTAGATCTATTGCGGCGAAACCTATTTCTTTTACTGCCTGGCATAACTCATCAACAGAAATAAAATTATAGGTCCAATAACAGACAGAATGGTTAATGTTTCCTTTCATTTTTTGAGGGTTGGCACTGCCGCAACTGGCTAATGCGGCAGCCGGTGCCAAAGCTATAGCCGTTGTTCCCAACAACATTTTTTTGACAACTTCTCTTCGTTCTATTTTTTTTGACATGTTTATTTTTCTAGGTGACAGGTGAAGCGGCCAGCCCCTTGTCAACTTGTGCTTCTGTTACAGAGGGGTGGCTTTTATCTTTAAAAAAGGCAATAAATAAAACAACTACAACGCCAGCAATAATAGCAGGTACCATCCATATCTTTTGCCAATCGTGCCCGTCTGCAGTCTTATAATTTTCAGAAACCTGTCCCGCTATCCAAAAGCCAATCAACATCCCTACGCCATAAGTAGCCAGTGTGATCATTCCCTGTGCCGCAGATTTGATGCGCGGACCCGCACGTTTATCTGTGTAAATCTGGCCGGTTACAAAAAAGAAATCATAACAAATACCATGAAGAATAATGCCCAGGTAAAGGAGTGACAATCGAGCGCCGTTTACATCTCCAAAGCCAAATGCAAGATAGCGAATACTCCATGCCAGCATTCCAATAAGTAACATTGTTTTAATACCAAAACGGCGGAAGAAAAGCGGCATCAAAATCAGGAACAAGGTTTCGGATACTTGTCCAAGCGTCATTTTAGCGGCTGCATTTTCTAAATTAATTTCATTTAAAAACTTATTTGCTTCCTGGTAGTAAAAAGCAAGCGGAATACAAATAAGCATAGACGAGATAAAGAAAATAAGGAAATCTCTTTTCTTTAATAAGCTTAAAGCTTCCAGCCCTATTATATCACTGATGGTTACTTTTTTGCCGGCAGAAGCAGGTGGTGTATTAGGGAGAAAAAAAGAATAAATGCCTAACAGCAGAGAGGCAATGGCCGCTAAACTAAAAGTATTTGATAAGGTGTTCTTTTGTTCCCAGTCTAACCAGCCAATAACTAATCCCGCTGCAATCCATCCAATAGTACCCCAAACCCTCAGGGTAGCAAACTGTTTTTCCGTATCCGTTAATTGCCGGAAAGAGACTGAATTAACCAGTGCCAACGTGGGCATGTAAAGAATCATGTAAGAAAGAATCAGTGGGTAAAAGCCTTCAAAACTTTCCTGTTGTGAAAGGAAATACATTAATACAGCACCCATTAAATGTAAGACCCCGAGTATCCGTTGCGCCGAAAAAAAACGATCTGCAATTAAACCAACAATAAAAGGTGCAATGATAGCGCCGAGCGATTGCGTACCATAGGCCAATCCATTTTGTGTGTCGGAAGCATGTAACGACTTACTTAAGTGTGTTCCCATTGTTACGTACCAGGCTCCCCAAACAAAAAAATTTAAAAACATCATCAGGGATAACTGGATCCGGATTGTTATTTTCATGAATAATCATTTTTAAAAAATAACAATAAGGAGGAAGGAGCGGGTAGCAATCGTCCTTGATAACAAAATGGAAATAAATGAATAGTGAGTTTTGTCCGCATTCGTTAGCTCTGTGCTAAATGTACTATTTTTTGAAAACGTGGAAACATTTCTTTGCAAGAAAAAATACACATGAAAAAAAATATTCCTGTTCTAATTTAAAAGTTCAGCGATGCGGAATGCAATACATTCTTAAATTTATCAACGCTTTGAAAAGAATCATCAACTGATAAAATAAAATCAACTGACACAAAATAATTCACCTGTCGAGGTGTTAAACGCATTTCGTAAAAATCAAGTGGTATTCATTATGAGAAAATTAAGAATGGGCATGGTAGGCGGCGGTAAAGATGCTTTCATCGGCGCTATTCACCGCATTGCCCTTAATATGGATGGTTTAATTGAATTAGCCTGCGGTGCTTTAAGTATTAACCCGGAAATAGCGGAAGATTCAGGCAGGTCTCTTTTTCTGTCTCCCGACAGGATATATCTGACCTATGATGAAATGATTAAAAAAGAAAGCGAATTGCCTGCAGACAAACGAATTGATTTCATTACCATCGTAACGCCCAACTTCGCTCACTTTGCTCCGGCTATGATGGCTTTAGACAACGGCTTTCACGTAGTGATTGAGAAGCCGATGACGTTTACTTTGGACGAGGCGAAACAATTAAAACAGAAACTGGAGCAAACGGGTTTAATGTTGTGCCTGACACACACTTACTCGGGTTATCCAATGGTTAAGCACGCAAAAGCCATGGTGCAAAATGGCCAGCTAGGGAAAATCAGGAAGATTTATGTTGAATATCCGCAAGGATGGTTAAGTAAACTCACCGAACGTGAAGGCAATGTTCAGGCTGCCTGGAGAACGGATCCTAAAAAATCGGGTAAGAGTGGTTGCATGGGCGATATTGGAACACATGCGGCA
>DAIQPL010000100.1:0-13005 GCA_036787395.1 Flavisolibacter sp. | reverse complement strand
AAGCCGTTTGAATGCATATTTCAAACGGCTTTTTTATTGTCAGCGAAGTTGAACTGAACGCTACTAGCGAGTTGCTCATTGTTCAGTGCAAAGAAAATTAAAAGGGGCAGGTATCAATCATAATTTTAAAAGACAAATCTATAAAAAAACCCTCCCGGGGAGGGAGGGGTAAGGCCCACTTAAGATATCTATGGGGAGAAAGATGAATTATTTTATTTGATGAGTAGGTTGTTTGCTCCCTCATCCTTTTATCATTAGCTTTTCCTCTGTGATTTCTCCATCAAGAACCTTTATATGCCTCCAGGTTGTTTTGTCCTCCAGGATAATCAGGTAAGCTGTTTTGTCACTAACATTTACCTCGGTTACAGAAAAAATACTTTTGCCATAGTAGGCGTCCTTCACCTGGAATAAAACAGTATAGGGCAATTGCTCTTCGTGGTAATAGCTGAGGGTGTAAACAAGCCTGGCGTTTTTATCAAAAGCGGCCCTGTGTGTTTTTTCAGGAGTTTCAAAATAAACATAAGGAAGATTTTTGCCATAAGTAGTCCAAATAACGTTGCGGGCATTACTGAACAGCGTATTAAATGAACTTAAAACTTTTTCATTAGGAGCAGCTGCTGCTGCTGCAACGCGAAAATCTTTTTTGATTGTTTTAGAAAAATCAACGGCAGCGGTCGTGTTATCGCTTATTTGTGAATAGGCGACTGTGGTTCCCAACAAAAACAGAACAACCAATACAGTTTGAGAAAGTGAAATCTTTTTCATGATAAAAAATTGAATTATGAGTAATATGGTTTAAGCTTATTAATTCATTACACTGATATAAGTAAGGGTGTAATTTTTTCCTTTGAAGGTTTCCGTTTCCAGTTTCGTGAAGAGGGTTTCCGGTATATCGATACACTCATGTTGAACAACCGGATGTCTGAACAAAATGGTAATCATTGTGTGGTCATCATTTAACAGGCAATCGCCATAATACATCTGTGGGCCGCCATTGATAAAATAATTGTCTTGCACTTTAAAGTTTCTCTTTCCTACCATTAATTGTTCCCTGCTATTTCCTATTATCGCGTCTCCACTGCCGGGAGTAAGAATAAATAATGCCGGGTAAATTGCAAACGTCTTTTTCATATGTATTTATTAGAGAATGAACCGGGGATGGATCAGGAAGATTTATGAAGGATGGACTTAGATGCGGGACTTAAAATGCATCATTGCACTATTGATCGTAATAACAAACAAAAAGGAAACAACTTGTCTTAATTTTTTTCATCCTTATTTTAGTAATTTACAAACAAAGACCAACAGTGAATTTTGCGGGATCGTTTTTTAATAGCACTGACCAGGAAATAATAAGCAGCTTACATAAAGGGGGTATTGAAAAAATAAAAGCAGAAGAGCGCTTATTTAACCGCTATGCCTATTTTATAAATGAGGCTATGCACAAATATTCTTTGCCACAGGAAGAAGCGTTTGATGCCTATGCTGACACCATTTTATCAGGACTTGAAAAAATTGTAAACGGCTCTTACCAGGGCAAAGCCTCTTTAAAAACCTGGCTCTACCAAATATTTCATAACAGAATTGTTGACCTTCTTCGAAAAAAGACGACTAATAAAAATAGTATTCACCGGACAATTGATATTGAAGGCTTGAATTTCTCGGATTCTGTAAAATCAATTGTACAAAAGCTGGTTGATAAAACAGACTTTGACATATTAAAACAAAAGCTGAATCAATTAGGAGATGACTGCCGGCAAATGCTACAGCAATGGGCAGAAGGATTTAGTGACAAAGAAATTGCTGTGTTATTAAACTATAAAACGCCTGATGTAGCCAAGACAAGCCGGTTGCGATGTCTGGAAAAATTGAAAAAACTGTATAAAAATGAAGAACGTCTTTAATTATGCAAGATAACATGGAATATATTGATCAGTATTTTACAGGAACACCAACTCCGGAACAAGTGAAAGAGTTTGAAAGGAGAATTGAAGGAGATGTTCTCTTCGCAGAGGACCTGGCATTTTACCTGGCAACGAAGAAGGCAATCAGCAACCAGTCAGCCGACGATAAAAAAAGAAGATTCAGGCAAGTGTATCTGCAAAGCGGTTCAGCGGAAACACAAAAGAAAACAATAGTATACAAATTATGGCCTTATGCCGCCGCTGCAGCCATCATAGGTGGCCTTATCTTATCCTGGTTTCTTTTTGTAAAAGCGCCTTCTCCGCAACAAATGGCCCAACAATATATAACTGGAAACTTACGGACCCTGGGCGTAACTATGGGAACGAGGGAAAATGAACTCCAGGCAGGACTGCGATTATATAATGATGGCAATCTAAAAGAAGCTTTGCAGCAGTTTGAAAAATTGGCTAACTTAGATAGTACCGATTTCGCTGCAAAAAAATATGCAGGTATTGCTGCACTTCGTGTCCAACACTACGATAAAGCCTTACACTACTTCAAACTTCTGAAAGACCAACCCGGCCTTTATGCTAATCCAGGCGCTTTTTTACAGGCTACTACCCTTTTAAAAAGAAATCTGCCCGACGATAAACAAACAGCCAAACAACTACTAGAACAAGTGGTGAGTGAAGATTTAGAAGGAAAAGAAATTGCAGAACAGTGGCTGAAAAAATGGTAACTCTATTTTATCACCATTAAACTTTTATTTATGAAAGAAGCAGGCAACGGCAACGGACCTCAGGACCCGAATTTGTGGTTCGTTATTCAATTCGATCATCCATTAAATGGAAAACAAAGAAAGATTTATGAAGGCTTTTGTGAGGGGTGGGTTGCTTATCATGATATATATGTGGACAAAGTAAGCCTTGATAATGGCGACCCCATGCATAAAGTGGAAATAAAATGGGTAAATTCTGATAAGACGGCCGAGGTTTACCTTTATCCTTTGCTTCATGCAACCAATCTTGAACTTACATCCAAACTGACCTACTCAACTACAGCACAGGCGTTATCCGATCCCCCTGTACCCATACCACCACCGCCGCCTTCAGGTCTCTAGTTTTCAAACGGGAAACAGTTGATAAAAACTGCCTTTCTTATTGAAAAGATGGAACTATGAAAAGCACGATAATAGGAAATAAGTCAAACGATTTAAACCTTACATACAGGATAGTTATAAAATTTGCTGATCACCTTCATTTAACCAATGGAGGTGATTATGTTTTTTCAAACACGAACTCAAGTCAACACACAGATCTTAATAAACTGCTTCCTGGGTTTTGCATCCAGAAATTATTTACATCTATTGGCCCTGAACAAATTATCGAACTGGTATTTAAAGCAAACGCAAGAGATGAAAACTATAAGCCTCCCAACTTCTTAAATTACTATGTAATTGATTTTGCTACAAAAACAGAAGCACAACACGCACTTGAATCGCTTGTTGGGCTAGAAACTGTTGATGCGGCCTATATGGAAATAAATCCTGTTTTTCCTCCTTCAGCAGAAAAAACCCGGAGTGCATGCAGTATTGGCCAGAATCATTTTGATGCAGCTCCTTCCGGAATCGATGCAACATATGCCTGCAAGTTTAAAGGCGGAGATGGCGCTGGAAATGTAAAGTTTATTGATATAGAGCAAGGCTGGATAGAAAATCATGAAAATGTTTTTGTCAACACTCTGACTTCTTCCGGCATCAATCATTCTTCTTTTAGAGACCATGGCACCGCTGTGTTAGGTATTATTAAGATGAAGGATAATGAAGTGGGCGGAGCAGGAATCACCCCAAACGCAAATGGTTATATCATATCACAATGGAGGCCTGATGGTAAGTTTAATACAGCCGATGCCATGCTCGCAGCCATTACTAATCTTTGCTTTGGAGATATATTGTTGCTCCAAACACAGGCTTATGATGCCACGTCAAAAAAATCATGTCCGGTTGAGATTTATAATGCAAACTTCGACCTGATTCGCCTTGCCACCGCTCTTGGTATCATCGTAATTGAGCCAGGTGGTAACGGAAACAACGACCTTGATGCATTTACATCTACAAATGGCAAAGCTTTGCTTAATCGCTTAAGCGCGGATTTTAGGGATTCTGGCGCCGTTATCGTTGCTGCTGCTACCAGCGCCGTGCCGCATAAGAAGATTTCCTCTTCAAATTATGGAAGTCGCATTGACTGTTATGCCTGGGGCGAAAATGTAAATACGGCAGGAGCCTTTCCAAATTCATCAGGAGCAGCAATCAATACATACACCAAAAAGTTTAGTGGCACGTCCAGTGCTTCAGCCATCATCACCGGCACTGCAATATCTATTCAAAGTATTTCTGAAGCCAACTACAATAGAAGGCTGAGTCCTGCGGAAATGCGAAAGATATTAAGCAGTGAGTTTTTCGGCACCCATTCGGTAAATGGCCACGCAGTAGATAAGATCGGCTTTATGCCCGACTTAAAAAAAATTATTAACCACTTACTTCAAGGGCCACCTAGTTACCAAAGAAAGAGCGTTTGCAATCTGACATGACAGTCTAATCTTTTCTGATTAAAACAAAAGAAATGGCATCAGCAATGATGATCTTTGATGATACAATTTCAACAAAACTAAAAGCATGCGGGGACAGATCGTCATTTTGTTAGGCACGTTGATGCTCTTTATTGCATCCTCTGCAAAAAGCCAGTGTCCCCCGAGGGACGTTTTGCGTAAGCGTATGGCCTATTTACGAGAAACGTCAACCATATCTACAACCGAAAAGCTTGCGGAGCTGGAAAGCTATCTTGCAAAAATCAATGGCTGCCCATACCGAAATGATTCTACACACGCATCATTGATGATGCTGATGGGCGGGCTCTACAATCAAAAAGGTAATTACTTGGAGGCTGTACGCTATCGCAAGCAAGCCATTCACATCATTACAACCAACGCGGATAAGCCATCGGTAAATGTCAAAACGTTACCGGGAATTTATTACTGGTTGTCGCTTGCCTATGACTCGCTGGGAAATTATTCTGAAAAAATGAAAGCGCTGGACAGTTGTGCTACAATTGCCATGCGTTTAAATTATGCTGACAGAGCGTCTCTTATGGCCGTTTATACTTTTTTAGAGCATTTTTTTGACGTAGGAGACTATCAAAGATGCATTGATTATGCTTCCCGGTGCCAGGCGCTGGCGCGGCAATATGCACTTAATAACACAGCAGCTGAACAAAAAGTAGCCGAAACCTACGTTTCCAGCAGTTTTGGTTGGCAGGTAATTGCATTGATGAAACTGAAAAAGTTTGTGCAGGCAGAGGAACTTCTCGCTAACAAGATTACAGAATATAAAAAAGCAGGCCTTTTAAATTATTTAGGTACTACTTTTTCACAACTGGCGGAAGTGCAGGTAAATAAAGGAGACTATGAAAAAGCGTTAGCATTTTATAACCAGGCTTTGAAATATGACTTGAAAGCAGGGTATTATTTTAATTGCAGGCAAACCTTAAAAGACATCGGTTACCAAATCTATTTCAGCCATTATAATAATACTGCGGAAGCAATGGCCTATTACAAAAAAGCCGTGGCTCTAATTAATAAAGACCAATCTCTTGCTACGGCAGACGCATTTGAAACACTGGACATTTTTACCAAAATAGCCAACGTATATGTTCAGAAGCAACAGTATGATTCCGCCTTCCATTTTTTCCAACTTGCTTTTAACCAGGTAAAACCGGGGGTAGATGAAAAAACCATTTTAAAGAATTCGTCTGAAGAAATATTCGGGTATAAAAAAATACATTATCTCACACGTTTATTATTGGATAAAGGAAATGCTTTCCTCAATCAATATAAAAGCACTAATCAGAAAGTTGCACTTGAAAATGCAATTGGCGTCTTTAAAGTAACAGACCAGTTTCTTGATCGGCTAAGAATAGAACAAAAAGATCCGCAATCGAAGCTTTTCTGGAGGGGTGATAGTCGCAGGTTATATGAAAATGCTATTGAGGCCTGCCATCTAAGTGCAAACACTAAAGATGCCTTTTATTTTTTTGAAAAAAGCAGGGCCATCCTGTTATCAGACCAGTTAAGTGAACAGCGATGGCAGGGCAGAAATGATATACTTCAACAAACGCAACTTAAAAAGAAAATAGTTCTCTTGGAAAGAGAATTTGCTAATACGTTGAAATCTTCACCCCGTTATGCCCAATTACAAACTGAACTTTTTGACAAGAAACAGCAACTCGATCGAACGGAACAAGCAATCAGAACAAACAATCCACTTTATTACCAGAACTTTTTGGATGAAAACTTTGTATCGCTACAAGAGGTTCGAAATAAAGTTTTGAATGATCACCAGGCATTGATAGAACTTTTTGCAGGCGATGGTGCAGTTTATGCACTGTTCATTAGGAGTGCAGGCATTGAGCTAAAAAAAATAAATAAAATAAAATTTGACAGCTTATCTCATTTGTATGTCAACTACATTTCTAATTCTGCCTTATTGAATAAAAATTTTTATGGCTTTATAGAAACTTCCAGCCAGTTTTATCAACTCCTCTTTCAAAATGTGGATTTACCAAAGGGTCGCATCGTCGTTTCACTTGATGGACAATACTTCCCTTTCGAGGCGCTGGTAACGAGCCATGCAGCACAACCAATTTCATATTTTATTACTGATTATGCAGTAAGTTATACTTATTCTGCACGGTACCTTACCAATCAGTTTTCCAACGCTTCGGTTCCCCGCTCTTCCCTGTTTATGGGCATAGCCCCGGTGCAATACGCATCCAGGCTTGGGTTGCCATCATTATCAGGAAGCGACCATTCTCTGCGGCGATTACACAATTGGTTTAGTGATGAGAACAACCTGGTAGCTGAAGACGCTTCAAGAAATAATTTTCTGAAAGAATTTTATAAACATAAGATCGTACAATTGTATACTCATGCCACCGATAGCGGGTACAATGGCGAGCCCACCATCTATTTTAGAGATTCAGCTTTATTGCTGTCCGACCTTGTCTACGAAAATAAACCTGCGACCAGCCTGATTGTTTTATCGGCTTGCGAAACAGGAACGGGTAAACTATACCAGGGTGAAGGAGTATTTAGCTTTAACCGTGGGTTTGCCGCTTTAGGTATTCCTTCCTCGGTCACCAATTTATGGCAGGTTGATAATGAATCGTCCTATCGCCTTACTGAGCTTTTTTATAAATGGTTGGTCAAAGGACTTCCTGCAGACGTAGCCCTGCAAAAAGCAAAAACAGAATTTATCAATATCTCGGGCAAAGAAAAACAACTGCCGTATTACTGGGCGGGGCCTGTATTAGTTGGTCAGTCAGGTATAATTGAAATACCACAAAGATTTTTATGGAGATGGCTGGCAGGAGCCATTGTGGTACTAACCATATTTTTTTGGGGATGGAAGCAATGGACGAGGAAACGTGATTCTTATCCTAAGGGGCCTCTTAATAAAAGTTGGCCGCAAAAATCCCGTAATCCTATCCCTGGCAATCTATAATTACTTTCTAACGAATTTTATTTTTAATATAACCCTCTTAACCGCTGGCACAGCAATTGCCTATTATAAATAAACCATTATTATGAAAGGTATCATAGCTACTCTGTTAATCGGCGCCGCTGTTGCTGGTGCGCTTTATTATTTTTTAGATAAAGAAGAAGCAGAAGAACTTTTTTCTGATTTGAAGGACAAAGCAAAAGGCGTCTATGACGATGCCACCGAACGAGTTGCGGGAATAAGAAAAGAAGTAAACGGCGTAGTAAGCTAATGCTTATTATAACGTCTGTAGATAAGCGGCTTTACGGCCGCTTTTTAATTGCCCCGAAATCTATAGATTTATCGCATTTAATGCCTGTAGGATATCCTGCAATATATCTTCCCTGTGTTCTAAACCTGCTGAAATGCGGATGAGGCCGGGAGTGATATTCACCTCCTGGCGTTCTGTTTCGCTAAGCTTTCCGTGTGTAGTGCTGGCAGGATGAGAGGCTATGCTGCGGGTATCACCAAGATTTGCGGTCATTGAAAGCATTTGCAGGCTATCCAGAAATTTTCTTCCAGCTTCAAGTCCACCTTTTAATTCAAAACAAAATATACCGCCTCCGCTCCGCATTTGCTTTTTTGCAATGGAGTATTGTGGATGATTCGGCAGAAATGGATACTTTAACCAGCTTATTTGGGGATGGCTATTTAATTTCTCTGCAAGAAAGGCAGCATTATCCGAATGCCTTTCCATACGCACTTCCAGTGTATCAAGGCTTTTACTTAAAAGCCAGGCGTTGAAAGGAGAAAGTGCAGGGCCTGTACTTCTGCAGAATAAATACACCTCCCTGATCAATTCTTTCTTCCCCAACACAACGCCGCCAAGTACTCTACCTTGCCCGTCAAGCCATTTGGTAGCAGAATGTACCACCAGGTCCGCACCATATTCAACCGGCAGTTGTCCAATAGGTGTGGCAAAGCAGTTGTCTACATTAAAAATGAGGTTGTGCTTTTTGGCAAGAGCACCTACAGCTTCCAGGTCAATAACATCCAACCCAGGATTTGTAGGTGTCTCCAGGTAGATCATTTTAGTGTTAGGTTGTATAGCTGCTTCCCATTCTTCCACTTTATCTGCTGCCACATAAGTGTATTCAATTCCGTAGTTAGGCAAATACTTTGTAACAATCGTATGCGTACTCCCAAAAACGGCCTTACAACAAAGCAGGTGATCACCTGCCTTTAAAAAAGCCATAAATGTGGCAAAAACAGCACTCATGCCCGAAGAGGTGGCATACCCCGCTTCCGTTCCTTCCAACACACACATTTTATCTACAAACTCTTTTACATTAGGATTGGAGAACCGGCTGTAAATGTTATTATCGTTTTCATCTGCAAAAGCAGAACGCATTTCTTCTGAATCGTCAAAACAAAAACTACTGGTTAGAAAGAGAGGTGATGAATGTTCCTTTTCCCCTGTGCGTTCAACCTGTGTACGAATGGCTTTGGTAATGCGCTGTTGCATGAATAGATTATTAAGATGCGTGAATACGATTTTGACCGGTAACTACTTGCCATGTAATGGTTGCACCCGCCAGCCGGAGTGTTTCTGCCACCGAACAATATTTGTCCAATGACAAAGAACAAGCTCTTAAACATTTTTGTTCGTCAATTCCCTCTTCAAAATTAAAAATGACGTGAACCGTCTTCCATGGCGAAGGCACTTTATTATCTCTTTCTCCATTTATGGTTATATGAAGTTGTGTGACCGGTTGTTTTTGTTTTTTTAAAATAGAAATCACATCAACCCCGCTGCAACCGCCCAAAGCCATCAGCAATAGTTGCATGGGTCTTAGTCCAAGATTAGTGTTCTCTGCCGATTCATTCGCGTCAATCCTTATGCTATTGCTCTTTGCATCTTCGGCCTGGAAATAATAGTGGTCAGCGCCGTTTAATTCTAACGTAACACTGGTCATAGGGACACCGTTTGCAGTTGTGGAAGCCATTCTTTAATATGTGCGCTGATGACGTCTGTTTCTACCAAAAAACCGTCATGGCCATACGAAGAATCTATTTCTATGAATTTTGCATGAGGAAGATTCTGCGCCAGGAACTGAAGTTCTTCCACCGGGCACAATACATCTCCCCTGATTGCTATAACAAGAGTAGGCTGTTGTATTCCCTGTAAAACAACTTCTATCGATTCAGCCCTTCCCCTTGCCAGGTTATGTGTATCTAACGCTTTTGTAAGTGTCCAATAACAATAGGCACTAAATCGCCTGGTTAATTTATTTCCCTGGTGTTTAATGTAAGCAGAAGCTTTAAAGTCGTCGAGCTTGTCATTGTTTTCGTCTGTTTGTGAATTGACGAAAGAAGCATAGTTGCGATACGTAATCATACCCATAGCCCTTGCAGCAGCCAGGCCTTTCTCACCACCTTTAGGCCCACCTTGTTCCCAGGTGGTGTCTGCTTCTATTGCCAGGCGCTGAGCGGTATGAATAGCAATTCCCCATGCAGTTTCCCTGGCGGCTGTTACAATCAAAAACTGTTTTTGAACCAGGGCCGGATTCATAACACCCCACTCCAGTGCCTGGTAGCCTCCCATGCTGCCGCCTGCCAGTAGTTGAATTTTTTTTATGCCCAGGTACTGCCTCAACAATTCATGCGCACTTACCATATCCCGAATTGTGATAAAAGGAAAATGATGATAATAGGGGTTCCCGGTTTTGGGATTTATGCTCATAGGTCCGGTGGTGCCATAAGAAGAACCAAGTATGTTGGCACAAACAATAAAATGCTGTTGCGGGTCAAAGACACAACCTTCTCCGACCATGCCCTTCCACCAGTCGGCCGCATCTGAATTAGCTGTTAAAGCGTGACAGATCCATATGACATTATCTTTTGTTTCATTTAATCTTCCCCAGGTATGATAAGCAATCGTAAGTTCAGTAAGAACTCCACCGGCTTCCAAATAAAAAGGTTCGCTATAATGATAATAATGTGACTTCATAAACAAACGGCTCTAAACTGCAAATTTATTACACAGTACTTAAGCTATATTAAGCAAGTTCCTCCTTGCCATTTTAAAAAAAGCTGAAAATTAAATCATTCTCAGAATTGCCGTCTCCTTTATTCATGATTAATAAAAGGACAGGGTCAGCCCGGCGACTGGTCTCTTGTTTTAAAATACCAGGTATATGGTGATATTCTCTCTCCTATATCAGCCTTGATTTTGGAGACCAGATAAAAATACAGGGACTCGGGCAAGAGTATAATTTTTAAATGAGCCTCACCTTTTCAAACTAACTCTTTAAACAATCTATATTTTCTTTTAGGTTTGCGCAAAACGAACCCCGAAATGGCTGGTTATTTTTCTAACAAAGTTGTAGCAGTTACAGGTGGTACCGATGGGATAGGCAGAGCATTGGTTGACCTTTTACTTTCACAAGGTGCTAAAGTTGCCACTTGCGGACGTCACCATGACAAACTTTATCACCTGCAGGCCGAATATCCATCTTACTCTTTGCATACAGTTGTTGCTGATGTAAGCAATGAAAATGATTGTCGACATTTTATTGAATCTACCATAAAAGTATTTGGAGGTATTGATGTGCTTATCAATAATGCCGGTATTTCAATGAGAGCCTTATTGAAAGAAGCGTCTATTGATGTCATCCGGAGAGTAATGGAGATCAATTTTTTTGGGACGGTTTACTGCACCAAGTATGCTTTGAACTCCCTTATTGAAAGAAAAGGGACGATTGTTGGCGTGTCATCTATTGCGGGTTACAGGGGATTGCCGGGCAGAAGCGGATACTCTGCTTCTAAGTTTGCATTGCAAGGCTGGCTGGAAGCTATCAGAACAGAACTGATGGATGATGGCGTGCATGTAATGTGGGTTTGCCCTGGATTTACTGCTTCCAACATCAGGAATGCTGCTTTAAATAAAGAAGGTAATGCACAGGGAGAAACACCAATGGATGAAAGTAAGCTGATGACGGCTGAGCAGTGTGCCCGCTATATTCTTGATGCTATTGAAACTAAAAAAAGAACGATGGTATTAACGTTCAATGGTAAAAGAACGGTGTTCATGAATAAATTTTTCCCCGGCTGGGCTGATAAATTAGTGAGGAATTTTTTCTTTAAGGAAGGGAAACTAATTAAATAGTTTTGAGTTTGGGGTTGATTGTTTAGGGTTGAATTTCCGATAGTTTAAACTCTTTTGTTATGGCCACCATAAAAAGGTTTGAAGATTTAGAAATATGGAAAATGGCTCGTGCATTTGCAAATGAAGTGTTTGAAACCTATACAAATAGTATATCCTTTAGTAAGGACTATGAATTAAAAAATCAAATGAATGCTTCAACCGGATCTGTCATGGATAATATTGCAGAAGGGTTTGGACGAGGAGGCAGAAATGAATTTATCAATTTTTTGTCTATAGCAAAAGGATCTGCTGAAGAAGCAAAATCACAACTCTATAGGGCATTAGACAGGAAATATATTACACAAGAAAAATTTGAATTTTTATATAACCAGGCAGAGCAACTCTGCGAAAAAATCGGCTCTCTTATTAAATATCTCAATTCTTCAACACATAAGGGTTCAAAATATAAAGACAGGACTCCCACTAAGAACCCTTAACTCCAAACCCTAAACCTAATGCCCTTAATAACACTTACATCAGATATTGGCGAGCAGGATTACCTGGTGGGTGCTGTTAAGGGAAGGTTGTTGCGCATCAACCCAGAGTTCCAGATTGTTGATATTACCCATAAACTTTCTCCCTTTAATTATCCGCAGGCATCGTATGTGTGCCGCAATGCTATCAAAAATTTTCCGGAGTTTACTTACCACATAGTATTGGTAAATCTTTTTGAATCAAAACCGGAACAATTGCTCTTTGCTTTTCATAAAGACCAATATCTTATTTGTGCAGACAATGGATTGATAGAAATGATCCTGGAAGAAAAACCGGAAATGGTCCTAGGTATCCCGCTGGACAAAGCAGCCATAAAAAATACTTTATACTGCATAGACGTGGCAGCCAAAGCCATAACACTGCTTATGAACGGTGCGCCTATCCAGAAAATAGGCATCGCCGATACAACCTACATAGAAAAAAATCCATTAAGGCCCACGTCCGGCGAAGACTGGATTGAGGGCCAGATCATCTTTATCGATCATTTTGAAAATGTGATAGTGAACATTACGCAGGAGCAGTTTGAACAGCAGCGCAAAGGACGGAGGTTTAAGATTGTATTTAAAAGAGACGAGATCATTGAACGCATTAGCGGATCGTATGCCGATGTTCCGCAAGGAGAAAAACTCGTGCTTTTCAATAGCGCAGGCTATATGGAAATCGCCATCAACAAAGGAAACGCCGCTGGTTTGTTTGGATTGAAAGGCTATAACGAAAGCAGCCAACAGGTTTCTTCCATGGTACAGAACCGCCTGTTCTATCAGACCGTAAAAGTTTTTTTTGAATGAAGGGAAAGTTTGTGGTTTGAAGTTTATAGTTTAAGGTTGCGCCTTTAGTATATCTATAAAGCTTACTGTTTCCCAAC
>DAIQPL010000350.1:0-4193 GCA_036787395.1 Flavisolibacter sp. | reverse complement strand
TAAAATGTTTACACCTTGTGCGGTATCAATCAAAACCGCACGGCCTTCAATCTGCATAATACCAGATGAGTCATCACTGGCTATGCGATCTCCTGTGGCCGTCATTGCTTTGTCTTTTATGGTTGTTCGGGAGGTAAATTCGGCTTTACTATGTGCCACATCATAATAACCCTCCCTGGTTCTTATTTCCCTTTTACTACTGTCCTGCATATAAGTTTCGGCAATAAACCGGGCTACCTGCGTTTCTGTATTATATAAAAGTGAATCGCTTTTCAGGTAATAAGCAGGATCTTTCAATTCAACGTTGGTTTTAAAATATATATCTCTTACATCGGAATAATAAACTCCTTCACGACTTGTAAGAACAGATTTTTTGTTAACCACACGGCCACCATTTTTGTAGGTGCCTATTTTATTAGAAACGTCATACTCAAGGTCGGGAGTAGTTAGGGTACCGTGACCATCAGTCATCTTTACATTACCACTTAAGTAAGCCATTTTCGTATTACTGAGATAACGGAGGTAGTTTGACCATATATTAGTGGTGTCGCTGTCATTTATATGAACGTTTCCAAAAGCCTCGAACAATTTTGAATTACTATTAATGATACAGCTATCACAATAAAACAATGTTCTTCCCTGTCGTAATTGAACACCTCCAGCCAGAATTTGAATGTTGGTAGTTGCGTTGGGATTTTGAAGATATAACCGTTTAGCAGTGATGATCTCCACTATTTGTAAAGTATCACCCGCTTTCTGTGCGTGCGCATGAATAAGAAAAAAAAAGGAAAGGAAAAAAATGGTAAGCGTTCGTTTCATTTTATCTTCTTGCCGGAACGGTATCTTTTGTTACCGGCGAAGTTAACGGCTCACCTTTATTCTTGCCGCCGAACACAGAAATATTAACGTAGCGTTTTGGGTGCGTGCGGATATCGTCAAGCAAAATTTCTGCACTTAATGCTGTTGTGTTTAAGCGGTTAGTCATATGGTCCAGGCGATCATATAATGCACGGTCATTCATCAGCAATCCCAAAGTTCCTTTATTGGTATTAAAACTGCTAACCGTGTTCCTTAGCTCATTGATAGTTCCCTGTAACGCAGCCACTGTTCCTTCTATATTAGAATTCGCCAGCTTTGATGTAGTTACCTCCACATTGCGAATAGAACTTGATACGGCATCATTACTTCGTGCAAGATTGCCGGTTACTGAATTTACATTGGCAAGCGACTGAGCCAACTGACCACTTTGTGCATTCAGCATTTGTTGTAAATGCGCTGAAGAAAGCGTAAGGTTGGCAATAAGGCTGCGCAAATTGTTTTTTGTATTAGGGTCAAAGATGTCATTCAGGCCGCCAATAGTAAATTTCAATGAGTCAAGGGTTTCATTTACCCTTGTAAGAGTAGGAGTTAGCTGCGCTTTTATATCATTGAGTAAACCCTTGTCCAAACTGGTTGAAATAGTATCACCGGGTTGTAAATATTCATTGGACGGACCTTTTGCAATGTTGATAAATGAACCACCAACGAGTGGGCCGTCAACAAAGGCAATGGAATTTTTTGGAATGCTGACCTCCCTGGATAAATGGATCTCTACAACAATTTTATTTACTTCCTGGTCTTTAGGGCTCATGGTATATACGGTGCCCACAGGCAGCCCGTTTATTTTTACCTGGTTAGATTTTTCCAGGGAACCAATATTTGAAAACTCTGCGAAAAGAACAGGAGTTTTTGAAAACAAACTTTTTCCTTTTAAAAAATTGAAGCCGAGAACGAGAATTATTATAGAGACGATAGCCAGTAAGCCTACCTTGGTTTCATTGCTTAGTTTCATGAATGTTTGTTTTCTATTCTTATTGTACTGCCTATTTATGACTAAAATAAGCAATAAATTTTCAACCCGACACTTCTGCAAATGCAGAGCAAGTGCTTAGGTTAAAAAAATCATACCAATAAAGAAAACAAGTAAGATGCTATTTAGTTAAGCCTTTTTTCTCGTTATTTTCTATGGTTTCCAAAAATGAGTAGGGGGTAGTGGTTGCTTTAGCTGACTCTGAGTTATACGTAGTAAGTGAGCCTGTTGTCGTTTGTTTTTTTTCTAGCCACGTAATATAATTTTTGAGGGCATTGGTAATACATTGCGCAATTTCCATTTGGCCAGATTCGCTGTTCAAATACTCTTCTTCCTGTGGATTGGTGATAAAACCAGTTTCTACCAGAATACTCGGCATAGCTGTAGCTTGTAGTACCCATATTCCCACCTGCCGCTGATGAGCCCCTCCACTAATACGGCCGACCTTTGCAAATTCTTCTTCCACCAGGCCCGCAAGTGTTACACTGCGTTTACCAAACTGCTTTGTTTTTACAAGAGACAGAGCGACAAATTCGGGTGAGTTAGGGTCAATTTCGCCATATTTCTCTTTATAGTTTTCTTCTGCCAACATAGGCGCATTCTCGCGTACTGCCACCTCTTTGTCTTCACTTTTATGAGCACCCCAGATATATGTCTGGGTTCCTTTTTCAGATGTATTTGGAACCTCGTAATACCTGTATCTGGGAACCTTCTTTGTATGTTTCTTTTTTTTCTTGCCTTTGCCAGTGTAGTAAACCTGGTTTGTATATCCAAGAAACTCCCTTTTTTGAATGGGAGGCATAGCATTTACGTGGATGGACACAAACAGATCGCCCCTGTTTTGGTTGGCGATATCTGCTCTTTCATGTAAAGCGGTAATATATTTTGTAGGTCTTGTTTCAATAATTTTTACGCCAGGTAATTCATTTGAAACCATGCTCACTAACTTTTTTGAAACGGACAGGCAAATTTCATCTTCATAAGAATAAGAGCCCCTGGCGCCGTTATAGCCGCCATTTTTCATAATACCATGACCGGCGTCTATAACTATAGTTCTTAAAACTTGTTGTTGAGGATTTACTTTAGTAAAAGAATAAAACAGTGCTGATCCTGCAATAAGAGTAAGGGCTACCAAGCCTTTTTTTAGCATATTAGATTTTGTTTGGTGGTTTTTAATCTTCACAAATTCTTAAAGTTTCAAAGGGTTACTTTTGTTAACAACCTTATGACGGGACTGCACAAATCTAGTTTAAAAAAATTGTGTTTCGCTTTTGTTATGACAGCATTTTGCTTTGTAATAACGTGGAAGAGTGAAGCTCGTGGTACATCTCCGTCTGAAATTTACAGCACTTTAACAAGTGATACAATACCTGGTCTAAAAAAAAGAAGCATTGTTGACAGTACTCAAAACGATTCTGCAAGACTGAAGAGGACGGATACTTCAGCCATTATGGACACCGTTCCTCCTGCGCAACGTATAGATACTTTTTCTTTAAAACTTTCAAAGGATACACTCGATGCACCAGTAAACTACGAGGCTGAAGACAGTGCTGTATTATTAGTAAAGGAAAAGAAGTTTATATTGTTTGGCAAAACAAAAACTGTTTATAAAGATGTAACGCTTACAGCTCCAAAAGTGGTAATGGACCAGGAAACCAGTATTGTAACAGCATACAACTCGAGAGATAATTTCGGAAATGTGGAAACAAGAGCCAGGTTCCAGCAAGGTACCGAACAAAGTTTTGAGAGTGATACAATAACCTACAATTTTAAAACCCAACGAGGTCTCACTAAGAATACTTATACCAAGCAAGAAGAAATGTGGGTACAGGCCAATCTTATAAAAAAGGTTGACGCCAACACAACATTTGCACGGCATGTGATTATGACAACCTGTGATTTTGATGAACCCCATTTTGGCTTTGTAAGCAACAAGGGAAAATTTATCAACCGAAAGCTTGCCATAACAGGTCCCATACACCCCGAGTTTGAAGGTGTACCAATCCCTATTTATTTACCATTCGGACTTTTTCCTTTAAACCCTGGAAGACATTCAGGTTTGTTGCCTCCCCAGTTCGCCGTTAATGAACAATTTGGTATAGGCCTCGAGGGCCTGGGATATTACCAGGTGTTGAACGATTATATTGATGTAACCATAAGGACAAATATCTACTCTTATGGAGGGTGGAGTGCTAACCTCACGCCCACTTATAGAAAACGTTACCGTTACCAGGGTTCATTCAACCTCAGTTTGCAAAGCACTAAGATGAATTTTAAAGGTGATCCTGACTACAGCCTCACTAAAACATTTAATATTTCCTGGAACCATTCGGTCGATTCCAGG
>DAIQPL010000099.1:0-13020 GCA_036787395.1 Flavisolibacter sp. | reverse complement strand
CCATCAACCAATTTTAAAGCTTCTGTTATTTGTTCCGGAGTAAAATTATCGAGCATAAGCCGATGAATTTTTCCATTGCCAACTTGTACTGCTTTTTTCACATCATCAATCGTTCTTGTTTCAATCTCAATCTTTAACTCAGGTCTGTAGCGTTGTACATAATCATAAGCCCGGTTAATAGCCTCTTCGATGCCACCAGCATAATCAATGTGGTTATCTTTTAGCATGATCATATCAAACAATCCAAACCTGTGGTTTATGCCGCCTCCAATTCTTACCGCCTCTTTTTCAAGTAACCGAAAGTTAGGTGTAGTTTTTCTTGTGTCGAGCAATTGAGTTCTATAACCTTTTAGCTTATGTGTATACTTTTTTGTAAGGGTTGCAATTCCACTCATTCTTTGCATACAGTTTAATACAAGTCGTTCTAACTGTAGTATCGCCTGTACCTGAGTTTCTACTTCAAAGGCCACTTCACCATATTTCATCTCCTCTCCATCATTCATATGTCGCACAAAAACAGCTTTAGGTTTCTTATACTTAAATATTTTTTCGGCCACGTCAACGCCGGCAAGTATACCTTCTTGCTTTATTTTCAAAATCGCTTTGCCCCTTACATCTGAGGGAATACAACATAAGGTGGAATGGTCTCCATCACCCACATCTTCCTGTAGTGCGGCATCAACCAGTTTGTATAATCGAGCATCAAAATCATTCATCCTGCAAAAATAAAAATCCCGCAGTTGATGCTGCGGGATTTTAGTTCTTTAAGATTGAAGCCTATATAGACTGAAATCGTATTTCTTTTACTAACTGCTTTGCATTCTTTGTTTTCATGAAAACGGTGGTACGATAGCTACCCGAACGAGTTTGAAGCGTACCAATACAAAACTGGCTTCCTCCATTATCGCCCTTATGTGTCACTTCAAAACCTTTGACACCATTGTTGGCAAAAAAATCCTGCAGGATCATAAGTGCCTGGGCTTTGCTATAACTGTCACTTTTATCAGGGAGAGATATCTCGATATTATCATCAACATATTTCGATAATTCCGTAGCATTACCTTTACGCATAGCACTGATTACATCCTCCAGCCCCGAGAGAGATTTGAAGGCGGTAACACCAAAAAGTAACAGAGTGCAAGCTAGAGTAAACATCAATTTCATATACTTGGGTTTGTTTGCGCCTGCATAAACGAAAAATGTGCCATAGTTGTGGTTGGCTTAACCAGGCACTAAAATAAACAAAACCTTTACGTTTTAATAGCTTTGCACATCTTGATATACATTCAATTATGCCAAAAAGAAAAGTTATCCTCTTAATTATGGACGGCTGGGGACTTGGAAAAGTAAAGTCCTCAGATGCCATTCAGAATGCTAATGTTCCATTTGTCAGTTCTCTTTATACAAGGTACCCTAACACTACCTTAACAACCTGCGGCGAAGCCGTGGGCTTGCCTGAAGGTCAAATGGGCAATTCAGAAGTAGGTCATTTAAACCTTGGCGCCGGCCGCATAGTTTACCAGGAACTGCAACGGATTAATGTATCAATCAGGGAAGGTGAGTTTGCAAAAAACAGAGTTTTGCTGTCCTCTATAAAATATGCCAAAAGTAACAACAAACCCTTGCATTTATTGGGCTTGGTAAGCAACGGAGGCGTGCATTCTCATATAAATCATCTAAAGGCTATCCTGGATATTTGTCATCAACAGGGACTAGAAAATGTATTTGTCCATGCTTTTACTGACGGGCGTGATTGCGATCCAAAAAGTGGTTTGAACTTCATAGAAGAGTTAAAAAAACATATGGATAAAACAGTTGGAAAAATAGCAACCTTAAGCGGACGCTATTTTGCTATGGACAGAGATAATCGTTGGGAAAGAGTTGAATTGGCCTATGATGCTATGGTTAAAGGTATAGGTGAAAAAACAAAAGATGCTGTTGATGCCATAGCAAAATCTTACCGGGAAAACATCACAGATGAATTTATTAAACCTAGAGTTATTGTTGATGGAAACGACGAACCGGTGGCCATCATTAAAGAACGTGATGCCGTTATCTGTTTTAACTTCCGTACGGACAGATGCCGTGAAATAACTAAAGCATTAACGCAACTTGACTTTCCTCAACACAACATGCACGCCTTGAATTTGCATTATACGACCATGACAGAGTATGATGCTACCTATAAAAATGTGCATGTCGTTTTCGAGACAGACAACCTCAATAATACAATTGGCGAGCTTATAGAAAAAAACGGACTTAAACAGATCCGGATTGCGGAAACGGAGAAGTATCCACATGTTAGTTTCTTTTTTAGCGGTGGACGGGAAAATCCATTTGAAGGCGAAAGCCGTATTATGGTGCCTTCGGCTAAAGTTGCCACTTATGATCTTAAGCCAGAAATGAGTGCTGTAGAAGTTACGAATGCCATTGTTCCAGAAATTGAAAAAGAGGAACCCAGTTTTATATGTCTCAATTATGCAAATGCTGATATGGTGGGCCATACAGGGATCTGGGATGCCGCAATTAAGGCGGTTGAAACGGTTGACTCCTGTGTAGAAAGAGTAGTTACTGCCGCACTGCAGCATGGCTATACTGTGTTTTTAACCGCGGATCATGGTAATGCTGACTATATGATCAATGAAGACGGATCACCTAATACTGCTCACACGTTAAACCTTGTTCCATTTTTTATAATTGATAAGGATTGGAAGGGAAAACTAAGGCCGGGCAAACTTGGAGACCTGGCGCCCACCATTTTAAAAATGATGGAACTACAAATACCTGTAGAAATGACGGGAAACATTCTAATTGATTGAAAAGCTTAAAACTATGTAATCGGTGGTAAAGAAAATACTCTGCTAAACGGTCAATTGTACACTCATAGCCTAACTCTTAGTTTAAATAAATTGTAATCCTTGCACAGAGAATTATATCGCAGGCCGGCACATAAATCTCAAGTCGCTTATTCGCTTTTCTACTTCCGCAGTCGAGAAGCAATCTTTAAATGTTTCTCAAAGCCTGAATAGGTGGAATGAGTCGTGGTTCTTTTTTTAGAAATCCAAATGAGGTGCAGCTTTTCACCAAAAAAATTGTCTAAATTACAGGCAACCAAAGTATAAGTATGACCGAGGAAGCCATATTGCAAGGTTGTTTAAAAAACAATGCTGCAGCTCAAAAAGCACTCTATGAAAAGTATAGTGCTAAAATGCTGGTAGTTTGTTATCGCTATGCTCATAATCGCGAAGACGCCGAAGATATGTTACAGGAGGGTCTGATAAAAGTGTTCTCGCAGATTCACACTTTTGAAAACCGGGGTGCGTTGGAAGGCTGGATTCGCAGAATTGTTGTTCACACGTGCATCAATAACTTAAAAAAGAACAAGCGATTCAATGAAAGCGTAGACATCATTCACGCCAGCAGTTTACAGGTTCGGGAGGAAAGCATTCCTTCCATCATTCAGGCAAAAGAAGTTGTAGAGTGCATACGCATGTTACCCATTGGATATCGAACCGTTTTAAACCTGTACGCTATAGAGGGATTTTCACATAAAGAAATTGCCATTATGCTCGACATTGAAGAAAGCACCAGCCGCAGCCAGTATACCAGGGCGAAGGCAATGCTTGAAGATGTTTTGGTAAGGAAAAATATATTATTTAAACCAAAAGCGGAGCCTTATATAGTTGCTACCGGAAGATAAAAACCAACATCCGTAAACCTTGACTGATTATGAAGAGAAATTTTACAAATGAAAACTTTGAAGACTTTCTTCGCGAAAGTGCTGAAGAGCTTAGAATGCGCCCTTCCGACAAAGTTTGGAAAAGTATTTCCAGTCACTTAAATAAAAGACGAAGAAGAGTTGGCTTTGCTATAGGAACATTTCTTTTAGCGTTAAGTACATTTGCCTATTTCACAAATGAAGGAAGTTCACACAAAAGCAATTCGTTGGTTAAAACCACACCAGCAAATATTTCCAGGGAATCGGATGTTTTTGTTTCAGCCCAACAAAGGAAGGTTCAATTTCCAAATGCTACAACACCTCAACGATTTTTACAACTAAATCCTGGTTCAAATAAAACTGTTTCGACACCATTGATTGCTGTTACAGGCCAACAAACATTAAATACCAATAATCTTGTTTCCTCCAACGAGTTCATATCAACAATCGTTGATAGTTACATTGACAATTCAACTGTGTCTGAAAAGGAAATGCTGCATAAGCCTTCCAACGTTAACGATAAGGACATATTATTTCCACTGACCATTGAAAGTGTAGTTAATTCTTATAAATTAAAGACTCAGAAAAAGAAACTGCGGCTTCAATTTTATTTTACACCAACTATCAGCTATAGAAAATTGGGAGAAAATAAATCCTTTTTACGTACCCAACCAACAAGTAATCCTAATTATGCTCCAGCTTTAATATATGACGTAAATAATGTAGTCACACATAAACCAAACCTTGGTTTTGAAATAGGCATGGCTGCAAAATACCCTGTAACTAAAAATATGAAGTTGACCGGAGGATTGCAGTTTAATGTTAACAGGTATGATATTAAAGCTTATAATGCAGTTCCTTCAAACGCTGTTATTATGTTTAATGGAAGGCGAAACAGTGTTCCAGACTCCATGAAGGCACTTACCTCATATAGCAATACAAGCTCAGGTGGTTATAGAGCAGACTGGCTTGAAAATTATTATATCCAAATTTCTGCTCCGGTTGGGGTAGAGTTTAAGGTATTTGGAAATGATAAAGTGCAATTTGGAGTGGCCACAACTATTCAACCAACCTATGTTTTAGGTGACAGAGCTTACCTCATATCAACAGATTACAAGAAGTATGCAGAGGTTCCACAATTGGTACGGCGCTGGAATGTAAATACAGCGGTTGAAACATTCGTTGGATATTCAACCGGGCACTTAAACTGGCAGGTTGGCCCACAGGTGCGTTATCAGCTTCTGTCTAGCTTTATCAATAAATACCCTGTAAAAGAAAATCTTTTTGATTTCGGCTTGAGAGTAGGTATTTCAGTGAACAAATAATGCTTTACTAATTGCTTATACAGCCCTGCAACATGTTTGCAGGGCTTTCGTTTTTACAGAGGATGTAACTTTAACCTATGAATAAAATATTGATTGGGCTTATATGTACAATAAGTCTCGCAGCATGTAAAACCAAAAAGAAAAAAGACACTGAAGCGACCCAATTCTTTCCTGTTCTTTCCTTTTTAAAAGGCCAGGCAAAACACATAGATACCTCTTTATACAGAATAGTAAAAATTGAAACCATAGATAGCACCTCTACTACTACCTATATTAAAAGAGAAGAGTTTAGTAAGTACGCTCAGGACTTTTTGGAACTGCCTGATATTAGCTCTGACAAATGGAAGGATGATTACGAAGAAACAAGGATGTTTGATGGCGAGCTTAATAACGTTATACTCACCTATACTACCACTGATGAAGATAACAAAATAAGAAGGGAAGATGTAATGCTGGAGCCTAATAATGCAGGGACCAATAGTGAAGTGAAAAACGTAATTATTAATACTTTACAGCCAGGCAAAGATTCAACTGTAGAAAAAAATATGGTTTGGTATGTGAACAAACGTTTTACCGTAATAACCAAAGTTCAGTGGGCTAATCAACCTGAAAAAATAAAGAAATTGGAAATAATTTGGAATGATTTTAATGACCAGACAACAGTAGTAGAGTAAGACATGACGCAGACAGAATTTCAAAATATAGCTCCCACTTTACCCAACTTACCGGGCATTTACAAATACTATGATGGAACTCACCAGTTAATGTATGTCGGCAAGGCCAAAAATATCCGTAAAAGAGTAAGTTCTTATTTCAATAAAACACTGGGCAGTTATAAAACCCATGAGTTGGTAAAACGTATTGAAAAAATTGAGTTCGCAATAGTTAACTCAGAGCAAGATGCCTTTTTGTTGGAAAATTCACTAATCAAACAATACCAACCGCTTTTTAACATTAATCTTAAAGACGATAAAACATATCCTTATATAGTCATTAAAAACGAACCGTTCCCGAGAGTTTTTCTCACCCGTCAAAAAATAGAAGACGGCTCCCGGTATTTTGGCCCGTACACTTCTGTAAGCAAGGTGAGAGAGTTATTAAATTTCATTAAACAGACGATCCCATTACGAACATGCCCGCTCAACCTAACTGAAAAAAATATTGACAAAGGCAAATTCAAAGTTTGCCTTGAATATCATTTAGGCAATTGTAAAGGGCCATGTGAAAATCGTCAGTCAGAAGCTGACTATAATCAAAATATTGCACAGATTAAGAACTTATTAAAAGGTAACCTGGGACCGGTGATCCAATATTTCAAAAATGAAATGAGGGAGAATGCAGAAGCATTAGAGTTCGAAAGGGCAGAAGCTTCCAGAAAAAAGATTCAATACCTTGAAAACTATCAATCCCGATCTATTGTAGTCGATACTTCCCTGGGCGACGTTGACGTATTCTATATTAAAAACGATATGGAAATAGCGTACGTTAACTACCTGATGGTGCAAAATGGAACAATTATCCAAACCAAAACAACCATAGTAGAAACACATTTGGATGAGTCGCTTGAAGAAACCCTTTGCTTTACTATTGGCCAGTTAAGAACCACCTTTAATAGTGAAACAAAGGAAATCATTGTTCCATTTCCCCTTGAATACGAAGAGCCTGGGATCATTATTACAGTACCCAAATCAGGGGATAAGAAAAAGCTGCTGGAGCTTTCAGAAAAAAACGTACAATACTTTATTGACAGTCAAAGAGCCAAAGAAAGACTTCAGTTAGGCATAAAAAGTGCTGACGGGTATAACCTTTTACTTCTGGTCAAGGATGACTTGCAACTCTCCGAAGTTCCGGTGCATATAGAGTGTTTTGATAATTCTAATTTTCAGGGAAGCTACCCTGTATCAGCTATGGTGTGTTTTAAAAATGGAGAACCCAGCAAAAAAGATTACCGGCTTTTTAATGTAAAAACAGTAGACGGTATCAATGATTTTGCCACCATGAAGGAAGCCGTGTACCGGCGATATAAACGTTTAAAAGAAGAAGGGGAGGCTCTACCACAATTAGTAATTATTGATGGCGGGAAAGGCCAGTTAAGCTCCGCCTACGAAGCTATAGAAGAGCTAAAGCTGCAGGGCAAAATGACCTTGGTCGGCCTTGCAAAAAATGAAGAAGAAATTTTTTTTGTAGGCGACAAGCAATCCTTGAAACTATCATATGACAGTGAAAGTCATAAATTAATCCGCCGAATAAGAGATGAAGTGCATCGTTTTGGAGTGAACTTTCACCGGGACAAAAGAAGTAAAGGAACTTTTAAAAATTCTTTGCAGGATATAAAAGGCATCGGATTAAACACCGCCAACCTTCTTTTAAAAACTTTTCGCTCAATTAACAACATAAAGCAACAACCGGAAGAAGAACTGGCAAAAGTTGTTGGTACATCAAAAGCTAGAATTGTCAAGAACCATTTCAATGAGGAAAAAAACTCTTTTTCAACTTAGATATAGGGACAAAAAAAAGGGGCCAGAATGGAAATTCAGCCCCGTTTTTAAAATCCAATATCCTATGAAAAACCGAGATAAAAATACTACTATTTACCACATTTCCTACACGTATTTACCACATTTCTGAAAAAAGTTTAGTGTCACTTTTATAATCCTGGAAGCACCTAAAACTTGATGACAGCTTGGGGATACAAATAAAAAACCCCGGCTTAACCGGGGGTTTTTAAAATCTTATAAGAGTCTATTAGTAAGACCACAAATCTTGTTCATAGTTGAAGATGCGCTCTTTAAGGTTATCTCCTTCAAGCAAAGCCAGAATTGGGTCTTTAATCATCTGACGAATAACTTTATTACCAGGATTATCCAAAGTAGACTTTGTGATGTAACTGCTGAACATGCGGCTTTCGAAAAGCTCTTCCCATGTCATACGGCCATAACCCAGGTTTTTTGGATTATATACCTCGTATTTAGCCAAAGTCTTGCGAAGATCTGGATAATACACCCAAAATAAAACTTCGTTTTGTACCTGGTTCCCTCTCTGAACCTGCTTAACAGGAGCAATTCCTAATATACGTACAAACAGGCGGCTCGCTTCACGGTCAAAAACCCATTCTTCTTTGATACGTAATTTCATTACACTTTTCGGATCAAAGCTTTCCTGTGTTACCACATACTTTACCGTCTTATTAGGATCATTTACATCTTTGACGGCAGCGGTATCCAAAGGACCTCCGGCTGTTTTACTTTCCATTTCCTGTGCACTCACAGGTGTACTAAACCTGTCATCCGCAAATGCCACTACGCTGTCTTTTTTTATTGCACTGATTAAGATGTCAAAAAATAATTGACTACCATTATCATCTTCGGCTTCATAACGAAAAGGTTGATTCAATTTTTCGCGCAGATCCAACTCACGCCATACTTTCTCGGAAAATAAGGCATCATCCCAACGCAAATGCTCATAGGGAAGTGGTGTACGCTCATTAATAAAGCTTTTATCCACGGCCCCGTCAGCACGCAAAGATTTTTTTACAACACCATTGGTAATACTTGTAGTGTCCCTTTCAATAGGAATATTGCCGTAAGGACTATACCCGGATGGCGGTCTTGTATTATTATTTTGTTCAGTTGTTTGTTGTGCGCCTTGCTGTGTGGCTGCGGCATCAGTTCTTTTCCTGCTTCCACGCTGGGCATCTGCATTCATCACAAATGCTCCGAGAAACAATGAAAACAAGCCAAACTTTATGATATGGTTTTTCATACTCAAGCTATTATTTAATATAATAAACTAATGAAGGTAATTTCCTTGTTCTTCCATCAGGACCTTGTGCACGAATACCATCTACGGTCACTAACCTCCCTGGTTTAATTAAGCGGTTGATCATGCTAACTGCTTTAGAATTCCAGGAGTTGCCTGTACAATCAGCTGTTTCCACATCGCCCTCATCGTTATCGATAGTGAGGGAGAAGCTTGTTACAGAGTATTTAAGATCGAATGGAAAATCTTTAATGTAAGCACCTACACCAGCTTGTGCCTTGAAGGCGCCAGCGTTAATGTTATCGCCTGATGTATATCCACCCACAGTACCCACCGGATCAGGTATTGTACGAACACGGAACTGAGAAATACCTGCTACCTTACCTTCTACGGATACAGTGATCTTAGCATCGTCGGTAATACTGTTCACACGAACATTGTATTTACCTACTCCCACTCTTGTAATGCTACCACCACCGCCTTTAATTCCTACCTGAACTTTATCATCACCACCACCGCTGGCAGCAATACTTACAGGGTTATCAACACCTATATAAAGAACATTCATTTTATCGAGGGCAATGGAGGCATTCGCCTGGCCTACAGTATAGTTGATTGATTTATCAATTACCTGTTGCTTACCCTCCTGGTCCATATATACTATATGAATAGGAACAGTATGATTGCCAATACCACCACCGCCAAATTTTACACGAGCTGCCCCATCCTCTCCCAAGCTGGCTCCCTGGCCATTAATTGTGATTTGTGGCTGTGCTGCTTTACTAAAGGCTCCTACACCAGCGGTAATTTCTACTTCCTGTCCGGGCATCAAATAGTTCGAACTTTGGCCTACGATTGCAGCAAAAGTATCATAGCGAACAATCACTTTTCCAACTTGCTCATGACAAAATGCAACTACTTTATTTTCGGATGTTTTTACATCATTTTGAAACTTACTTAACATGGTAATTGCAGCTACTGTAGGTACCATATGAAAATACGCCGCTTCCCATGTTTTATTACTTTTATCCTGACTTGGAGGTGTGGAAAGATCCACCTGTAAAGCGTTTTGATACTCTTTAGCAATTAAAGGATCAATTGCCAGTAATGCTTTTTTATATTGCTCTAATTTTTGCCTTAATTCTTTTCCCTTTCCTTCCTCCACCATGATACGAGTAGCAATATCAAGGTTATCTTGCTTAAAAGAAGAGTCTCCATTTTTAGCAGGATCAAAGTCAGAAGCTTTAAGGATTTCCGCTTTTAAGGCTGCAACATAATTATACATGTCTTTGGTTAGAGCCTGGGCTTGCTGTGCCTTTGGATACCAAATTTCTGCCTTAGCTCTTGAAGTAGGATCAGTCATTTTTTCCTGAAGCGATCCTAAGATAGTTTCAGTAGAATGATTGATAGTAGTATTAGTATTGGTTAAACTTCTATCTACGGTTTTGAAGGCATTTAGAATCTCAGCTGATACATTCAGTGCTAACAAGGCTGTTAACACCAAATACATCAGGTTGATCATCTTCTGCCGTGGCTCTTTAGGTAGTGCCATATAGGTTCAATTATTTAGTCGCTTAAGAAATGGTTTTTCGGTTGGTTTTAATATAACGTGTTTGCAAGATGATTATTATCTGCCTTGCATAGCACTTAGCATATTGCCATAGATATTGTTCAGGCGGCCAAGGTTGTTACCTAAAGTAGAAACCTGCTCCTGCACTTTCTTAGCGTCATCAGCTGTGCCTAACATAACATTAGACGCTTCGGCCAATTTACCATAAAACTGGTTCAATGCTTTTAAGTGATTATTGCTTTCAGCCAATTCCAACTCGTAAATGGTATTTAAAGACGACAGGTTTTTAGTTAACACCTGTATCTGGTCATGAAATATTCTGGCGCCATCAGAAGCTGCATTAAAAGCTCCAACTGAATTTGCTGCGTTGACATAGGCATCTTTAACAGAAGATAAAGCCTGAGTAACTTCTCTTGTTTTTTGAGTATAGTCGCCGGTAGCTGCCACCACATCTGTAATGTCGTTCATATTTGAGATAGTAGTGTTCAGTTTTTTGAAACCTTCACCTAACCTGTTCAAATTTGTAGGTGTGATATCGGCTGCTAACATTGCTTTATCCAGGGAACCTAATACATCGCCATGTGCAGGTTTTACAGCATGTGGATGATCGTCGATTGCCGGATAACGTAAATACAAAATACCGTATACCAAAAACACCAATGCTTCTGTGGTTAATCCTATTTTTAACCAGATATCAGCGTCAGGAGCATGAAGGATTTTTCTTAATGCACCCCAGATTACGATCGCTGCTGCAATGGATACGAATACGTCTACGATTTTACTTACTTTAGGAGGAATAGCTGCTGCCATAAGACATTGTTTTTAAAGAATGGATTGGTTATAAAAATTTAGATTTTACAAAAAATAAGAGTAAAGGAGGTCGCCTTGCGACCTCAAACTTTTTAATATGTTTCTTTTATTAATTATTTGCGACGACCACCAGTCTGGGCCGGCAAGTCAATCACTGTACGGAAACCTATATAAGATTTTGTTGAATCCTGATACTCGTAAGTACGGGTGCCGGTTTGCAAGTAGTAACCTACATCTTTCCAGCTTCCGCCACGAATAACCTTACGCTTCATTTTGGGAGGATCAGAATCTTTAGCATTCCAACGAACATCTGGATTCATATCGTGCTGGAATGTGTAAGAACCTTCGTAATAGATAGATGAGGTCCACTCAGCTACGTTACCGCTCATGCAATACAAACCAAAATCGTTTGGCCAGTAAGCATCGGCACGAACTGTATAGAAACCACCATCCTCAGGATAGTTACCGCGGCCAGGCTTGAAATTAGCCAGCAAGCAACCCTTTTTATTTCTTAAATAATAGTTACCCCATGGAAACATAGATTGAGAACGACCACCACGTGCCGCATATTCCCACTGAGCTTCTGTTGGAAGTCTAAAGTCAGATTCCTGGACTCTTTTCTTAGAATCGAGCCATGAATTCAGATACTGTGTTCTCCATTCGCAGAAAGCACTTGCCTGTTTCCAGTTTACACCTACAACAGGATAATTACCAAAAGCAGGATGAGAGAAATAGCGTTTGGTCATTGGCTCATTATAAGAATAAGAGAAGTCACGAATCCAGGCTAAAGTATCAGGATAGATCTTGTCGTCTCTTTTTACGATAAAAGCAGAGCGGGGTTTATTGGCATTCTCTCTTTTAGCTGCTTCTTTCAGGTCAAATGTTTCTGAATGATATATCAGCTTAGAAGCATCAATTTCTTTTTTACCGAAAACGCGATCTTCAGGAGCCAGAATAAGATCAGCCATTTGCTCCATTATCTTTGGATCGTTCCATTTTACCGTTTTCATTTTGGCCCAATCAACATGTTCGTTACCATCGCCATCAGCTTTTACATAACCCAGCTTTTTGGCAGCGATAGAATCTCTAACCCAGTAAACAAACTGGCGGTATTCATTGTTAGTGATTTCTGTAGCATCCATCCAAAAGCCACTGATAGAGACGGAGCGGTTACGGGCACTAAAAGCATAAGCAGGATCTTCATCACTGGGACCCATGTGAAATGTTCCCTGTGGAATGTAAACCATGCCAGGAGGTTTAGGCAAAACATACCGACTGCCAGGTGCAATACCATGCAACTGACCATCATTTGGTAGCATGCCGCCTTTATCTTTTTTTCCAATGATTCCGCAACTTGATAGCAGGATGACTGCAAGGGCGGATAAAGTGTAGTAATGGTTTTTCATTTTCATACTCAAGGGTATTGGGCAAATATAACGTTTTGAGATCAACGATAACACAAGGTTAAATTTTATTTTTCTCATTTCCAAGTGGCCAAAAAGTTTTTAGGCGTATCATCAAAAACGGCGCTTTAAACCGATTATTGTGGACAGTTTAAAATTTATTAAACTATAGTAAACCAAGCAAATCCTGTATCGTATTTACAGGGTAACGGCAGGCGTAGTTTTTACATAGATAGATGAGGATTTCACTAGTTTCAGCCTTGTCAGCGAGGAGAGGATACTTTTTGATTGGCTTTTCTGAAGCTAACACTATTTTATGAGGAATATAAATACTAAGTAATTTTTCTAAGTAATTTTCGTGTTGTTTTCCAAGAACAGCTATCTCATTTGTACCCATGATTATCTCAAATAGTAATGAAAGCCATACACCAAAGG
>DAIQPL010000349.1:0-4207 GCA_036787395.1 Flavisolibacter sp. | reverse complement strand
ATTTGTTCGGCCAGGGGTGGCGTAGTAGCACAATTTCCTTTGCCAAAAAAACCGAGGTTCATAGGAAAGGAATCGGCTGCCTGCAGCATTTTTTGAATGTTCCAGGCACCAGGTGTAACGGTTGTAGCATTGGTTCCGTCAGCAGGACCTGTTCCTCCTCCCATCATAGTTGTAATACCACTGAACAAGGCGTGATCAATTAATTGCGGACAAATGAAGTGGATATGTGTATCAATGCCGCCTGCTGTGGCAATCAGTCCTGCACCGCCATGAACTTCTGTAGAGGCACCAATAATCATGTCCGGACTTACACCATCCATTGTATCCGGGTTGCCTGCTTTTGCAATGGCCACAATTTTTCCGTCTTTGATTCCAATATCTCCTTTCACAATACCCCAATGGTCGATAATAACAACACTAGTGATCACCATATCCAAAACGCCTTCATCCCTTTTAGCAGTAGATGATTGTGCCATTCCATCACGAACCGTTTTTCCACCACCAAACTTTGCTTCGTCACCATATACTGTAAAGTCCTTTTCAATCTGTATAAAAAGTTCTGTATCACCAAGCCTTATTTTATCACCAACAGTAGGGCCATACATATTGGCATATTTTATTCTGTTGATCTGAAGACTCATTCTGTTTTGTTTTTAAAACCTTGAGATGTTGCTTTTTCCAGTGCAACCTTTTTTGACGCAATTTTTATTGTATCTCCACTTGTTAGATTGCTAAATCCAAATGCTTTGCGGGTACCTCCAAGTGTTACCAGCTCCACCTCTTTTTCTTCTCCTGGTTCAAAGCGAACGGCTGTTCCGGCAGGAATATTAAGTCGCATGCCAAATGCTTTTTCGCGGTTGAATTCCATTTGCTTGTTTACTTCGAAAAAATGAAAATGTGAACCCACCTGTACAGGCCTGTCACCAGTATTAACAACGGCAATAACAAGCGTGGTTCTTCCTTCATTCGCTTCAATAGGTTCTATCGCCAAAATATATTCTCCGGGGATCATACTTTAATGGTTATAATTAACGAATAGGATGATGTACGGTAACCAGTTTGGTGCCGTCGGGGAAAGTGGCTTCAATCTGTATATCATCAATCATTTCAGGCACACCTTCCATTACGTCCTCACGTGTTAAAATGGTTGTTCCATATCGCATTAACTCGGCTACGGATTGGCCGTCTCTTGCGCCTTCCTGTAAATGGCTGCTGATAAGTGCTATTGCTTCCGGGTAGTTTAATTTTAAACCCCTGCTTTTTCTTTTTTGTGCTAATTCGCCGGCCAGGAATAAAATAAGTTTTTCTGATTCTCTTGGTGTGAGATGCATTGCAAAAAAATTAGTGTTGTACTCAAGTTCAACTACAGCAGGCGGTCGTTAGAAAATCTTCAGTAGGATGTTTTGGATTAAAGAGACTTTAGTTATTCGTTTTGAAAATACTAAATAATGAAGCATCGGCAAAAGTTAAAAGGCAAGTTTTTAAATAGTGAACCATGTTTAAGAAAGATGCTGTTCATTTGCTCCTTTTAAAATTTAAAGTTCACCTTAATCAGTATAGAGCTCAAGCCGAAGCCTGGATTCTTCCAAATCAATTTCCCTTTCAATCTTTCGGATTACCTGTTCACTGGCTTTACCCGTCTTCCGTAATTCATTGGCATGAAACCGTTCTATTTCCAGCAACTCTAATTCCGTTTCAACAAATTGATTAAAAATTGCGGTAGAAGGACTGACTCCTTTTTTTTCAACCTTTGGCAGATTCGTCTGCTGCAACAAGGTGTTACGTCCGTCGTACTTTTGATGCAAAAGGGACCGCACATCTTCTCCCAGGTTTGGCAGTTGTCCGTCAACGTACTCCTTCATGTCATTTATAAGCTGTGTACGCACCGTATACTCTTCAGCAAGAATAGAATGCTTAGGCAGTTTTAATTTTTTAATAATTCGGGGTAATGTTAAGCCCTGGAAAATCAGCGTGAAAAGGATGACACAAAAAGTAAGAAAAATGATTTCAGAGCGATAGGGAAAAGGGCTACCCGTTTGTAAACTCAGGGGCAGCGATAAGGCCGCAGCCATTGAAACGATGCCCCTCATACCGGCCCATATAAATATGAGCACATTACGACGGTCAAATTCTTCGCTTTCCCTGATTCGTTTACTTAACATCCTCGGTAAAAAAACGGCAGGCACTGTCCAGACAAAACGCACTACCAGAGCAACCAGCCCGATGATAACTCCATAGCTTACGAGTTTTACTGTATAACTGTTATCAAAATCCTTTACAATTGTTTTTAATTGTAGCCCCATTAATATAAAAACCAGCCCATTCAGGATAAAGCTTACCACTTCCCATACAGCATAAGTTTGCATACGCGACTGGTGAGTAAACATTTGGGCAGACCGAAAAGAAAGATATAAACCAGTGGTTACTACGGCCAGTACGCCAGACAAATGAAATTGTTCTGCAAGTAAATAAGAAGCAAATGGCGTTAAAAATGTAAGGGTAACTTCAACTATCGAATCACATACAAACCTTGTATGAACAAGGTACATTATATAGCCCACAGCCAGACCTATAGCTATGCCTCCGATGAATACCTTAAAAAAATCTAATCCAGCTTCACCAAAAGAAAAACCACCGACAAGAATAGCTGTCAGGGCATATTTATAAGCCACAAGGGCGCTGGCATCATTGATCAGACTCTCTCCTTCAAGAATGGTAACAATACGGGGATGAAGACCCAAACCTTTGGTAATGGACGTAGCCGCAATAGCATCTGGCGGAGAAATGATTGCTCCCAATAAAAAGGCCATTGGCCAACTAAAGCCCGGGATCATGGTATGCACAAGCACACCGACTATCACGGTAGTGAAGAAAACCAGTCCAATAGAAGCAAGCGTAATGGATCTTAAATTGGCTTTGAAGGTGTGCCAGCTTGTATTCCATGACGCTTCATATAAGAGGGGTGGCAAAAAAATCAGGAAGATCACATCGGGCCGAAGGGTGATAGATGGAAGTCCTGGAATTAATGAAATGGCCAATCCGGATAATACCAACACTATAGGAAAGGGAAAACGGTACCTGGCGCTCATAATGGCCAGGAACGTTACCCCAAATAATAAAAGAACAATGATTTCAACATTATGCATAGCTCCGTTTATAAGGATGATACATTGTTCAATTTACAACTCTTCAGAAAATGGATTTGGGGGGTAGGTTTCTTATATTTCTATAATGACCGGGAATGTCTTACCTGCGTTTTCATATTTTTTATTTACCCTCTGCTTTTTTCGACTTAGCTATGTTTATAAGCAATACACTGGTTAGTATTACGGCCAGACCAAGTAACTGTAAAAAACTCATGTGTTCTCCCGCAAAGAAAACACCCAGGAGCACCGCTACAACCGGGTTCACATACGCATATGTACTTACCTGCGTTGCAGGTCGCACTTCCAATAACCATACATAGGCACTATACGCAGCCAGTGATCCCATAAAAATCAAATAAAGCATAGAAAGCCATGCATCCCTGCCCACTGTTGTCCACTCGAAAGTAGTCCATTCATCACTGAACAAACTTGCTATTAAAAATGTAAGGCCGCCAACTAACATCTGCCAGGTTGTGTTTACAATGGCAGAACCAGTGGAATTATACTTTGAATAAAGAGATCCTCCAGCCCAGCTTATGGCTCCTATAATCAGTACAACCAATCCAATAATCTTGGTGGATCCGCCCTGATTCCCCAGGGCCTTACTTGTTTGTTCACTAAAAAGTAAAACAACGCCAATAAACCCGATAATGAGTCCCAGGATGGTAGTACGGTTTGATAAATTCTCTTTCCACTTCGGTTTATCAAGCAGCACAAACCACAAAGGGGCTGAAGAAACAAGGACAGCTACAAGCGAACTTGCAATAGATTGTTCTGCCCATATTACAGCACCATTACCTATAAAAAGCAAAAGAATGCCGGTAAGTACAGCAGTTTTTATTCCTTGTGGGTTCAAGATTTTTTCTCTCTTGATCAAACACCAGGTCAACATCAGAATTCCTGCAGCAAGAAAGCGAATAGCCCCCATAAGAAAGGGAGGTATATCATGGACAGCAATTTGAATGAAAAAATAAGTAGAGCCCCAAACCAGGTACACAATCGCAAAGGCCAGTATGACTAATAAAGAAGAAGACGGTTTTTTGGCTAAAGGCATAATCCGT
>DAIQPL010000098.1:0-13059 GCA_036787395.1 Flavisolibacter sp. | reverse complement strand
TATATGATGGTGCCGGTAACCTTAAAAACCAGATTACTTCCGGCTCTTTTCATTGCGAAGATATTGTTGGGATCGATGAAAAGAAAAGAGTGTTATACTTTACGGCGAACGGAAGAGAAGCCAATGAAGATCCTTATTATCTGCATCTATACCGGGTAAATTTTGATGGCAGTGGTTTAAGAGTGTTGAACCCCGGGGAGTTCGAGCATGCATCCAACATGAACGATAATGAACTTTATTTTGTTGATAATTATTCTAAGGTAAATGCTGCTCCAAAGTCAATACTTTATAATGCAGATGGAAGAAAGATGATGGACCTGGAAGCAACAGACCTGTCTTCTTTGTTTGCAACAGGTTATAAATTTCCCGAGGTGTTTAAAGTTAAGGCCGACGATGGCATCACAGATTTGTATGGAACGATGTACAAACCTTTCGACTTTGATTCTACAAAAAAATATCCAATTATTGAGTATGTATATCCGGGCCCTCAAACAGAAGCAGTAAATAAATCCTGGAGCAGGAGTATGGACAGGATTGACCGCCTGGCCCAATTAGGATTTGTAGTAGTAACGGTCGGTAACAGGGGCGGACACCCGAGCCGTAGTAAATGGTATCATAATTTCGGTTATGGTAATTTAAGGGATTATGGTTTGGCTGATAAAAAAGCCGCTGCAGAACAACTAGCAGACCGGTATAAGTTTATTGACCTGGAACGTGTTGGTATATGCGGCCACTCAGGTGGTGGTTTTATGAGCACTGCTGCTTTGTTGGTGTACCCCGATTTTTTTAAAGTAGCTGTATCCTCATCTGGCAATCATGATAATGCTATTTATAACCGTTGGTGGAGTGAGAAACACCATGGTGTAAAAGAAAGTGTAGGAGACAAAGGTGATACTTCATTTGCTTACAGTATTGAAAAGAATCCTGACCTCGCTAAAAATCTGAAAGGACATTTATTACTTACTACCGGTGACATTGATAATAACGTTCATCCTGCCAATACCATTCGCATGATTAACGCCCTGATAAAAGCCAATAAACGTTTCGATCTCCTCATCCTGCCGGGTCAACGCCATGCTTATGGTGATATGACAGAATACTTTTTTTGGAAGATGGCCGATTATTTTTGCCAGCACCTGCTCGGCGACTGGAATCAGCCCGTAGATATAACAGAAATGAACCGTGAAATGGAACAATCAGGTAAAAAGAAACTATGATTTTTTTAATAACGCCAGGAAAGCCTGGCGTTTTATTTCTGAATAACTCTCCTTTTGCAAGACAAAACCACGGATGAGAGAACCTTTCGTAACTCATTGTATTTGAGTAATTATGTCCCCGCACAGTTTTTTAGAAAACATTAAATCCTTGCTGACGATTGTAATCTTCTCGCAATTTCTTCCTCCAGGTGAGATGGAATGTTAGCTGCATCGTCATCAATCGGTGCTAACCTTCCTAAGCTGGAATCCCATGTAAAGATGTGCTCATTGCCGTCATAGTTCACTTTATATCTCGTCTCTGCATTAAACTCAAAAGGGCTGGCTGTTACCGCGTAAGGAACGCCATCTAACAATATTTCAAATCTTTCTGCTGCCATAATATATGTTTCAATTGATCTTACAAAAAAAATTCCAAACTCGCCGTGGCAAATCAATGTGGCGATTATTTTCTTTATACATAGATTAGCACATGAAAAAACTTTTTGGCCTGTTCTTGCTTTTTTGTACAGCTTGTACTACTACAAAACAAACGACTACAACACAGCCGGGCTCATCTCTTATTATTAACGGTAAATTGTTTGCGAGTGCTTTTCAACAAAAGGCTTCAGAATATAAAGCACTTTGTTTGCAGGCATATAATATAGCAAGGGTAAGGGTGGACCAGTATACGCAGGTGGCGTCTAGTAAACCAAAAGCAGTGATCACTGATATTGATGAAACCGTTTTAGATAATAGCGCCTACCAGGTACATCAAGGTTTACAGGGAAAGGATTACGAAACTGCATCATGGTATGAGTGGACGAGCAGGGCTGCTGCTGATACGGTTCCTGGTGCGCCCAGCTTTTTGAAATATGCAGCTTCAAAAGGAATTACCATATTTTATGTCACCAATAGGGAAGAAAGGGAACGACCAGGTACATTGCAAAACCTTTTGAAGTTTAACTTGCCGAATGCCGATAATAGTCACTTGCTATTAAGACAAAACGTTTCCAGCAAAGAGGAGCGAAGACAAAAAATAATGGCTGATTATGATGTTGTTTTGTTGATTGGAGATAACCTTGCCGACTTTACTACTTCGTTCGATAAAAAGACATTGGAGGAGAGAGACGAAAACACCGCTCAACTGGCTGCACAATTTGGAGACCGTTTCATTGTTTTACCAAACCCGGTTTATGGAGATTGGGAAAGTGCATTATACAATTACAATAGATACACGCAAGCACAAAAAGACTCGGCGATTAGAACTTCTTTGAGATCTTATTAAACTTCTTTTGGCCCTACCTCAATAAAGGCTTTTTAAATTTACGCTATGGGCAAAAAACATATAGTGGTTCTCACCGGTGCAGGCATTAGTGCTGAAAGCGGTTTAAAAACCTTTCGTGATTCAGATGGATTATGGGAGGGTTATGATATTAATGAAGTTGCAACTGCTACGGCATGGAGAAAAAACCCGGCGCTTGTGTTGGAGTTTTATAACATGCGACGGAAAGGAGTAAAAGAGGCAAAGCCTAATGCTGCTCATTATGCTTTGGCCGAGCTCGAAAATGATTTTGATGTTACGGTCATTACCCAAAATATTGATGACCTGCATGAAAGAGCCGGCTCAAAAAACATTGTGCATTTGCATGGAGAAATATTAAAGATGCGCAGTGAGAAAAATGAGTCTCTTATCTATCCAATAGAGGATATAATTCAATTGGGTGATAAAGCAGAAGACGGAGCGCAGCTTCGGCCGCATATTGTATGGTTTGAAGAACCTGTGCCCATGATAGAGATGGCAGCTCAAATAACAAAGACAGCAGACATCTTTTTAATTGTGGGCACTTCTTTAGCAGTTTATCCGGCAGCAGGGTTGGTAAACTATGCTCCCTGGCCGGTACCAAAGTTTATTGTAGATAAAAAAATCCCTTATACTACCTCACTTTATAACTTAACCACCATAGAAAAGCCAGCAGGAGAAGGCATGGAAGAAATAAAGAATTTGCTACATAATTTTCTTTAATTGTTCTCTCTAAAACTCCCACATGGAACCGTTTTCATCAGAACTTCAATTTTTGTTTTTAGGGCTTTTTCTGATCCCCGCTATTTTCTTTTTACTAACCCAGCAAAATACCCTGAAGGCTATTCAGCCTCATAACAGGGCAATGTCGCCCGGACAGGTATGGCTTCAACTGATTCCGATATTTGGCATGATTTGGCAATTTTTTGTTGTTAGCAAAATTTCTGATTCCTTACGAAGAGAATTGGCAGCCCGAAATACTACTTTTTCTTTTGAAGAAAGTTCCAACACTGTTGTAACTGCAATTTACCAAGGCCTACCTACTCAATAGGAATTGCCTACTGTATTTTAATGTGGGGTATGATCGTTCCCCTTTTGAATGGTGTATTTGCCCTGGCGGCAATAGTTTGCTGGATCATTTACTGGGTAAAATTATCAGACTATAAAAGATCTCTACAACAGTATTCGGTATAAGGTTTTCAAAAATTTAAAACAGCCGGTGAAAGCCAATAGTTACTCTATGGCTTGCCTTTCTTCATGAAACTCAATACCGTGCTGACTCAGTTCTTTCAGTACTGGATCGTAAATTTCTTTTATAACAGGTATAAGCAGTCCCTTTTTAGTAATGGTACCATTCAAAATTAATTTGGCGGCAACACCTAGTGGAAGACCCACCGTTTTAGCCATAGCTGTCTGAAGGTCATCCTGGCCATGCAGGATTAGTGTGCTGGTTGCTTTATAGCATTTATTTTCTTTTACATACTCAATTTCATGTAACATGATGATCATGTCTTTATCACCTGTTTGCAAGGATAGTTTTTTTTCCAAGGCAAATTGCAATACATCGGCTGCACTGCATTTCCCTTTATTGATAAGCGTTTGCTCATCATCCATACCCAAATAAAAAAGCTGCTTTAAGGTTAAACTTGCGTCGTGCATTTTGTCGGCTAATGTGGCAGCAGCATTTATTTTTAAATCATCTATATCAACTTCTTTAAGATCACCTTTAGGATCAACCATCATAAACTCTTCCTGTTGTTCAATGCCTTTTTCTGCCGCTTTTTGTTCCAGCTCTACCAGGTTCACCAGTTCAGCCAGCAGGCCCTTGGTGGCATCAAACTGTTCATGAAGTTTGCCTTCCAGCCATTCACTAAAACCATTTTTATCCATGTGTTCTTTAAAGAAACTGGCTAAACTTCGATCATTGGTATCATACAACACTTTCTCGTTAGTGAGCTCCAGGTCTATAACATTCTTCCACCCGTACATAAAATCAGGATGACGAAGTGTAGTCCGTATGAATGTGGAGGTTTCCTGCAAACCATATGCAGGTATATAGCTTAAAGAATCGCGGTTGGGATACCAGCATAACGCCTCATATCCCGGGATGGCAACATATCTTTTTTGCGCAAAAAGGTCTTCATAATTCATCTCTGCTATTTCTCCGCCCAGCTTATAAATTGCGCCAGCCTTGCCTGCCATTACTACGTTTTTAGGGTTCCAGCTTATTTTGTAGTGCCAGGGATTGTTGTCACTTTCAGGTGCTACAAGGCCACCGCAATGGGAAAGAAAAGATCTGATTTCTCCACCTTCTTTGTGTATGTCATCAATCATTTTTTTAGCGCTCATATGATCAATGCCGGGATCCAGGCCCATTTCGCATAAGAAGAGTAATTTATTTGCTTCTACATCTTCTTTAAGTGAGCGCATTTGTTCATCAACGTAAGAAGCTGTGAGCAGGTTTTTTTTGTATTGTATACATTCTTTCGCAATTAAAAAATGCAAGGCAGGGGGCAACAGGGAAATAACAATATCGGCCTGCTCTACCAGTTTTCTTCTTTCTGGTTCATCATTAATGTTTGCCGGTACCACTTTTCCATAAAGAGAGTCACCAATCTTTTCACTGGCCATTTGATAGTTTGCATCAACAACCGTTAGATGCCAATTTTCCACGGCTGCATTTTCCAACAAATATCTAATCAAAACTGTTGCTGATTTTCCAGCGCCGAATAACACAATTTTTTTCATAATGGTTAACAAATGTAAGCCCTGTAAAGAAAAGCCCGGCTATAATTAACAGCCGGGCTTTCCACTAATCAATGATAATTAAATCTCTCTTGATAACCGGTATTGTTTTGAATAAATATTTAGCACCTTATAAGAAACCTTTACACCTCTTTTGCTGGGTGGAATCGAAAGCGTTTGAGAACTACCAGGGTTCATACCTTTTACTTTATAGGTATTCGTTTCAACAATTTGTCCATTTGACTTCAGGTAATTCAATTCCACTTCCACCTGGTTTACAAAATGTGGTGATGCATTAGATATTGTAAGTTGTAAACCATGTATGCCGCCAAAAAAACCAACCTTATAATCGGTGCCTTTTAATTTGATCTGCTTTTTGATGTCTTTTAGTTTCGAAGAATGGGAGATGCGTGTTTTTTCTTTGATTACGGGACGAACAAGTTCGGTTACAAGCGCATTTTGATAATCCTTGTCTGCTATTTTATCATGAGGTGCAATAACCGGCATAGTACTTAACCTTTGTTCTGTATTAAATGTTGTTTCAACCAATCCGTCAACGATCTTTTTTAAAAAGAAAGTGCCAATAATAAGACCAATGAAAACCGCGGCAAGGTTCAATATGTTGTGTTCAGGGAGTCTTTTTTTCCAAAGGCTTTTTGGTTCCTGGTATACAGCGTAATTCTCTTTTACTTCTTCAAAGGGATGGGCATAGCCAGTATCTGGCATTGATTCTATTTCAACCGCTTCTCTTTGATGAATTATGTCCTTATCATTCCAAGTGGTCGGAGGTAAGTTATTGTAAACAGCAGGTGTAGAATAAATAGTATCATTACATGTGTAATCAGCAGGTTGTTCTTTTACGTAATGTTTCAGTTCAGTGATTTGGTTGGGATATTGCCATTCAGTACTAAAATTTTCTTCCCAAACAAGGTCTGAAGATCGTAATTCTGCCGCTTTAATTTCTTCCAAAGAATAGGGCCCAAATTGTTTATTATCTCTCAGCAACACATACTTTTTCATAGTCACCAACTTTTGTCCTTCTTATCCAATGAAAATTTTGTGCCTACAATGCCAAAATGTTAATAACCTCCTGAAACCTGGTATAAAACAGGATGGTAATATGTCCTTAAAATGCCTCAGTTTATCAGGTTCTTAGCCTTAAAAACGATACATTTGCTCACCTTAAAAATTGCATATAACAAGCTGAAAGAATGGAAGAAAATATTCAACCGCAACAGACAAACGATTTCAACCGCATAATACCAGTAAACATCGAGGAACAAATGAAAACCGCCTACATTGACTACTCCATGTCAGTGATCGTGGGGCGGGCTTTGCCTGATGTTCGTGATGGTTTAAAACCTGTTCACCGTCGCATTTTATTTGCGATGAATGAACTGGGAATGGGACACAGCAGGTCTCATAAAAAGTCGGCCCGTATAGTGGGAGAGGTGCTTGGTAAATATCACCCACATGGTGATGCTTCTGTATATGATGCTATGGTGCGTATGGCCCAGGAATGGAGCATGCGCTATACACTTGTAGACGGACAAGGTAATTTTGGTAGCCAGGATGGTGATGGTCCGGCTGCTATGCGATATACCGAAGTAAGAATGCAACGAATGGCTGAAGCTATGTTGCAGGATATTGATAAGGAAACAGTTGATTTTGGATTAAACTTCGATGATTCTTTACGGGAGCCGACTGTACTGCCTACACGCATTCCACAATTGTTATTAAATGGTTCAAGTGGAATTGCAGTAGGTATGGCTACCAATATGATGCCTCACAACCTTAGTGAGGTAATTGATGGTTGCGTTGCTTATATTGATAACAGGGAGATCACTGTAGATGAATTAATGCAGCATGTGAAAGCACCTGATTTTCCAACCGGGGGAACCATCTATGGCATGGAAGGAGTGAAAGCTGGTTTTCATTTCGGTAGGGGAAGGGTGGTATTAAGAGGTAAAGTTCATATAGACACTAAGGCAAGTGGCAGGGAGCAGATTATCATTACCGAAGTTCCTTACCAGGTAAACCGCGATGCTTTGTGCGATCGTATTGGGCAATTGGTAAATGAAAAAATTATTGAAGGCATTGCTCATATAAATAACGAATCGAACAATAAAGAAGGAACCCGCATTGTAATAGACCTTAAGCGTGATGCGGTAGGCAATGTGGTAATCAACCAGCTTTTTAAATTCACCGAATTACAAACCAGTTATGGTATCAACAACGTGACTATTGTAAGAGGACGGCCCCGTTTGTTGAACTTAAAAGAATTGATAGCAGAGTTCATTGAATTTCGCCACGAAGTAGTTTATCGTCGTACACAGTTTGAACTTAGAGAAGCCGAAAAAAGGGCCCATATTTTACAAGGTTATTTAATAGCCCTGGATCACCTTGATGAAGTCATTGCTTTGATCCGTGCTTCTTCCACGCCAGATATTGCTAAAGATAACTTAGTAAATGCAGAATGGGGGTTGGATGAGATTCAGGCAAAAGCTATTCTCGAATTGCGTTTGCAGCGCCTGACCGGAATGGAAAGAGACAAGATCAAACTGGAATTTGATGACCTGATGAAATTAATCACCAGGTTAAGGGAGATCCTTGCTAACGAAGGTTTGCGTTACGACATCATTAAGACAGAACTACAGGAGGTGAAAGACAAGTTTGGTGATGCGAGAAAATCGGAGATCACTTACCTGGACAATGAAGTAAGTATTAAAGACCTGATAAAGGAAGAGGATGTTGTTATTACCATCTCACATTTAGGATATATTAAAAGAACCTCCGCAACAGAATTTCGTGCACAACGACGCGGTGGAAGGGGAGTAGCAGGCGGAAGAACCAGGGAAGAAGATTATATCGAACATCTCTTCGTGGCTTCCACACACCATACCTTGTTATTTTTTACCGAAAAAGGAAGGTGTTACTGGTTGAATGTATACCAAATCCCGGAAGGAGAGAAGAACAGCAAGGGAAGGGCGATTCAAAACTTATTACAGATATCTCCGGACGACAAAGTAAGAGCTATCATTGATATAGCCGATCTCCAGGATGTGGATTATGTAAACAATCATTATATCGTTCTTTGCACCAGGCAAGGCGTTATTAAGAAAACAGCTTTGACAGATTTCAGCCGTCCCAGGCAAACCGGTGTAAATGCAATTACCATTATAGAAGGCGACCAATTGCTGGAAGCTAAATTAACCGATGGCAATTGCGAGATCATGTTGGCGATCGCCTCGGGCAGGGCTATTCGTTTTCCCGAAACCAAAGTGAGACCTACGGGCAGGGGTGCTATTGGCGTGACGGGAATTGAAGTAGATGATGCATCGGATGAGGTGGTTGGTATGATTTGTGTAAATCCATCTACACCGGATAGAACGGTTATGGTAGTGAGTGAAAAAGGATTTGGAAAACGTTCACCGGTTGATGAATACCGTATTACAAACCGCGGCGGTAAAGGTGTAAAAACAATCAGCGTAACCAATAAGACCGGCCGGCTGGTAGGCATAGTAGACGTGGCTGAAAAAGAGGATATGATGATCACCTGTAAAAGTGGTGTAACTATCCGTATGAAGGTTTCCGATATCAGGGAACAGGGAAGGGCTACACAAGGTGTGAAACTGATTCGTATTGATGAGGGAGACGAGATTGCAGCTATTACAAAGATTGATGTGCCGGAGGTAGAAGAGATTATTGCACAGATTACAGATGCTTCCGAACCAACCAATTCGCCCGAAAACCCATCTGAAGGAGAGAACCAGGTTCAATCATAAACATAAAAACAAATAACAATGCGAAAACTGTTATTATCAGTATTGCTTGCTACATCCATCACCACTGTCTTCGCTCAGAAGCTGGATGATGTTCAGGAAAAGATCAGTAAAGGAAAATATGACGAGGCAAAAGACAAGATTGATAAGGTATTGGCCGATCCTAAAAATGCAACGAATGCTAATGCCTGGTATTATAAAGGAAAGATCTACACAGAGCTGGCTCGCCAGGATAGCACAGGATCTTTAACCTATGATGCACAAAAAGAAGCTTTTGATGCTTTTAAAAAATACCAGGAGCTTGATACAAAAAATACAATGATGATACTGGACCAGAATGTTGGTCTGTTCTCTTTATATGACCTGTATTATAACCAGGGCGTAAAAAAATACAACGCCAAAGATTATGCTATTGCTTATGACAAAATGAAAAATGCACTGGCTATAGAAAACTATGTTACTAAGAAAGGGTATTCTTATAATGGATTTTCTTTCCCGGTGTTAGACACACAACTGATTAACCTTACAGCTTCTGCCGCTTACCTCGCAAAAAAAGAAGACGAAGCCATTCCCTATTTTGAACAACTGGCAAATGCTAAAATAAGCAGTAAGGAATATAGAGAAATATATGCTCTGTTAGCGGAATACTATTTAAAGAAAAATAATTCGGAGAAGGCAGATCAATACCTTGCGTTAGGTCGCCAGCTATTTCCAGATAATGATTATTGGGTTGCGTTGGAGTTTGGTAATATTCCTGCTTCTGACACGGCAAAGAGACTTGCCCGTTATGAGCAGATGCTTCAAAAACATCCAGACAATTATGCACTTGCACTGGACTATGCTACGGAACTTTTCAATTATACCTATACCTACGATAAAAAGCCTGCTGACTATACAGCAAGGCAGGAGAGGGTGCAAAATGCATTGACTAAGGCCTTAAGCCTGCAGTCTACGGCGTTTGCCAATTACATAATGTCACAGCATTTGTACAACCAGATATATGATCTGGATGATGCGTTGAGAGCTGTAAGAGGAAGCACTCCAGCTGACCAGGCTAAAAAGAAAGATCTTATAGCTAAGACCGATAAAAAATACGAGGAGTTTTATACGTATTCACAAAAGGCGTTTGACCTGTATACACAGGAGAATGCGCATACAAAAGCACAGGATAAAGCAAATTATCGGAAAGTGATCAACCAGTTGATCGATTATCACCAGAGAAAAAAACAAGCGGATAAAGTAGCTTTTTACCAGGCAAAGCTCAAAACAATTTAAGAGCAAGTCCTGCTAAACTAATCTAAGCCTCCGTAAGGGGGCTTTTTTTTAGATATTCAAGGAAGTATTTTGGGAAACTAATGTGATGCCTGGGATGGGTGGCCCTGTTCCGGCATTTGTTCTTTTAGCGTATGTAAACGCCACGTCTGGTAAACTGCAAAAGCCAGCGTACACAAAGTAATAAAAAGCATTATCCAAAATCTCACATCTGCTTTTTTTGATTTTTGCCCCTTGTCTTTAAGAATTGCTGATCTTAATTCATCAAGTCCGCCGCTAATCTCATTAGCTTTCATTTGCCTGAACAAGGAATCAATCCTGTCTCTTTGTTCCTCTTTCATGGAAATGAATGTACAAAATGTAATAGGAAAGAAGGAACCATATCCCTGGAATACTTTAATGGTTTTCAAATGCTCGATTTAATTCTCCTTGTATTTGATAGATCCATTCAGGCAGTTCAGGTTTTTCTACAATAACCCAGGACCCGTTTTCTTCCTTCATATAGAAATGATGGTGCTTGTAGTATTTGTCTACTACGGAGATAAAATATCTAAGACCGTCTTTTGTGTAGATACTGGTGAAATTAAAAGCCAGCTTTCCATCATTGGGAATATGTATTTTCTTAGAAAAAATAGGCATCGCGGGTTAAGTTAAAGGAGAACAGCAATAATTAAGCCCTAACTCTGCATTTCAACAATGCGTGCTATATGCAAAAACATGATGCCACTGTTTATTAGCCTTCGTAAGTTCAAAGCTTTGAGATGGAACAGCCATTACTTTAGCCCTGGTGTACATTCTCCTCATCATTTCTCCAGTCATAATAATATCACTTTCGTAAGCCCGATGTCGGATTAAGTGTATTACCTCGGAGATTCCGTTTCGGCGCAAGGAGTTCAACACAACAATAGAAAAGGGAGAGGAGATAGCAGTGGGGCACTTCAGCGTTTATGCGGTTTGCTGTACCAGGGCTTCGCCAACGGCAAGCTATTTAATCGAAGGCTCCAAAACCCATGCGCCGTATTCTTTTATTGCCAGACTTACTTTATCATCACTGCATTGGCAGGAAAGTGTCAGTCTTCGCACATCTACTTCAGGGGGTAATTTTGTTTTAATTCTATCAGCAAAATTGTAAAGGGATGGGGCATCGGAAAAAAGCAAGGTATGTTTCATGGAGTAACCAGGATGCAATAACTGAGCCGTGACGAAAACTCAACGTTATCCCACCCAGCACGGCATTAAACATTCACGAGCGAATGTCTGCAAAAAAAGGGACTGAATAGAAATTCAGCCCCGGTATTGTTTAAGCCTCTACCTAAGAGAACTAATAGACGGACTCATTGAATGGAAGATTGTTAATGAAGATTGAATTCTGTTTAAAAAGTTTGAAAAAGCAAAATAGGGTAGCCATACAAGACGACTACCCTTATGATAAAACAACTGGTACTGTTAGTGTCTACAAAAATTTGTTATAACGATATTCGGTTCAATTGCTGTGTCAGCACTGTAAAGCGCACTTTAGCTTTAATCAGTTTTCTTTTTGAAAGGGAAGTGGCTAAGTGTAAATTCTGGTTGCTGTGATGAAAGCTGTATAATATGTTCATTGTTTTCCGCCATATCTATTTTCAAGCCTTCCAGGTAACCGGCGATTTGAAGGTTTTTGGCAGGTACAAACCTTTGCTCAATTAAAATGCCTTCTATGGACATTGCAATTATCATCGTAATTAACAGGATTATTCACAAGATAAATCACAAACCCTCCTGGGGTCAAGTGCTATTTATGAACAGCAGTCTTGAAGACAGGACATGTATCATTCAAATTATAATGTGCATTTAAATATTTGGTTTTATAAACGCCAAAAAATAGCACAAAGCTCGTCAACAAATCCTTTGATCTTATTGTCTGTTATCAGTATAAGAATATGGTAGATGACACCAGTGTTGTTCATTGAATATTAAGACCGACCATTTGACGTTGCCTTAAAAAGGAATCCCCACCTGGAAAGACGGGGAATTGAACTAACAAGACAAAAAACTAGAATTACGATCGCCATAAAATGCTATGGTACGGGACTTATATGACACGCACGGAATAGCCTTTGCGCCATTTACATGATCTTTTGATTAATCCAAGGAAGCTTTAGGGACTAAGTGTTATCCAGGCAGATATAGTTTGACATAAAAGTTTATATGCCCAAAACAAAAGATCCCCAACTAAAAAGAAGGGGATGATAAACATATTGCTATATGAGAAAAATACTTAAAATTCACGTTGCTTAAACCTCATTTACCCGCACTTATATGACACGTGGCTGGCTATATTTCCGTAATACACAATCACTATCTGTTCATATTTAAGCCGGCAGCCATACCTGTCCTAAAGAACCCACGAACTCATAACCTAACTACAACTTTTGTACTTCAGTTTCGCCCGGCGAGTCCAAATTTTCCTGACACCGTGCTCATTCAGCACATGTAACTTGCCGTCAACATAATTCATTACTATATAGCAGTAGCCACCAATATACAGGTTGACAATGTCTTTTTCAACCTTTAAATCCCAATTAGAGTTTTTGGTAATGATGTCTTCATCGTTCACATAATAAACCAATTTTTTACTGTCAGACTCCAGAAAATTCATGACATTATCGGTGTTATCTATTTTAAAGAATACACCTTTACAGAGGTCTGAGTAGAGTATGGTGTAAAGTCTATTTAGATTACGCATAACCGTAATTGTAGTTTAGGGATACCAGATTGGATAAAA
>DAIQPL010000097.1:0-13070 GCA_036787395.1 Flavisolibacter sp. | reverse complement strand
CATACAAGTGGTAATGATAACGCTTAGCCCCTTATGGCAGATGAACGAGTTTGTTAGCCGGTACGGCTTAAATGACGTAAAAAATATAGTGGTCGGGAAAGACATTTATTATATACTGCCCTCTTTTTATGCTATACACAATCTTCCTTTCCACGCTTTATATAACAAAAAAGGAGACCTCATTTCTGCTTTTGAGGGCTCCATAAAAATTGAAAACCTTCTTCAAACTTTAGACAATCGCTGAATAAAAATTACTTAAAGGAAAAGGGACAAATCGAGTGGGGAAGCATCCAATTTTAAAAATAAGAAATCCAGATAGTGGTATAACATCCAACCAAAAAATATGAACCTGGATAGTTCTAACAAAAGCCGTAAATAGGTGGTATTCATTATTGACAATTTGCCATTCCCTTTACATTCACTGATTCTGCTTAATTTTAGCGCCAATCTTATTTGCCTATGCCGTCGAATGCAAACAGACAATTCCTGGATTTTGAAAAGCCAATTAAAGATCTGATTGATGAAATTGAGCGATTGAAACATGTGTCCGAACAAAAAAAGATCGACCACTCAAAAACCATTGAAGAGCTTGAAGGTAAAATTGTGGAGAGAAGAAAAGAGGTAACACAAAACCTGAGTGCCTGGCAAAAAGTACAATTGAGCCGTCATCCAGATAGACCCTATACCTTGAAGTATATCCAAAACATGACAACCAACTTTGTGGAATTGTTTGGCGATAGGAATGTAAAAGATGATAAGGCAATGATAGGTGGCTTTGCTATGCTTGACGGAGAAACAGTGATGATCATTGGTCAGCAAAAAGGCATTAATACTAAAACAAGGCAGATGCGCAATTTTGGTATGGCCAATCCGGAAGGCTATAGAAAAGCATTACGCCTGATGCGTTTGGCGGAAAAATTTGGCAAGCCTGTTATTACTTTAATAGATACGCCAGGAGCCTACCCTGGTTTAGAAGCAGAAGAACGTGGCCAGGGGGAAGCTATTGCCAGGAATGTCTATGAAATGATTCGCCTTAAAGTACCTGTGATCTGCGTGATCATTGGCGAGGGAGCGTCGGGCGGCGCCTTGGGTATTGGAGTAGGTGACCGGGTATACATGATGGAGAATACGTGGTATACCGTTATTTCTCCTGAAAGTTGTAGCTCTATTTTATGGCGCAGTTGGGATAAAAAAGAAATTGCTGCTGAACAATTGAAGCTAACTGCAGACAACATGAAAGGATTTGGCCTCGTTGATGGTATCATCCCTGAGCCAGATGGTGGCGCACACTGGGATTATGTGCAGGCTGCTGAAATAGTGAAAGCTCATCTGAAAAATGTGTTGCAGGAATTAAAACCAATGTCTCCTGAAGAAAGAATCAACCAACGTATAAAGAAGTTTGGTAAAATGGGCTTTTGGGAAGAAGAAGTTTCACCTGAAACTCCAGAAGAAGGCCGTTCGGTTTCCACACCGAGCCACTTGGCGCAGGCACAGCAGGGGGCAAGGAACGATGAAGTACAGGAAACTACAAACTATAAAATATAAACTACACACTCAGTCATGTCAGTAAGAGATCTCCTAATAGGAACAGGAGTAGCCTTGGTTACGCCTTTTAATGATGATAGTTCGGTTGATTACAATAGCCTTCAAAAATTGATTGATTTTGTAATTGGTGAAGGTGTAAACTATATAGTAACCTTAGGTACAACAGGTGAAACACCAACCCTTACCAGGGAAGAAAAGATAGACATTATCAATTTTACGTTTTCAACAGTATCTGCCAGGGTGCCTGTTGTTGTGGGCATTGGTGGGAACAATACACAATCCATTATCAGGGACATTGAAACCTTCCCCGTAGAAAAAGCGGCGGCTATTCTTTCGGCAAGTCCTTATTATAATAAACCTTCACAGGAAGGAATATTTCAGCATTATAAAGCTCTCGCCGGGGCTACTTCAAGACCCATCATTCTTTATAATGTTCCAGGCCGTACTGGTAGCAATATCACTGCCAGTACAACCATACGATTGGCCAACGAAGTAGATAACATTCATGGCATCAAGGAAGCCAGTGGTAATATGAACCAGTGCATGCAGATATTGCGTGACAAGCCCCAGGAATTTTTGGTTGTGAGTGGAGATGATAACCTGGCGCTTGCCCAAATTGCTTGTGGCATGCGGGGAATTATTAGTGTGGCTGCCAATTGTTTTCCAAAAGAATTTTCCGTTATGGTCGAAGCAGCCTTAAATAATGACTACACTACTGCACGGGGATGGAACAACAAATTACTCCAGGGCTATGACCTATTGTTCATGGAGAATAACCCCGCAGGAGTGAAAGCGGTACTGGCTGAATTAGGAATTATTAAAAATTATTTACGTCTTCCCTTAGTGCCGCTTAGCCAGGGAATTTTGAAACAGGTACAAGCTTATCTTCCTACATTGAAATAAATGCACGTTCAAAGCAAAATTGCCCTTCTTTATGTTGGACTTTTACTGACCAGTAAGGATTTATGTGCACAATTTAAGGTTACATTTCTTTTCACTAAGTTGACGGGCTGTAATGCGGAGCTTATTAGTAATTGGCAACCCAAAAATGAAAAATTTGGGTTTAAAAATCTTATCAATAAAAACGGCACTAGTATTGATTTACTCGCTCGTATGTTTGAGTATAAGTTTACAATGGATATTGGGCAGAATGTGGAAACAGGGCAGGAAAAATGTCTTAAAGAAAATAGACAAACAAATTTAGAAAGCAATTCAACTGTAAATGTAGAGTTGGAAGAATCCGCTGATCATTTACCTAAAGAATCAGGGCACAGTACTGCAAAGAAGAACGTTCATATTATAGATACGGCTTTTTTCATTCCTCAGCTCAAGCGCTATCGACGTATCTGGATATATTTACCTCCCTCCTACTCTGTTTCAAGAAAAAAATACCCCGTGCTTTATATGCAGGACGGACAAAATGTTTTTGATGAAGCCACTTCATTTTCGGGAGAATGGGGCGTAGACGAAACGCTTGATACATTAGGAAATAAACATGGAGAAATGATTGTAGTGGCCGTTGATAATGGAGGAGATAAACGAATGAATGAGTATGCGCCTTATGATATGGAAAAATATGGAAAAGGTGAAGGTGATCTTTATGTAGACTTCCTGGTTAACACCTTACAACCCTATCTAAATAAACATTATCGTACCCAAAAAAAAGGTAAGTATAATTATGTTGCTGGTAGTTCGATGGGCGGACTAATTTCATTTTATGCCATTTTGAAATACCCGAATAAATTTGGCGGTGCCGGTGTTTTTTCCCCGGCCTTCTGGATAAATCCAACTATTAAAAACATTGATCCTAAAAAAGCCAGAAAGGTAAAAGGCAGGATCTATTTTTTTGCAGGCCAACAGGAAAGTGAAACGATGGTTCCTGATATGCTGAATGTATTTGAACAAATGCGAAAATACTCCAAGGCAAAAATGCAAACCGTGATACGTGCAGAAGGAAAACATAATGAAGCTACATGGAGAGTTGAGTTTCCCTTGTTTTACCAATGGCTTTCAGATAAAAATTAGGCGGGAAGATATATTTCAAAAGTTGTTCCGCCATTTACCTGGCTATTCGCTTTTATATATCCATTGTGGTTTTGAACAACCTTTTTACAAATTGTCAAACCAATTCCTGTTCCTGAATGTTTCTCAGTTGTATGAACCCGCTGGAACAATTGAAAAACTTTTTCCGCATACGTTTGCTCGAAACCAAGGCCATTATCACGGAACAAGATCTTGTGATAATTATCACTCTTTTTATAAAACTTAAGCTTTATATCTTTCTTGTTAATCAAAGAGCTTTCGATGCTAATGTCTGGATGTAAATTATCCTGCTTGTATTTTAATGAATTAATTACGAGATTTTCAAAAAGTTGTTTTAACTGGAAAGGCAATCCCCTTACTATTGGCAGTTGACCTTTTTTTATTTCAGCATGGGCTTCTTTAATTTCCTCCATTAAACTTTGTTCAACTACATGTATAATCTTATTTAGATCTACATTTTCAAATTCTATAGACATCTTACTGGCATGGGAATATAAAAGCAAATCATCTAACAGGTTTTGCATACGCTTTACTGAGTGCTGTATTCTTTTGAAATGAAGTTTATTACGGTCAGATAAGTTTTGAGCTTCGGTGTCTTCTATGAGGGCGGAAAAAGTCAGGATTTTCCTAAGCGGTTCTTTCAGGTCATGACTGGCTATATAAGTGAATGAGTCTAATTCTTTATTATAAAGTTCCAGCTCCTCATTTTTTTCTTTTAGTTTTCCATTGAGCTTTCGAAGCTTGGATAAAAGTCTTTTAGACCGGTTTAATTGCTTAACAACCTTGTTATAAGAAAACAAAAGAATCCCCAAAGAGGTAAGGATGAGAAGAAAGGCGTAGAAAGGAGCGAGATAGCTATGTTTTCTTTTTATTTTCTCCTGTTGCAGCATCAGGCCTTCTTCAATGTTTTCTATAGCACTAACATGAAAACGTATACTGTCCATTGAGGACTTACTTTTTAGAAGATGTGATTTTTTTGTTTCCTGGCTGATACCCGGAAGATTATATTGATCAATAACTGTGTTAAAGCTCCTAAACCTTATTTCCACGAAGGTGGAAAGTGCATTCAAATTTTTTTGTTGCTCAGGATTATGTGCCGTTAAAGTGCGAAGTTCCGAAAGAAGACCCTTTGATCTCTCATAAGCTCCCTTGTAAGGTTGAAGGAAAATTGAGTCATTCGTTAGCAAAAAACCGCGTTGGGCAGTTTCAGCATCTGTGATAGTTGTCAAAGTCTGCTCTAGCTTAAGCTTGACAACATTAGCCTGGTTAACCTGGTTATAAGAAGCGATAAGATCTTTAACCTGCAAATAAAGGATGTAAGATAAAACCAGTAGCACACATGCAGTGGAAATGAAAATAAGTTTGGCAAGCCTGGTAGAAAGTTGGGGCATTGGTGGTCTTTGGTTAACGACAATGAATGTACCGTACTTCCAGGAAATGTGGTATAATCCGGCCTTAGGAAAAATGGTGCTAAACAGTATAGGTTGATCCTTCTATAGCAAGTTCGGTATTTGGAAACACTTCTCTGGCTTCTTGCAAAAACTGATCCAATGTACTGTATTTTGAACTAAAGTGTCCAATCAGTAGCCTCCCAACCATGGACTTACGGGCAATTTCTGCTGCCTGTTTTGTAGTTGCATGAAAACGATCAAATGCTTTCTCCCTCATGTTATCAAGATACGTAGTCTCGTGGTAGATCATATCAGCACCATAAACCTGGGAGATCAAACCTTCGTCGTATTTTGTATCGGCACAGAAAGCATATTTCTTACCTCTCTCAGGAGCCAGGGTAACTTCATCATTCGCGATTCTTTGTCCACGGGGTGTAATATAATCAAGGCCGTCCTGGAGACTAGAATAAAAGCTTACAGGAATACTAAGCTTCCGGATCTTGTCGATCAGAAGTTTTCGTTTGCCCTCTTTTTCTTCAAACAAAAATCCATAACATTCTATTCGATGACAGGTGGGAAAACAACTAATTTTTATTTTTTCATTGTCAACTAAAACCTCAGGTTGAATAAGTGTATGGAAATGCAAAGGATAAGGCAAAACAGTTTCTGCAACATTCATTTGCATTTCAACGATTTGTTGCAAAGGTGCAGGCCCATATACATGTAATTCCTGCTTATGAGACAGCAATCCAAAAGTATTCAGCAAACCCACCAGGCCAAAATAATGATCACCATGTAAATGAGAAATAAAGATGTGAGAAATCTTTCCCCTGCGGATCTTGTATTTGATCATTTGAATCTGAGTACCCTCTCCACAATCTACCAGGTAATTGGTGCCATCGTGCGATACCACCTGGCTGGTAGGGTGACGATTAAAGGCTGGTACTGCGGAGTTATTTCCAAGGATAGTTACAGACAACATTCGGTACTAATAAGGTCGTCAAAATAAATATATTTATTGATACCTTGATAAAGTTCGCTCCACCTGTGTTAAATAACTGCTGCCAAAAAGATAAAGGTGAATCAGCAAGGGATATAAATTGCAAACGTGCCACTGTTCCTCATAGTTAGAAGGGAAAGGAGAATGAAAACGGTAGGCCTCATAAAAAGAAGGCGCGAAACCGCCAAACAAAGTTGTCATTCCCAGGTCAACTGAGGGATGACCGAAATAAACGGCAGGATCAATAAGGACCGGTTCCGAACCCTGGTTGCACATAAAGTTGCCACTCCAGAGATCACCATGCAGGAGCGCAGGCTTTTGTTCCTTATCAAAAATGTTGGGAAGTTGCTGATACAGGTTTTCAAATTGCTGGCGACAACGATAGGATAGCAATTTTTTGTCTGTACACTTTTGCTGCAATGGATTAAGCCTTTGCTCCACAAAAAAATTAGTCCAGTTCACGGAAGGCCGATTGCTTTGCGGAACGCTGCCCATGAAATTATCCTCATCCAATCCAAAGTCAACAGCAGTAATATGGTGCAATGCGGCTAGTTGTTCTCCAAACATTTTCCAAAAACTTTCTGATCGCTCGCCTTCATGAATCCATTTCAATAGCAAAATTTGCATCCCGTTCACCTCAAAGCAGTCAAACACCTCGGCTGCCTGAATGATACCTTGTTTTCGTATCAGTTCTAATCCACTGCTTTCCCTTTGAAACAAATGTGGAAATTTGGTAGCAGAATTGATTTTGCAGAAAAGTGTTTTATTAGCAAAGGATACTTTATAGGCTTGATTAATAGATCCGCCTCCAATTGATTGGAACTGAATTGTGGAATTACTACCGTCAAAATGTTGAGATACCCGGTCGTTGATGGCGGCTTTTAATGGTAGCTGAATCATATTGAGCAATGGGGATTACTAAATGTACAAGAGAGCAAATTGGGTGACGAAGCAGCAATTGTAAATAAAATGTTGATAGTAACAAATTGCTATCCTACTGGTCAAAATCATCCCCGCCCAATAGTTCTCTTTCTATTTCCTCCATTTGAACAATATCATAAGCCTCGCTTTCAGTGGGAGTAACATTCATTAATTCAAGTAATTTTTTTTCATCCAAAAAGGCTTCTACCCCTTTTCGCAGCTCGCATATAACAAACGAAGCCCCGGCCTCATAGAATTTTTGTTGCGTCCTTACCAAAGTTTCAGCAGCCTCCTCTTCAATAGTTATGATTCCATTAAGATTGACAACAACATTCTTTGTATTATCTTTAAGTAGCTCTAACAATTGGCGGTTCAACTCTGCTGCCATATTAGCAGACAAATTTGAAGTTTCAACATGGATGACATGAAATTTCTCTTTGGTATCAGTTTTGACTTCCATACGTAACAGCCGGAAAGACTTAACAAATTCCGTCTCCCCTGCTCAAAAATATTTTTTATTATTGTATAAAGCACAACTATTAAAATGGATAATAATTTTTCCTCACAAGTAAAAGAGATCATATCGTTCAGCAGGGAGGAAGCATTAAGGTTAGGTAATGATTTTATAGGTACGGAACATTTATTGCTGGGTTTAATTCGTGAAGGTGATAATACAGCGGTTCGAATTTTGAAAAGCTTTAACGTTGACTTATACGAATTGCGTAAAGAAATTGAATTGGCGGTAAAAGATAAGACAGGTAAAAACATTGCTAACATCAATAGCTTGCCTCTGACTAAGCAGGCCGAAAAAGTGATCAGGGTAACAGTTCTGGAGGCGAAAGCATTAAAAAGCGCTACTGTAGAAACAGAGCACCTGATGCTTTCTATTTTAAAGAACAAAGAAAACATAGCAACACAAATCTTAAATCAATTTGATGTGGATTACGACTTATTCAGACAGGAACTGGGGGTTATGAAATCAAACGATCCCCGCGCAGAATACCAGGAAGAAAATGACGATGATTTTGATGATGAAAAGAAATATTCAGGATCAAAATCCCGTCAGGCTGGAACTGCAAAAAGCAAAACGCCTGTATTAGACAACTTTGGTAGAGATATTACCAAGTTAGCTGAAACAGGAACCTTAGACCCAATCGTTGGACGCGAGAAAGAGATTGAAAGAGTTTCTCAAATTCTTTCCCGCCGCAAAAAGAACAACCCGATTTTAATTGGTGAGCCCGGTGTAGGTAAAACGGCCATCGTTGAAGGGCTGGCCTTGCGGATAGTTCAACGTAAAGTGTCAAGGGTATTGTTCGATAAAAGAGTGATTTCTCTTGATCTGGCAGCCTTGGTAGCTGGTACAAAGTACCGTGGACAGTTTGAAGAAAGGATGAAAGCAATCATGAACGAGTTAGAAAAAAACCGTGACGTGATTCTGTTCATAGATGAGATCCACACTATTGTGGGTGCCGGCGGCGCATCTGGTTCGCTGGATGCATCCAACATCTTTAAACCGGCGCTTGCCCGTGGTGAACTCCAATGCATTGGTGCCTCTACGTTGGATGAATATAGAATGTATATTGAAAAAGATGGTGCCCTGGATCGGCGTTTTCAAAAAGTAATGATTGAGCCGCCAAGCGTAGACGATACTATCCAGATATTGGACAACATCAAATCGAAGTACGAGGACTATCATAACGTTAACTATGACCAGGAAGCTATTGATGCCTGCGTGAAGCTTAGTGATCGCTATATTACTGATCGCTTGTTACCTGATAAAGCCATTGACGTGATGGATGAGGTAGGTGCAAGGGTTCATTTGAAGAACATTAATGTTCCGCAAAACATTTTGGACCTGGAAAAGAAAATAGAAGATATAAAGGTTGAAAAAAACAGGGTAGTTAAGAGCCAGAAATTTGAAGAAGCAGCAGCTTTGCGTGATACAGAAAAGCGCCTTGGTGAAGAACTGGAAAAAGCAAAAGGACAGTGGGAAGAAGAAAGCAAACACAAACGCTATCCTATAGGGGAAGAAGAGATAGCTGAAGTCGTCAGCATGATGACTGGTATTCCGGTGAAACGGATGGTGGAAGCAGAGACCCAAAAGCTGCGTAAGATGGCTGATGAAATGAAAGCTATGGTGGTCGGTCAGGAAGAAGCCATTAGTAAGGTTGTAAAAGCTATTCAACGTAATCGTGTTGGTTTGAAAGATCCAAAGAAACCGATTGGTACCTTCATCTTCCTTGGTCCGACAGGTGTTGGTAAAACAGAGTTAGCAAGAGCTTTGGCTCGTCACATGTTTGACTCTGAAGATGCCTTGATCCGGGTTGATATGAGTGAATACATGGAAAAATTCACAGTATCCCGGTTGATTGGCGCGCCTCCGGGCTATGTGGGTTATGAAGAAGGTGGACAATTGACAGAAAGAGTTCGTCGTAAACCATATAGTGTAATTCTTTTGGATGAGATTGAAAAAGCTCACCCGGACATCTATAATATATTATTGCAGGTGTTAGATGACGGACAGCTAACCGATGGTTTGGGCCGTAAGGTTGATTTTAAGAATACACTTATCATCATGACGTCTAATATTGGCGTGCGGCAGTTGAAAGATTTTGGAGAAGGTGTAGGTTTCGCCACTGCTGCCCGTGTTCAAAACCAGGATGAAGCCAACAAAGCAGTGATTGAAAAAGCACTGAAGCGTACGTTCTCTCCTGAGTTCCTGAACCGTATTGATGATGTAGTTATCTTCAACTCACTGACCAAGGATCATATCTTTGAAATCATTGACATCCTGATGAAAGGTGTAATGAAACGTTTGACTAACCTTGGATTTAGCCTTGAATTGACACCAGACGCAAAAGGTTTTATTGCGGACAAAGGATATGACCAACAATTTGGTGCAAGGCCATTGCACAGAGCCATTCAAAAATACCTGGAAGATCCCCTGGCAGAAGAAATTTTGAACATGAATATTAAAGCGGGTGATTTGCTGGAAGCTGACCTGGATAAGGAAAATGGTAAATTGACTTTTTCTCTAAAAAAAGGTGTGACAGAAGAATCAAAAGCATAATTTTAATAACTCACCTATAAAATCCCGCCTCCCGGCGGGATTTTTGTTTTTATCCGGTATGAGCAGTCACGAAAAAAATACAATAGACGTTGTAATTGAAACACCACGCGGCTGCCGGAATAAATATGCGTATGATGAGGATTTAAAAGCATTCAAATTAAAAAAAATTCTCCCAGCCGGTGCTGTATTTCCTTTTGATTTTGGATTTATACCTGATACCAAAGGTGGGGATGGTGATCCTTTAGATGTCCTGGTGATCATGGATGAACCTGCCTATCCTGGTTGTATTGTAGAATGTCGGGTAATTGGTGCCTTAAAGGCAAAACAATCCGAGAAAAAGGGCATGGCGCGCAACGACCGTTTAATAGCGGTGTCTGTTGAATCGCACATGTATAAAGAATTAAGAGACATCAAGGATCTTAATAAAAATATTTTAGATGAAATAGAACATTTTTTCACTTCTTACAATGAACAGGCAGGAAAAATATTTGAGACAGAAGGGTGGATCAACCCTTTTGATGCCCAAAAGCTTATACATGATGCGGGGTAATATGATCGATTCGGCGACGACAGATCGGGTTTTTCTTAATAGGCCACTACAATAATGGTGGCTTTTTTTGTTGTGTAAGTTATTGACTGCATTTTTGCAAAGAGGGATATGAAAAAAATCATTATTACTATTGATGGCTGGTCATCCTGTGGCAAAAGCACTTTAGCAAAGCAATTGGCTAAGGCTTTGAATTATATTTATGTTGATAGTGGCGCTATGTATAGGGCTATCACGTTGTACTTTTTGAGGAACCATGTTGACTGGACGGATAAAAAAGAAGTAAAAAAAGCTTTAGATGATATCTCGCTCGAATTCATTTATAACCCTAAAAGCGAAGAATCTGAAATTTTCCTAAACGGTGAAAATGTTGAATACGTGATCAGAGACCTGGTAATTGCCGAAAAAGTAAGTGATGTGGCTGCTGTTAAAGAGGTTCGCGATTATGCTGTAGCCCAACAACAAAAAATGGGAAGGTATAGAGGTATTGTTATGGATGGCCGTGACATTGGTACCGTTGTTTTTCCGGATGCTGAGTTAAAAATATTTATGACAGCTGATAACGCTGTTAGAGTAGAAAGGCGCTTCCAGGAGCTTTACGAAAAAAATCCAAACATTACGCTTGAAGAGATAAAAAACAACCTTGAGCTACGTGATTATATAGACTCCCATCGGGAAGTAAGTCCTCTACGGCAGGCTGACGACGCCATTATTTTGGATAATACGAACCTTACAGAAAAAGAGCAACTGCAAAAAGCATTTAAATGGGCACAAGACCACATTGAACAGTACGCCTCATAATTGGCACCTTTTTAGTTTTTAATATAACAGCCCCTCTCCCACATAAGTTATAACACCATTCTTCACCTGAGACAGATCTGCAATAAAATACTCATAGTCTTGTAAAGGTTATGAAGACATGATTCTGTGAATAAAAACAGTGGTTATGAAAAAGGTGTTGTTTACTCTTTTAGTAAGTTCCTGCTCATTTGTTATAAATGCCCAGGTAAAATTAGACAAAGCTTACACGCCTCCAAATGGCAATTATTATTTCGAATTATCAAACAATGGTACAACAACCCTAAATGTGGGTTGCTATACATTGATAAGCTATTATAAAACTTCGTTAGAAAGGGGTTTCTATATCATTACTCTACCTAACCAGAATCTTACGTCTGATGGAGTCATAGCAATTGGTACTTCTCAACCCCATTATCAAAATAATTTTAATAGCCGTATCAATCTGAATTTCAATCACCTTTTTAGCGAAGGCTTGCTGCAAAGGCATGTAATCAACCGCAACAACACTGGGTTTTTAAATAATACATCACTTTCCAATGCGGGTAATTTATTTAACGAGTTAGTCAGTACTAACGAATTCGATGATCATTTTGTCCTTCTTTTCAATGGAAACACTTTGATTGACGCTTCTTTCACTGTTGATGCCAATAAAAATCTGTCACAGTTCCTGAAACTTTTACCCAATCTTTCTTTTACAAATACTTGTGGAAATTTGGTAAGTGTACGCTTTGGTGCTTTACAATCGATGTACGCTTCAATTTTCAACCGTCCAAATGAATCCAATGAATATGGGTATTTTAAAGAATTTGAAGTACAAAAAAATAATGCAACCGTTCAAATAGCCTGGCAAACAACAAGAGAGAGAAATAATCGCGGTTTTGAAATTGAAAGGCGAATTGGAAATGAACCGTGGACAACGGTTGCATATATAGCTACTTTATCTACGAATGGAAGTAGTAATGAAACACTTAAATATTTATACGGTGACAATGGTTTGGTAAGAGGCAGTGCTGAATATCGCTTACGGCAAATTGATGTCAGTGGACAGTCTACCTATAGTGCGGTACGAACTTTAAATGCTTTTGGTGAGGCCAGTAAGGTGGTTGTATATCCAAATCCCAGTACGGACGGAAGGGTCAATGTTGCGTTTGGGAATGTGAACTCTTTGAGAGATGTACAGGTGTTAGATATTAATGGGCAGATGATTCAGCAGTGGGTGTCTGTAAATAACACTAATCAGCAAATAAATAATCTAAGAAGAGGTAATTATTATATACGTGTTATAGATAGGCAAACCGGAGCTATTTCATCACAGCAACTCATTGTTCAATAAATTTGAAAAATATTTTTATCAATATTTGACTTTTTCAATATTGTTTATACTTTTATGCCCACAATCACTTTCCTCTTCCAAATTTCCTTTTTCGAAAGCCTTTACTAATTCAGTTTCCAAAACCTCCAAACCTTACGGTTTTACGTTTGAATCCATCTTCCCCTGAACCCTCACACAATATCTTCTATTTGTTATCCGCATCCTGTCAATTTCCTTCACCAGCCATGATGACCCTCAATCCGGGATGAAATATCTCATCATAGACCTTAAACTCGTAATTATGAAAACGTTTGTACTCTCCCTTGTCGTACTATGTACGTCCCTAATCAGCTTCTCTCAAACTTCTTATCCGTGCGTAAAATTTTACTCAACAGCTAATCTTGGAGGAGGCGACTGCCAAACTACAGGAACTGGCAGTA
>DAIQPL010000348.1:0-4232 GCA_036787395.1 Flavisolibacter sp. | reverse complement strand
CCGCTTTTAAGCATCCGGATAATGGCATTTTCATCATCGTACATGGAAAGTGCCAAAACCTTGACATCTGGATGATTTTTCTTAAGCCAGAATGTGGTTTCGTAGCCATCCATTTCAGGCATATTAATATCCATCAGAACAATCTCAGGAAGTGCATGCGATTTTAATTTATCTATAAAATGCCGGCCATTATCTGCTTCAAAAACTACTTCATAGTCCAGGTCCGTCAAAAGATTGGCAAGTCCATTACGGAGTAAAACATGATCATCAACCAGTGCTATTGTTATACTCATACTGGAACCGTTATTTGAATTTGTGTGCCCGCTGAAGGGGTGCTTTGAATAACAAATTTACTATTTATCAGTTGTGCCCGGTTCTGCATACTTCGAAGCCCGATACCTAAATCTCTATTTCCGGTTTCCGCTTGCATTTCAAAACCGCAACCATTATCTTCTATGGACAATACTAATATCTTATCTGCATACTCCATTGTTATACTTATGCTGGTAGCCCTGGCATGTTTAATAATGTTATTCATAGCTTCCTGCGTTATGCGAAAGAGGATCAGTTCTTTTTGAGGATCCATTGAAACTGAGTCGCCGGTTATTTTTAATTTTGTCTGGTACACTCCGGTCTTATCAATTGTTCGTAACTCCAGCTCAATAGCTTTCATCAATCCAACTGATAAAATAGAATCTGTATGTAGCGATTTCGATAAGCTCCGCAGGTCAGCAATAGCCTTTGTAACCAGTTCTTTTGAATTGGCAATTTTTTGCGGCACAATATCTTGTTTTTGGATATCAATTGTATTTAGGTTCAGCTTAACAAGGCTTAATGTTTGTCCTATGTTATCATGAATTTCCTGTGAAATGTTCTTCATGGTTTGTTCCTGAATTTCTAATTGGGCCAAAAGAATTTCCTGCTCAAACCGGGTTTGAATCATTTGAAGCTCCTGCTGATGATGAAATTTCCTGCGGCTGTTTTGAAGAAACAATAAGAAAAAAAAGGTAAGTATTACCAATAGACTGGCCGAACCAATTACGATGAACCACCCTGATATTTGTAGCAACATAGCGCAGCATAAGATAAGAAAAGGAATTTAATAAAATTAGCCACAACCTGCACTTTCCAGGCAGTATTAATATCGAGATCGTAAAAAATCTCCTTGTACTTATAAGCTAACACAACAGGTATGCTACAGGCGCAATAAAAAAGAAAGCCTGACATCACCCAGAACTGTGGAAGCTTTTGAAAATAGAGTAACTCTTTTTTGTCATTCAGGGACAAAAAAAACAGTCCGCATACAACAATAATCAACAACAAAGCAATACTTGCAGAGTTGCTGTTAAAATCCGCTAATGGCTCCCATAAACCGATGTTCAGGCACCAATAAGTGAGATAAAATATGATGGCAGTGGTAAGAACTGATCTGATTCTATTACTGCTGAACAGGGAAAAAGAATAAAACATTACAGTAAGTAACTCAAACAGGGAGAACACATGATACAGGAACATGTTATTAATAGACCTGTCTGCCAAATAATTGGAAAGGCCGAATATAAAAAAACATACAAAAGAATACACAAGCAGGAGCCATTCCTGCATGTGTACCTTTTTTACGCTGAGGTAGGCCAGGATACTAAGAACAGGTATAAGGGTATCCGAGTAATCCCAAAACCACTCATACATCTTTTAGGGTGTGGGATTTAAAAAATTATCACTGCCACAATCGCTGGGGCAAGGCCTTGCTTCCTCCGTGGGAGGTAAAGAATCAGTAGTCACTTCCATTGTGGTGGTACGAGTGGACAATGTGGTTGGTGTACTATCGTCGGGCAATGTTTTAGGAAGGTCGATTTCATGAAAATAGGTTCTACCAGAGGCATCAGTTTTTTGTTCACATGCTACGGGAAATAGCCTCAACGCTGTGCCGTCAGGTTCTGAGCCCACATAAAAGCGGATTGCTTTTGGACTTCCTGTACCTAGTCTAAATAAACGGTCTATTGTTTCTTTATCAATTACAAAAGCCTTCCTTCTCAATTGAGGATCGACGGGCAACGTTTTTAAGTAAGCCTGGTAGTTTAATACACTTTTTTTAATTTCTACCCAGGAAGGAGGACCCGGGTTACGAGTGGGAGTTGGCATAATAAATTGTTTTAGTAAATAATAGTCAAATATAACAAGCTATACAGCAGCCTTGTGGCCAGATCCTGGAAAGCAAGAATCCTTAAAAGAATAAAGCAAAGTTGAACGCTTGACGTAGCAATGGCAACATTGTCCAACGGAAAGTATAGCGTGTTTTCCCTGCTTTAAATACCGTGTTTTCACCGTTGTTATAGACTGAAAATAATCTGAAACTTTAGTAAAGAATCTTCAGAAAAACTGCATTAAGCCGTGCTCCGGGAACCATGATAATTGGTCGCAACCATAACTAACAATTTCTAACTACTATGCCAGGGCATTGTTTTTACAAGGGAACGGATTATTGAAAGACTTTCCTTGCCAAAGGGATAACACTCACTCTACTAAACGGTATTCAACGGCTTCGTTCAATAAACCTACTGTGTTTGCAATCGCTCATTCAAATTCTATAAACCCAGCCTTTCTGTTATAACTACAAAATGAGACAGGAGCAACATAATGAAACAATAAAATGAAACTTCCTTCCTTCCATAGAAACTATATAGCTGTATGGACCACGCTGTTTTTCATGTTGCTATTGGGAGCCATGTATTTTTTTGTTTACATCCCGCAGAATGAAAAAAGGCTGGAGCAGCAGCGCTTCAGGTCACTGCAGAATATTGATAAGAACATCCATGAAAAAATAGACAATTGCCTGTCCCTGATGAAACTTTTGTTGAAAGATACCATCGATACAAAATATATTAACCATTTAAGCGCCAGCTCCAGCGATAAGTTTACTCTGACGCTGAACCCTGAAATAGGTTCACCAAAGTTTGCTTTACCAAATGCGATTGACAGTTTAGACTCTATCAGTATAGATCATCTGAAACGACGTATGACCCTGTCATGGATAAAAAAAATAAAGACCCAACGTGACACTATCTCCTATAGCTTAACTATGAGCTTTAGCTTTGAACAGTTTTTTGGATTTCTTCCCAAAAATGTATTTGATGAATATATAGTATTCAATAATGGCGAAGGGCTTTATACAACCATCCGGTCTGGTGTAAATTACCTGAAGGATTCTTTGTTTGGAAAAAATTCCGGCCAGACCTCTTGTGCTGTAAAAACCTGCACGGTTAGCGGAACGCAATACAAATTGTTTTTACAACCTGTAAGTTTTATCCCGGCTAATGATCTGGTGGTTGCCGGCTTGCTCTCCTACAATCGCTACCAGCAGGAAAGATTTCGATTGCCTTCCAGCATCGTTTTATTGCTAATAACGCTGATCCTGGCTATCATTATATCTTTTCCATGGATCAAGCTTTACCACATGGGCAGCAAAGACCGGTTAACCACATCCGATGCTATTGCATCTATTGTAGTCTCCATGCTGCTAATGTCTTTATTGTTCTTTGGATTTTTTAAATACAACAGCCATTTGCGGCCAGGCGATGTACCCGATTCCAAACAAACACTTGCAAAAGAAATTTCAGCGGCCTTTTTAAATGAAGTAGAAACTGTTTACCGCAAGTTGCAATTCATAGATACCGTTGTCCGGTCTCATGCTTTACTCTATCAAAACTTCACGGCCAAAGACAGCACGGAGTTTCAAAAAAAATCCCTGCCAAAGATGCGAATTAACTCATCAGATTCGATATCCTTATATAACCTTGTGAAAGATCCCAGTATCACACAGGTGTACTGGCTTTCACCAGGCGGTAAAGAAAAAGTCAACTGGACATCAGAAAATATGAATTCGCCCCATGGTGATTTTAGTGAGAGAGAATATTTTAAAAACATTATTAATCGTAAAGAGTACCTGCTTAAAAACGACACTGCAAATAAATTCTATCTGGACCAGGTGGTTTCCTGGACCCGCGGGAAATTTACTTCTGTATTATCAATTCCTTCAAAAGTGAAGGACAGCATGGTAGCTGCCTTGTCTTTTCCTATGAAAAGCCTGCGTTCTGCCATCTTGCCACCGGGCTATCACTTTGCCATCATTGATAAAACAGGAAAGGTGTTGTACCATTCAGAAGAAGTTCGCAACCTAAATGAAAACCTGGTAACGGAATTTTCTGAAAGCAACAGGCTTAGAAGCAGCCTGG
>DAIQPL010000347.1:0-4232 GCA_036787395.1 Flavisolibacter sp. | reverse complement strand
AAAGCCTCTTTATTCTTGAAGAGGCTTACAAACTACCGAAGGTTTAGTACAACATTTGCATTTATGCTATTGGGGCAGACATTAACGCGTCCTTCGGCATCTGTAATTTCTATCAGCTTCTGCTCCAGCCGACATTTTTCAAATGAGCTTTTGAATATCAACTGTACTGTATATCTTTATTGATCACCTGTTGCCGGGCCGACGAATAACCATGCCCCAACAGCATAAATGCTTCAACGTTGGTGGCAATTTTTATTTGGACACAGAATATTAAATTTTTGTCCCTTTACCAGTGTAATAAATTCCGACAGTACTGTATCAAAACGAACTTTCTTAAGAGTATCCTTCAGACTTATTCGGTTGACAATTTGGTATTTTATTAGCTCACCTCTGACATCTTTAGCATCATTTTATCAAGATAATAAAGCATTACATGTAAAGAAAAAATGACGGGCAGTTTATTGTTTTAGTTTTAAAGGAATAGCAGTTGTTGTAAATAACTTACAAAACATCACTTTGAAATTCCGGAATTATGATAGGAAGTTATTTTAAGGTTGCCATAAGGAACTTATTGAAGCGCATTGATTTTTCAATTCTTAATGTTCTTGGATTATCAATTGGCATTGCATGTTGCCTGCTTATTTTTAAATATGTATCATACGAAAAAAGCTATGATAATATTCCTAAAGCTGACCAGATTGTTCGTTTAAGGCTTGACAATTACCAGGATGGAAATTTAGACTGGCAATCCGCTGCTGTATATCCTGCTTTTGCACCTGCGATGAAGAAAGATTTTCCGGAAATAGAAAATTATTGCCGGCTGGCTGTTACCGAACTGCTACTGTCTGACGATGAGCACAATGTAAAATCTAATGAGGATAAAGGTTATTATGCTGACCCGTCTTTTATTTCCATGTTCAACATTAAGGTAATCAAAGGCAATTCTGCAACTGCACTTAACGGGTTGGACAAAATAATGCTTTCAGCAAGCATGGCTGAAAAGTTTTTCGGCGATGAAAATCCCATAGGTAAAACGCTTATCTATCGTGCACCGTTTTCAGTAAAAACTTTTGAAGTAACAGGTATATTTATTCCGCCTGTTCACTCACACCTGGTTATTAATTATCTTATATCTTATCCTACCATTGGAAGTTTCCGCAGGCAGTTTGGCGATATGAGCAGGCCCGAAGAAACAAGCTGGGGATGGTACCAGTTTTACACGTATCTGTTATTAAAAAAAGGAACAGACCTTAAAAAACTGGAAAGTAAATTTCCTGCATTTTGTGACCGTTATATTAACACGCTCGAATGGAAAAAAGCTAACAGAACACGCAACGAAGTCTATTTAATTTCTTTAAAAGATATTCATCTTCATTCCCATTACATGCAGGAAGCTGAAGCAAATGGCAATGAGCATGCTGTTTCATTTTTATTTCTGCTTGCTATATTAATAGTTGGTATTGCCTGGGTAAATTATGTCAATCTGTCAACAGGCAGGTCGTTGGAGCGGGCTAAAGAAGTGGGTGTTCGTAAAGTAATAGGCGCAACACGCGGAAAGCTGATTATGCAGTTTTTTACCGAGAGTATTTTAATAAACCTTGTTTCGCTAATATTAGCATTACTTATTGCCTTTATTGCAGCTCCATGGTTCAGCAGTTTAACCGGTGATGTTACGCCCAAACGCTTTTACCTGCATACCAGCTATGTAACCATGCTGAGCATAATTTTTATCGGTGGAGTTTTTTTATCGGGCGCTTACCCTGCAATTATTTTATCCAGGTTCAAACCCGTTACAGTTTTGAAAGGAATATTCAAAAATAGTTCAGGCGGATTGATGATTCGTAAAAGCCTTATAATTGTTCAGTTCGCAACCTCAATGGTACTAATTGCAGGAACCATCATTGTTTATCGGCAGGTAAATTACATGCGTTCACAACCGCTTGGCGTAAATATCGGACAAACTCTTATTGTTGAAGGCGCCGGATCTGTGAGTGATTCAATGTATCAAACCACTTTTAAGCCTTTTAAAGAGGCAGTGTTGCAATTGCCTGCTGTAAAAAATATTGCTGTTTCCACAAGCATAATGGGCAAAGAAAACAATTGGTCAAATGAAGTGGCTCGAGCCAATGCTTCAAATGCAAGACCAGTAAACCTCGATTTTTTAGGCATTGATTATGATTTTATTCCTGCTTATGAAATGAAAATGGCTGCGGGCAGAAATTTCTCCAAAGACTTTCCATCAGACAGCAATGCAGCTATTCTTAATGAGACAGCCGTAAGAATGTTAGGATTTAAAAATGCGAAAGAGGCAATTAACCAAAAGTTAGGAAGTGACAGCGGCAGAACAATTATTGGCGTGGTAAAAGATTATCATACGGAAGCTTTAAATAAAATAATTGAACCACAGCTAATGTTGCTGCGCTTAAATGCCCGCGACGTATATTCGGTAAAAATTGAATCCGAAAATATTCCAAATACAATAAATGCGCTAAGAGCAAAATGGAATATGTACTTTCCAAATGATCCTTTCAGCTCTTATTTTTTGGATGAAACTTTTGACAAGCAATATAAAGCAGACACGCAATTTGGAAAAGCATTCGGCTTTTTTGCCTGTATTGCTATCATCATTGCCTGTTTTGGTTTATTGGGGCTGTCGGCTTATAATGTATTGCAGCGAAAAAAAGAAATTGGTATCCGTAAAGTATTTGGCGCTTCAGTGCAAAACATAGCATACCTGCTTTCCAAAGATTTCACAAAGCTTGTTTTAATTGCATCTGTAATTGCTGTTCCAGTAGCATGGTGGTTGATGAGTAAATGGCTGCAAAGTTTTGCCTACAGAATCAGTATTAGTATTTGGGTATTTGTAATTGCCGGTATTACTACATTGATAATAGCACTGATAACAGTAAGCTTTCAATCCATCAAAGCGGCAATAGCAAATCCGGTGAATAGCCTTCGCATGGAGTGAGCTACGGCTCTCAAGAGAGTTTGACAACAGAGTAGTAAAAGTTTTTTACTCATATTTTGCTCGTTAAAATGCAACGACAAAAAACTGCCACCAACAAATAAGGGGTTTGGCGAGATGGCGGCTTAACGAATATATCCTCATCGACATATCGCTACTCAGCGACATATCCAACTTTACGAATAAAGCCCAGCTAATTGCAAAATATCATCTTTTGTGCTACTTTCAACTTCGGTCCTGGCTGACGTAACACAGAATATCGCCACATCGCCAAGCCCTGACGTTGGCTGCAATGCTGTATATCCTTTCAACAACTGCAGTAATATAAAGTTCGACTATGAAACCAAAAAGAATAATACTAATTAGACATGGTGAATCAGAATCCAACATTGATAAATCATTTCACGGGCAAAAACCTGATTATACATCTGAGCTGACAAACAAAGGACTTATCCAGGCTGACTTAGCAGGTCAACAATTGAAATCCATTTTGGGACAGGAATCTTTATTCTTCTATATTTCTCCCTATTGGCGGACACGAATGACTTTTGAGCAAATTATAAAGCATTTCAAAAAGGATAAACTAATCTGGAGAGAAGAACCCCGGCTAAGAGAACAAGAATGGGGACATATTAGGGATATGGATCATTGCCTCAAAGCTGATAGGGAACGTGATTCATTTGGAACATTTTATTTTCGCTTGCCAGACGGAGAATCCGCGGCTGATGTTTACGATAGAGTCAGTGATTTCCTTGGAACTTTGCATAGAGATTTTGAAAAAGAAAGTTTTCCAGACAATGCAGTCGTGATTACACATGGAATGACAATCAGGTTATTTCTTATGAGGTGGTATCACTGGACAGTCGAACAATTTGAAGAGCATGCGAATCCGGTAAATTGTCAAATGATAATATTGGAGAAAACCGATAACATGAAATACAACCTACTGACAGAAATGAAAAAACATAAAGTAACTCATAGCTACCAACGACCGACACAACTCTGACAAGAAGCACATGCACACAACAAATTGCATTTATGCAATTGGGGCGCGACATTAACGCGTCCTTCAGCATTTGTAATTCTATCAGCTTCTGTACCAGCTGGCATTTTTCAATTGGCCTTTTGAATATGACTTGTACTCTATATCTTTATTGAGCACCTGTTGCCAGGCTGACGAATAACCATGCCTCAACAGCATAAATGCGAAAACGTTGTACGAAATTTTTGTGAAGAGCGATAGTTCAGAGTTTTTATTTATAAGCGA
>DAIQPL010000346.1:0-4235 GCA_036787395.1 Flavisolibacter sp. | reverse complement strand
ATATAAGGTTTCTTTATCAATTTTTGGTTACAAAATTGAACAATAAAAGAAAAACACGCCATGAAACGATTCAATTTATTGTCAGCAGTCATTGCAGTGCTTTTAATGGTTACGGCTGTAAGTTGTACAACCATGAGAGGAACCGAAGATGACTATTATTACGATAGAACGCAGTACGACAGAGTTCAGCCTTCTAATCGTATCTATGTTGATGATCCTTATCGTGGTACTATTGTCTTAGAAAGAGATCCTTATACCGGAAGGTATTACGAAGTTGGCTCATATGGTGGTAACTATGGATATAGAAATGACAGGTATAGCAATGTTTACAGAAACAATACCCGTTACAACAAAACATATAATGGCAACAGGAATGGAACCTATAACAGGAACAATAACACTTCCAGCCAGAGTCAAACAGAAGACCAGAACAGAAATCAAAAAAAAGAAGAAGCAAGGAACAAGGTTCTCGGCAAATAATGCAAACAGCTACAAATTAAATTCCAAAAAAATTAAAGACCCCGCCAGTTGCGGGGTTTTGCTTATTTGATATATCCCAGTATTTTCAGCATGCTTTGTGCGGATTGCTCTTTTGCGTAAACCCAGTCAATCAGCTTTCCATTTTTATCATGCTCAATGATAATATGCTTTGGCGAAGGGATAAGACAGTGTTTAATTCCCCCATAACCACTGATTTGATCCTGATATGCTCCGGTGTGAAAAAAACCGACATACAAAGGTTCTTCTCCGTTTGCCTTTGGTAAAAACACTTCATTGATATGTTCCTCTGAGTCATAATAATCATGGCTATCGCAGGTAATTCCTCCTAAAACAACACGCTGGTAATCCTGGTCCCACTTGTTGATGGGAAGCAGAAGGAATTTTTCACCTATGCCCCAGGTATCCGGCAATGTGGTAATAAAAGATGAATCGATCATATACCATGTTTCGCGATCATTCTGTGCCTTAGTACCAATTACACTATAGATGTGTGCCATACTTTCTCCTACTGTATAACTGCCAAATTCCGTATAAATGTTTGGCATCGGTACTTTACTTCGTTTGCATGCTGCTTTAATATTCCCAACTATCTCGGTGATCATGAACTGGTAGTCATATTCGAACCCTAAAGAGTGTTTAATGGGAAACCCGCCACCAATATTCAGCGAATCCAGTTCCGGACAGATCTTTTTTAACTGGCAATAAAGATTGATGATTTTATTAAGCTCAGACCAGTAATAAATATCATCCTTGATTCCTTTATTCAAAAAGATATGAAGCATTTTCAATTGAAATTTTTCTTCATACCCTTCAATATTATCGACGTAAAACTCAAGGATGTCCTTTGCCCTGATGCCTAAGCGTGAAGTATAAAAAGGAAAGGTTGGTTCTTCTTCTGCAGCTACTCTAATACCCAACTTAAACGGTTTTTTTACTGAGCGCCGGTAAGCCAGGAGTTCTTCTTTATTGTCAAGAATGGGAATAACGTTTGTAAATCCTCCGTTAATTAACTGAGCAATGCGTCTGGTGTAACCTTTTTGTTTAAAACCATTACAGAGGATAAAAATATCCTTGGTAATACGCTTTTTCTCATACAATTTTTTAATTATTTCCAGGTCATAAGCGTAGGAAGTTTCCAGGTGAATATCATGCTCTAAAGCTTCTTCTACTACAAAAGAGAAATGCGAACTTTTGGTACAATAACAATAGAAATACTGACCCTCGTACTTATGTTTCTTAATAGCCTTGGCAAACATATTCTTCGCCTTGTTGATCTGCATACCAATCTTTGGCAAATAAGACAGCTTCAGCGGAGTTCCATACTTATCAATCAAACCCTTAATATCTAAGCCATTAAAGTGCAGATATCCGTCTTTTACTTCTAGTCCTTCCTGTGGAAAGTTGAATGTTTGTTGTACAAGGTCGAGATAAGAGTTGTTCATTGATGGGTTTAATGGGTTAACCAGTAAACAAAAAATTGTTACAAATGTAGAAGTTTGAGAAATACAAAAAGAAAGCCGAATGCAAATACGCACCCGGCTTTCGAAATGTGTTTATAGAATGTTCATTATTTAACCTGGGCGATCAAACCTTTGAAGCTTTCAGGGTTATTCATGGCCAGATCTGCAAGAACCTTGCGATCTAAACCAATTCCTTTTGTATTTAATAAATTAATGAACTGTGAGTAGGTTAACCCTTCTTCACGGACTGCTGCATTAATACGGGCAATCCACAAACGGCGGTATTCCCTTTTCTTTAATTTGCGACCTACATAACTATAGGTCATACCTTTTTCTACAACGTTTTTGGCAACGGTATATACGTTTTTACGCTTACCATAGAAGCCTTTGGCTTGTTTTAAAATTTTTTTTCTGCGTGCTTTGGAAGCAACTGCATTTACGGAACGTGGCATTTCTGAATGAGTTTTTTGATTAAAGTTTGAAGTTTACTGATAAACGGTCAATCCCAAAAGAACAAGACCGCTTTGACTTCCTGGCTATTTCAGTCGTAAAAGGCGCATTACAAAATCCATATTGGCTTTTGCAACCATGCCGTCTTTACCTAATGCACGTTTACGTTTTTTAGATTTTTTTGTCAGAATGTGACGTTTGAAAGATTTCTGGTGTGTGATCTTTCCAGTACCTGTCACTTTGAAGCGCTTTTTGGCACTGGAGTTTGTTTTAACCTTTGGCATTGGTTAATTATTATTGTTGTTAAACCCTTGAGGCGTTCTCCACCGGGAGAAACTTAGGGGGCCTCTTCAGGCAATTTCCGCAAAAGCGGGGCGCAAAGATAAGATAGAAAACCAGAATATTCTGAAGTCAAAAAAGACATTTTTGTTAATTGCCTGTTGATTTGGGGGATTCGAACTTGCCAATTGCTGATATCTGCTAAAACTCGTTAACTTAATTGTTTTTAACGTTGGAATCCAAAATATAAATACTACTGTCTTTTAACAAAGGAAAAGATTGATTGAAATACTGATTTAATATCACTCGGAAAGTGTTCACAGGACTTATTCCATTATACAGTTTAGAATACTCATTGTCAGAAAAATAGTACGCATTCAAATTCCAAAATTTTCTATTTCTTTTGGATTCATCAAAAAATTTATACCCATGATCGCTTTCAATAACGACCACCCTTTTACGCTTTGTTTTATAATTAACCCATGCGCATATTTCTCTAATTAGACTATTTGAAAACTTCAGTTGGTCTAAATAGCCATCACGTTGGTTAATGGTATTGCGTATTAAGACAGTGTCAGATAAAGGCTTTCCATCCGAATTTAGGTAGAAAGGTTCATGAGGCAGCATCAAATGAACATACACGAACCTAGGCTCCAAAGTCTCTCTTCTCAATTCGTTAATCAAACCATTTAGATTGAAATTATTCCGTTGAACATGATAGTCTTTAGCCTTTTTAAAACCATTTGGAATTCTCCATTCGCCCGTAAAAATATTCTTTAGTGTAAAATTCCACCAAATATCCCTTTTAATTCTCGAGTATAATGTTTGATTGTCTATTACATTAGAAATAAAACCATTATCGAAAAAAGGCGTTGTCTTTGCAGGTTCCTCATTCAGATTAAAAGACCCATAGTTTAAAATTTGATATTTTTGTTTTTTCAAGTAAGCAGTTAAATAATTTTTTTCTACACTTTTAATACCTTGCAATGTTAACCTTTCTGAAATAGGACCGTCAGGCTTTAATTTTAAATAATCCAAAGCGAACGTGGAAGCAATTGAAAAAAATGTAAAATTATAATTACTCTTCGAATCATATGAAACAAAAAACTTATTAGCTTCAAACAAAGAATCAATCCCACTATTGTCGAAATTGAAATCCTCTCTGAGACTTTTTGAACTTGCATATTCATCAAATACAACAAAAAAAATGTCTGGCTTGTTTTCGTTTGGAATTGTTGTAGGTTTTAATTCATTTATTGGAACTGCGAGGTGATTATTTTCGGTTTCGCTGGTAAAGATTTGAAACAGCAATGACACAACTTCCATACTTACAAAAAAAATCAGTAGCAGTTTAGAGTAAAGAAACAACCTCTGAAAATTTCTCCGGCTTCTTTTTAAATACCAAAACAAACCAATAACCATGGCAGCTAAAGCAGGCAGAACTGAAGAGTAAGATGTTAGTTTGCTGCTTGGAAAAATAGTTTTAAGCCAATCATGAAAAGGACCGAATAAAAAAAATACACACAATAAAAAAAATATAAATAA
>DAIQPL010000010.1:26821-34442 GCA_036787395.1 Flavisolibacter sp. | reverse complement strand
CACATAATAAGCATTATATCTTTCATGAGCGGGTGGCAACCCGTATCTATGATGTGTGTTTTGATATCTTCCGCTATCTCTCAAGACGACGACCTGGTTGCTGATAGGACGAGCACTTAACCATGGCCCCTATCAGTGAAAGCTCCCAAGTTCTGGTACAGGATTGGTTATCCAATTACTTACATCAATTATTTTACAATTGGAACAGAATATTATCATTAGGGTGGCAACGCCGGAAGATAAAATATATGCAACTACCATTACGGATGAAATGGAATCTTCAGCAAAGGCCCGTGGAACTGGTATTGCTAAACGTTCACCGGAATACCTGGTGCAGAAAATAGAAGAAAATAAGGCTGTTATTGCCGTAACAGACGACGGTACATGGGTAGGATTTTGTTATATAGAGACGTGGGAGGGAGAATATGTAGCTAATTCGGGCCTGATTGTTTCCCCCCAATTTCGCAAAAGTGGTGTTGCTAAAGCTATTAAAGAGCGCATTTTTCAGCTTAGCCGTGAAAGGTATCCAGAGGCTAAAATTTTTGGGCTTACTACGGGCCTGGCTGTAATGAAAATCAACAGTGACCTCGGTTATGAACCAGTCACTTATTCGGAACTTACACAGGATGAGGAATTTTGGGCAGGCTGCAAGAGCTGTGTGAATTATGACATATTGATGAGTAAGGAAAGGAAAAATTGCCTTTGCACAGCTATGCTTTACGATCCAAAAGATCATTACCAGCCCCAGGAAACAAAAGATCATTTTGAAGAAAAGAGCAAAGTTTATGAGCGCCTTCTAAAAATTAAACAAAGCAAGTTTTTAAAAAGATTGCGAGGTGCTGACAAGCCCGGCAAGGACCGCACAAGTAACCGGAAACTAAAAATGTTCTTTTTTAACTTACTTCACTAATTACATAAATCTCAAACTAAATAATGACCCAAACAGATAAGTCTTCAAACACCTCTTCAGGAGTTGGAGGCAAAATTGTTCTTGGATTTAGCGGTGGGTTGGACACCTCTTACTGCGCAAAATATCTCACTGAAGATAAAGGTTACGAGGTACATAGTGTTATTGTGAACACAGGCGGATTTACAGACACGGAACTAAAAGAAATTGAAGCCCATGCATACAAATTAGGTGTACAAACACATACAACAATTGATGCGGTCAAAGGTTATTATAACCGGATCATAAAATTCCTGGTTTTTGGTAATGTGTTGAAGAATAATACCTATCCTTTAAGTGTGAGTGCAGAACGCTTAATTCAGGCATTACATATTGCAGAACATGCAAAAGCTTTGAATGCAGATGCTGTTGCTCACGGAAGTACAGGAGCAGGGAATGACCAGGTTCGTTTTGATATGATATTTCATGTAATGATTCCGGGGATTGAAATCATTACACCTATCCGTGACTTAAAGCTCAGTCGTGAACAGGAAATTGATTATCTGAAAAGCAAAGGCATTGAAATGAACTTTGCCAAAGCGGTATATTCTATTAATAAAGGTTTATGGGGTACAAGCGTTGGAGGCAAAGAAACACTTTCCTCCAAAGGAATGTTACCCGAAGAAGCATGGCCAACCCCGGTCACTAAAAAAGGAAGTGAAGAAGTAAAGCTTAGTTTTGAAAACGGAGAACTGAAAAAGATAAATGATCTATTCTTTTCACATCCCTCAGAGGCCATTCAAAATCTGCAATCCATAGCAGGAGCTTACGGAATTGGAAGGGATATACATGTGGGAGATACAATTATCGGTATTAAAGGACGGGTTGGGTTTGAAGCCGCTGCTCCTATGGTTATTTTGAAAGCACACCATGCACTTGAAAAGCACGTGCTCACCAAATGGCAATTGAACTGGAAGGACCAATTAGCTCAATTTTATGGTAATTGGTTGCATGAAGGTCAGATACTAGATCCTGTAATGAGAGATATTGAAGCTTTTTTTGAGAATTCACAGGAGAATGTCACTGGTGACGTATTTGTTCAACTACTACCCTATCGTTTCCAGGTGATTGGAATTGAGTCTAAGTATGACTTGATGAGTAGCAAGTTTGGTAAGTATGGCGAAATGAACACAGGTTGGAGTGGTGAAGATGTAAGGGGTTTTAGTAAAATATTTGGTAATCAAACCTCAATTTACCACCAGGTAAATGAAGTGAACGGCAATTCATGAAAGCTATTTCTAAATATCATCCTCTAAAGCATTATACGTGGGGCGACGATTGTGATGGCTGGAACTTAGTTGATGCAACTGCGTTGTCGGTTAAACAAGAGAAAATGCCGCCAGGTGTTTTGGAAATAAAACATTACGACACACTTGCACAACAGTTCTTTTTTATTTTAAAAGGTAATGCACTATTCGAAATTGAAGATTCAACGATTGAAATAAAAAGCGGTGAAGCGGGAAAAGAACATAGGGTTGAATAAGGGAACTGAAGACCTGCAATTCATTTTATGTTCACAGCCTTCCATAACGAATGACCGGATAAACTGCGAATAACAATGAAAAAAATTAATGTTGGTGTAATTGGAGGAGCAGGATATACTGGTGGTGAATTGATTCGTATTCTCATTTACCACCCTCATGTAGCACTGTCTTTTATTCACAGTCGCAGTAATGCAGGCAAGCCCATTTCTTCAATACATCAGGATCTTATTGGAGACACAGACCTAAACTTTGCCAGCGAGTTGAATGATGATATTGATGTTTTATTTTTATGTGTAGGACATGGCGAAGCAAAAAAATTCCTTGAAGAAAATCAGATTGCTGAAAAAATAAAACTGATTGACCTTTCACAAGACTTCCGTTTAATTCAAAATTCCAGGCACCAGACGCGGAACTTCATCTATGGCCTTCCCGAGCTGAATAAAACCCAGATAGAGTCTGCAACTAATATCGCTAATCCCGGTTGCTTTGCTACTGCTATACAACTTGGGTTATTACCTTTGGCAGGAAAAGGTTTGCTTAATGAAGTATATTCAACCGGTATAACCGGCTCTACAGGCGCAGGCCAGGGGCAATCGGCCACTTCGCACTTTAGCTGGCGGGCCAATAACATACAGGCGTATAAAACATTAACGCACCAGCATTTAAAAGAGATCAATCAATCCATTACTCAATTAGGTGCAAGGAAAACTGAAATAAATTTTGTTCCCTGGCGGGGAGATTTCACAAGAGGAATTTTTATTAGTTCCGTGATTAGCTGTGAATGGAAACAGGAAGACTTGATTGACCTATATACTGATTTTTATAAGGGCCATCCTTTCACCCTTTTGAGCAGTCAGGAAATTTTTCTGAAACAAGTAGTAAACACGAATAAATGTGTAATACAGCTGGAAAAAGTTGGATCCAAATTGGTTGTTCATTCGGCAATTGATAATCTATTGAAAGGCGCTTCGGGGCAAGCCGTTCAAAATATGAACCTGATGTTTGGGCTCGATGAAAAAGCAGGACTCGCACTTAAACCAGCAGCATTTTAATGAATAAAATATGAAAGCAACAATTATTGGTGGCGGGAATATTGGGATGGCTTTGGCTGAAGGGTTGATTAGTGCGGGTGCCTGCAAGACAAATGATATTACAATAACCAGGAGAACTATTTCTTCCCTGTCAAAAATGGCTGACCAGGGTTTTCACACAGATACTGATAATGCAAAGGCAATTGAAAATGCGGACGCTGTTTTCATTTGTGTGCTGCCGCAACAATTAGACGAAGCGCTTTCACAGCTAAAACCTGCCATAAATCTGGAAAAGCAATTGGTGGTTTCTGTTGTTACCGGAGCACATACACAAGTATTCAGAGATGTATTCGGAGACAAGCTGCGTATTGTACGAGCTATGCCCAACACGGCTATGAGAGTGCGGGAAAGTATGACCTGCCTTTCTCCCGTCAATGCTACAGAGGAAGATGTCCTGCTGGTTCAGCATATTTTTGACACCATGGGCCAGTGCATTTTAATTAACGAAGACATGATGAGTGCGGCAACCGCCTTATGTGCTTGTGGTATTGCTTTCTTCCTCCGTACCATAAGAGCCGCATCGCAAGGTGGAGTAGAAATTGGCTTTCATGCACATGATGCACTGAAGATCGCGTCGCAAACTGCATTCGGTGCTGCCAAACTTTTAATAGCTAATAAAACACATCCTGAAGAGGAAATTGACAAAGTAACTTCTCCAAAGGGATGCACCATTGCAGGCTTAAATGAAATGGAACACCAGGGATTAAGTTCAGCGCTGATAAAAGGAATTAAATTATCATCAAACATTGCCAACAATTTATATAAACAATCATGAAACTATTCGACGTATATCCGATAAATGACATCACCATTGCAAGAGCAAAAGATTCTTATGTGTGGGATGAAAATGGTGTGCAATATTTAGATATGTACGGAGGTCATGCAGTGATCAGCATTGGCCATGCACACCCGCATTGGGTACAAAAAATAGAAGACCAGTTAAATAAAATTGCTTTCTATTCTAATTCCGTTCAAATCCCCATTCAAAAGGAATTGGCAGATAAATTAGCTAAACTAAGTGGTAAAGAAGATTACCAGTTGTTCCTGGTGAATAGCGGCGCGGAAGCTAATGAGAATGCATTAAAACTGGCTTCATTTCATACCGGTAGAAAAAAAATTGTTGCTTTCAAAAAATCTTTTCATGGAAGAACATCTTTAGCTGTAGCTGCTACTGATAATAAGAGTATTGTCGCTCCTGTAAATGAAACAGACAATATTGATTTTCTTCCTTTTAATGACGAAGAAGCGTTGAAAAAGTATTTTGAAAAAAATGGACCCAACGTAGCAGCCGTTATTATCGAGGCTATTCAAGGTGTTGGCGGAATTAATATCGCTACCGAAAGTTTCCTGCAATTGATTCGTCAGTTGTGTAATGAATATGAAGCTGTGTTAATTGCCGATGAAGTGCAGTGCGGTTATGGAAGGAGTGGAAAATTTTTTGCTATTGATCATGCCGGCATCAACGCCGATATTTATACAATGGCAAAAGGCATGGGCAATGGCTTTCCTATCGGCGGTATTTTGATTGCTCCTCAGTTTAAGCCAAAACACGGATTGTTGGGCACCACCTTCGGAGGCAATCACCTGGCTTGTGCTGCTGCATTGGCTGTACTGGAGGTAATTGAACAGGACGACTTAATTGAAAAAGCAAAACAGCGTGGTCAATATCTTTTAAACAAACTAAGAAAGGTTGATGCCATTGAAAATATACGCGGATTGGGGCTGATGATTGGTTTTGATGTGCCCGAAGAGCTCAAAGATTTACGAAAAAATCTGTTGTTGCATCACAATGTGTTTACCGGCGAAGCAAAACCTAATGTCATCCGGCTACTACCGGCGTTAACTATTAACCGCAAACAAATGGATGAATTCCTGGAAGCCTTACTTGAAGCTATAAACGAGTTGCGCAGCGAACAAAGCGTACAAGTGAGTGACACAACGGAAGCTTCATAGAAGTACTATAGTCGATAACAAAACAAATTACCACCGGATTGAAACAGTTCATTTCAGCTTATGATGTAAAGGACATCGATGCTTTAGTTGAAAAAGCTTTGGCTTACAAAACCAATCCCTTCCGCCATAAAAATTTGGGCATTCAAAAACGAATTGGATGTTTGTTTTTGAACCCTAGTATGCGTACACGACTGAGTACGCAGATAGCTGCACAAAACCTGGGTATGGAAGTTATTGTTTTTAATGTAGGCTCGGAGGGATGGGCCCTGGAATTTGAGGAAGGTGCGATCATGAATGGAACAACCGTTGAACATGTAAAAGATGCCGCCCCTATCATGGGTAATTATTTTGACATTCTTGCTATCCGGACATTTCCTTCTTTAAAAAACCGTGAAGAAGATTATAGCGAAAAATATATAAAGCAGTTCATAAAATATGCAGAAATACCAGTCGTGAGTTTAGAAAGTGCAACCTTACATCCTTTGCAAAGCTTAACAGATATTGTTACCATAGTGGAAGATCGTCGCAATTCATTGAAGGGGACGGAGAATAAACCCAAGATAGTTTTAAGCTGGGCTCCGCATGTAAAGCCTTTGCCACAATGTGTAGCCAATAGTTTTTCGCAATGGATAAATGCATGGGGCCAGGCTGACTTTGTCATTACACATCCCGAAGGCTATGAACTGGATAAAGAATTTACGAAAAGTGCTACTGTCATTCATGATCAAAATGAAGCACTACAAAATGCAGATTATGTGTATGTAAAGAACTGGAGTTCTTATAAAGAGTATGGACAGGTTTTAATCACTGATAAAAGCTGGATGCTGACGAATGAAAAGTTGAAACGAACTAACAACGCAAAAGTGATGCATTGTTTACCTGTACGTAGAAACATAGAATTAAGTGATGAGATATTAGATGGACCTAATAGTTTGGTAACACAGGAAGCATCAAACAGGGTATGGGCAGCGCAGGCGGTGTTGAGTGAAATTTTGGCCGACTCAAACCCAGGGAGGGATTAGCAATAACCCAAAGCAGCATAAGCAAGATTCACAAAACTCAGGACTTTACTTATTGCAATAATGGCTGAAAAAAAAAATAGCGGGGTTATTAATACTTCTTTCCCTTTGAAGGGTATGGGGAACACCCTTTACATCGTAAAGATTGGAGGAAATATTATTGATGATGAGCAAAAGCTTGAACACTTTCTAAAACAATTTGCTGCTATTGGTACTAAAAAAATATTGGTACATGGAGGCGGGAAACTAGCTACTAAACTGGCAGAGCAAATGAAAGTACCGCAACGAATGATTGAAGGAAGAAGGATCACGGATGCTGAAACATTGAAGATAGTAACCATGGTGTATGCAGGATACATCAATAAAAATATTGTGGCACAATTGCAGGCGCTTGAATGTAATGCAATTGGAATAAGCGGCGCTGATGGCAATGCCATACTGGCCCACAAAAGAACTTCTAAAAATAATTCCCCCGGTAATGTGGCAATTGATTACGGTTTTGCCGGCGATATTGACAACATTAATATTCCCTTATTTCAAAGCCTGCTGGAACAAAGTATCAGCCTTGTAATTGCCCCTATCACACATGATAAAAAAGGCCAGCTGCTCAATACAAATGCTGATACCATTGCACAGGAGATTGCAAAGGGATTAAGTGGTTGCTTTGATGTAACTCTTATCTACTCTTTCGAAAAAGAAGGCGTATTGCTGGATGCTAATGATGACAATTCCGTAATTAGAGAAATTGATCCTGGCTCCTACAAAGACCTAAAACAGAAACAACTTGTATTTGCCGGCATGATACCCAAACTGGACAACGCATTTAGTGCCTTGCAAAGTGGTGTGAAGAAAGTGATTATAGGAAAAGCTGAGAACTTACATGATTTAATAAAAGGCACATCAGGCACAACCATCGTTAATGAGTAAAGACCTGAACATACTGCAAAAAGAAGCCATTGAATTTCTCCAGGAACTCATTAAACTTCCTTCCTTTAGTAAAGATGAATGGCAAACCGCCAGTGCCATAACTAAATACTTAGCTGAAAAAGGCCTACAGGTGACACGGGTAAGTAATAATGTGTTGGTATCAAATAAATATTTCGATGACGCAAAACCTACCCTACTTCT
>DAIQPL010000010.1:0-26721 GCA_036787395.1 Flavisolibacter sp. | reverse complement strand
TTGATGCAAATGGCTGTTGCTGAAAGAGGGCTGGTTGTTTTAGATTGTGTAGCCCACGGAAAAGCAGGCCATGCTGCCCGCAATGAGGGCGACAATGCCATTTATAAGGCTTTAAAAGATATTGAGTGGATCAGGTGCCACCAATTTGAAAAAGTTTCCAACCTGCTGGGACCTGTGAAAATGAGCGTGACAGTTATTGATTCAGAAAACAAGGCACATAATGTGGTTCCTGCGCAGTGCAAATTTGTAGTAGATGTAAGGGTTAATGAATTATATACGTTGGAAGAAATAGTGGATGCCATCAAGGCTAACGTTCAAAGTGAAGTAATCCCGAGAAGTGTTCGTTTAAAATCGTCATCGATTTCCCTGGAGCATCCGTTAGTAAAAGCCGGTTTATCATTAGGAAGAACCTACTATGGCTCGCCTACTGCATCCGACAAAGCCCTGATGCCTTTCCCTGCATTAAAACTCGGTCCCGGGGATTCAGCAAGAAGTCACATCGCAGATGAGTTTATATTTATAGAGGAAATCGAAGAAGGCATAGAACTTTATATCCAACTCTTAAATAAGTTTTTGAAATGAAACTTTGGCAGAAAGAAAATACAACAGTTTCACAATTGATAGAAAAGTTTACAGTTGGCAGGGATAAAGAGTTTGACTTGTTGCTGGCAAAATATGACGTGCAGGGTTCTATTGCCCATGCAAAAATGTTGGGTGAGGTTGGATTAATGACGAAACAAGAGTCAGATAAAGCTGTTGAAGCATTAGAACAAATAGCTGAAGAAATTGAAAATTCAAAATTCAAAATTGAAAATGATGTTGAAGACGTTCATTCACAGGTGGAACTTTTATTAACTCAAAGAATAGGCGACATTGGCAAAAAAATTCACAGTGGCAGAAGCCGCAACGACCAGGTGGCGGTAGATATTAAACTCTATTTACGGGCAGAAATTGTGAGTATAAAAAATGAAACAAAAGAATTGTTTGATCTTTTGATCGCTCAAAGTGAAAACTACAAGGACAAATTTTTGCCAGGCTATACTCATTTACAAATTGCCATGCCTTCTTCCTTTGGACTATGGTTTGGAGCCTATGCAGAAAGCTTTATCGATGACCTGGAGGTTTTATCAGCTGCCTACATAATTACCAATAAAAACCCTTTAGGAAGCGGTGCAGGATATGGATCATCTTTCCCTCTAAACAGGCTAATGACAACACAGCTATTGAAGTTTTCTGCACTTAATTATAACTCGGTATATGCACAAATGACACGGGGCAAAACAGAAAAGATAGTAGCCATGGCATTAAGCTGCATAGCTGCCACTCTTGGTAAACTGGCAATGGATTGTTGTTTATACCTGAATCAAAACTTTGGTTTTATATCCTTCCCATCGGAACTAACTACAGGCAGCAGTATAATGCCTCACAAAAAAAATCCTGATGTTTTTGAACTGATCCGGGCTAAATGCAATCGCATCCAATCTACGCCTAACGAACTTATCTTACTCCTCAATAATCTTCCTTCAGGGTATCATCGCGATCTACAACTCACGAAAGAAATTTTATTTCCGGCAATTGAAGAGTTGAAATCGTGCCTTCAATTAGCAAGGCTTATGCTTTCGAATATGGAGGTAAAAGATAACATCCTCGCGGATGAAAAATATAAATACCTGTTCAGCGTAGAAGCGGTGAATGAACTGGTTAATAAGGGCATTCCTTTCCGGGAAGCATATCAACAAATAGGCAATAAAATTGAAAATGGAAATTTTGACTTCGACCTTTCTAATGGCTTACACCATACACACGAAGGGAGTATAGGTAATCTAAATAATAAAGAGATACAAGACCTGATGCAGAAAACCCTTGAAAAATTTGCCTGATCACGTAGATCTTTTTCTGTACATAAATTAACAGCAGTATCTTCTTTTGCTCGCAGCTAGGAATTTAATTTCTGAAGACAATGCTTCAGGCTTTCCTTCCAAGGTTTTAGCTCTAATCCATACGTATCGACAATCTTTGATTTATCCAATACAGAATAAGCAGGGCGTTGGGCCGGAGTGGGATATTTTTCGGTTGATATAGGATTAACTACACAATCAGACGAAACTATTTTTTTAATCTCGTTCGCAAAATCAAACCAGCTGATTACTCCATCATTGCTATAGTTATATATACCGGGAGTCCATTTATTTGAAAAGATAATTTGTAAAATTGCTTGTGCCAGGTCAGCAGCATACGTAGGTGAGCCCATCTGGTCATTGACTACACTTATACTTTGCTTTTCGTTCATTAATCGGATCATGGTTTTAACGAAATTCTTTCCATAAGAAGAATAGACCCAGGAAGTGCGAATGATTAGGGAGTCAGGATTATTTTTGAATGCTAGCTGTTCACCCATTAACTTACTTGCCCCATAAGCATTTACCGGGTCAATATTATCCGTTTCACTTAAGGGTTTTGCACCCGTTCCATTAAAAACATAATCTGTGGAAATGTGAATCAATCTGCAATTATATTGAGAGCATAATTCTGCTATAGTGCCAACTGCCTCGCCATTAATTTCGAAAGCTACACTCTTTTCTTCCTCAGCCTTGTCTACTGCCGTGTAAGCTGCACAATTAATAAAGTAGCGCGGACCATAAACCTTAAAAGCTGCTTGCAATGCTTCTTTATCAATAATAGAAAGCTCGTCGCGGCTAAAGAAAGTAAATGTTGCTCCCGGATAATCAAACGACAGTTCTTTCAATTCACTTCCTAATTGCCCATTACTGCCTGAAACCAATATTTTTATGGGTGATGGCATTATCCGCGGAATTCAAAATTGTTTTTACAATCTTTAAGAGACGGAGATTTTAAATCTTTTTCCACCACAATTTCTTTCCCCGCTGGTATTTGCCAATCAATGTTCAAAGAAGAATCATTGAAATGAATGCCGCCTTCGCTTTCCTTATTATAGAATTGATCACATTTATAAAGTACAATTGCCGTTTCGCTTAAAACAGAAAAACCGTGTGCAAAACCGGCAGGAATAAAAAGCTGCTTATTGTTTTCCGCGGAAAGTTCAATAGAAAGATGTTTCCCAAATGTGGGTGAGCCGTTCCTGATATCTACAGCTACATCGATAATATTTCCCTGCAAAACCCTAACGAGCTTTGACTGTGCAAATGGGTTTAACTGGTAGTGCAATCCACGTATAACGCCATACGAAGATTTGGATTGATTATCCTGCACAAACTTTAAATTAACTCCGGCCTCTGAAAATTTTTTTTCATTATAGGCTTCATAAAAATAACCACGATCATCCTCCAAGACTTTTGGTTCAAAGATCAGGAGGCCTGAAATATCAGTTTTAATAAAAGACATAATTAAAAACTCCAGTACGTTCTGCTTTTCACTTTTCCCCGGTACATTCCTTTAAGGTCGGCAATCAAAGCATGTGGTTTTGAAATGGAAGAAAAATAATCATCGTCAAAATCTACATAGGGTTCATGACATACGGTGACAATCACGGCATCATAGTCTTTCCCAATGGCGTTTGCAAGCCCAAAGCCGTACTCATGTTCTAACTCTTCGCTGCTTGCATGAGGATCAACCACATCTACGTTAAGAAAGAACTCCTTTAATTCCTTTACAACATCGGCTACTTTAGAATTTCGTATGTCACTTACATTTTCTTTGAAAGTAGCTCCCATCACCAATACTCTTGCAGCCTTGACGTCTGTTACATTGCTGATAATGTGACGTACTACTTTTCGCGCAACATAAAATGACATATTATCATTAATATGGCGGCCAGCCAGAATTACTCTTGAGTTATATCCCAGTTCACTGGCTTTGTAAGTGAGGTAATAGGGATCAACACCAATACAATGTCCGCCTACCAGGCCAGGGCTAAACTGCAAAAAATTCCATTTGGTGCCCGCCGCTTCCAACACTTCAAAAGTATTGATGCCCATCTTGTCAAAAATGATGGACAGCTCGTTCATTAAAGCAATATTTAGATCCCTTTGTGTATTCTCAATCACTTTTGCGGCTTCAGCAACTTTTATTGAAGCGGCTTTATGTACGCCGGCCTTTACCACCAACTGGTAAACTTTAGCAACAGTATCTAATGATTCGGCATCACAACCTGAAACCACTTTTATAATAGTTGCCAGCGTGTGCTTTTTATCACCTGGGTTGATCCGTTCAGGAGAGTAGCCCGACTTAAAATCTGTAATATTTTTTAGCCCTGATATCTTTTCAATGATAGGAAGACAATCCTCTTCTGTGCAACCGGGGTACACTGTAGATTCAAATATGACATAGTCACCTTTCTTGATAACTTTGCCGATTGTTTCGGATGCTTTTTTTATGGGTGTTAAATCCGGTACATTATGCTCGTCAACCGGTGTTGGAACAGCTACAATAAAAAACTTAGCTTCCCTTAAAACATCAACAGAATTTGTAAATGTAATGTCGCATCCTATAAACGAATCCTTTTCGAGTTCATTACTTGGATCGATTGCCTGTTTCATCAACTCTATGCGCCTGGCATTTATGTCGAACCCAATCACAGAAAGTTTTTTTGCAAATTCCAACGCAATGGGAAGTCCAACATACCCCAAACCAATAACAGCTAGCTTTTCCTTTTTTTCAACCAAATCCTGGTACATAGAAGTTTGACTTGTAGAGATCAAATATCATTTATTACTTACAAATTCTTTTGGCTGTTTTGTCCACTCCTCAGCAGAAAGAGATTTAAAATATTCATAGGTTTTCGCAAGTCCTTCTTTACGTGAAACCTTTGGAGACCAGCCTAGAATTTCCCTAGCTTTTGTAATGTCCGGCTTTCGTTGTTTTGGATCATCAGCGGGCAATGGCTTATAGACTATTTTCACGTTGCCACCTGTTAGCTTGAGAACTTCTTCTGCAAAATCTTTTAAAGATATTTCATCAGGATTACCAATGTTTACAGGCAAATGATAATCGCTTAACAATAAACGGTAAATACCTTCTACAAGATCATCTACGTAACAAAAAGATCGTGTTTGAGAACCGTTGCCAAACACCGTCAGGTCTTCTTCGCGTAAGGCTTGTCCAATAAATGCAGGCAACGCTCTTCCATCATTTAACCTCATACGCGGCCCATAAGTATTAAAAATGCGAATGATCCTGGTCTCTACACTATGAAAATTGTGGTAAGCCATAGTAATAGACTCGAGATATCTTTTTGCTTCGTCATATACACCGCGAGGGCCTACAGGGTTTACATTTCCCCAGTATTCTTCAGTTTGGGGGTGAACCAGGGGATCTCCATACACTTCACTGGTTGATGCTACCAGAATCCTTGCTCCTTTTGCTTTAGCAAGACCCAAACAATTGTGTGTACCCATAGCACCAACCTTCAATGTTTGGATAGGGATCTTTAAATAATCAATGGGGCTTGCAGGGGAAGCAAAATGAAGTATATAATCCAGGCTGCCGGGGAGATGAATAAATTTGGTTATATCATGATGATAAAACTCAAACTCCTTTAGTTTAAAAAGATGTTCAATATTCCTCAGATCCCCTGTAATAAGGTTATCCATGGCTATGACACGATACCCCTCATAAATAAACCGGTCGCACAGGTGAGAACCAAGGAAACCTGCACCACCGGTAATCAAAATCCTTTTTTCCATTAAACAAATTTCGGTTGATTTACCAGGGGCCTTCCAATGCTTTCATAATGGAAACCCTTTTTTTCCATTATTTGAATATCAAAAACGTTTCGTCCATCAAAGATTACAGGGTCTTTTAAATATTCCAGTATTTTATCAAAATCGGGTGTTCTGAATTCATTCCATTCTGTAGCTATAATAAGGGCATCAGCATTTTCAATACATTCATATTGGGCTTCTGCATAACTTATCTTGTCGCCTAAAATGTTTTTTACATTATTGACAGCTTCAGGATCAAAAGCGCAAATACTGGCCCCATTTTCCAACAAAACATCAATTAACTCTAAAGCCGGCGCTTCTCTTATATCATCTGTATTGGGTTTAAAGGCCAACCCCCATATTGCGAAACGCTTTCCTGTCAGATCATTATTGTAGTAGCGTTTAATCTTTGAAATCAAATGCAGTTTTTGTTTTTCATTTACTTCGGTAACAGAATTTAGTATCTTAAAGTCGTAAGCTACTTCTTTGGCAGAATACATCAACGCCTTCACATCTTTGGGAAAACAGCTACCGCCGTACCCGATGCCAGGAAACAGGAAGCGTTTGCCAATCCTGTCATCGCTACCAATTCCTTTACGAACCATATCTACGTCAGCACCCAAACGTTCGCACATTTGAGCAATCTCATTCATAAAAGATATTTTCGTAGCCAAAAAAGCATTGGCTGCATACTTGGTTAATTCTGCGGAACGTTCGTCCATGAAAATAATTGGGTTACCCTGGCGAACATAAGGAGTATATAACTCGATCAGAAGAGCCTTGGCTCTTTCAGACGTGGTGCCAATTACGATCCTATCTGGCTTCATAAAATCTTCTACGGCAACTCCCTCACGTAAAAATTCCGGATTAGACACCACATCAAATTCACCATTATAATTTCTTGCAATAGCGGCATGCACCTTTTCCGCGGTACCTACAGGCACTGTACTTTTATCAATGATGATCTTATAGTCTGTAAGAAGGGTGCCTATTTGCTCTGCCACACCCAAAACATACTTGAGATCTGCGGAGCCATCTTCACCTGGAGGTGTAGGTAAGGCAAGAAACACAATTTCTGCTTGATCCAGGCCTTCTTTCAGGTCGGTTGTGAAAGACAGGCGTTCCTCTTTGAGGTTGCGTTCAAATAATTTTTCAAGTCCTGGTTCGTAAATAGTGATTTGACCATTTCTCAGTTTATTGACTTTGCGTTCATCAATATCTACACAACAAACATGGTTTCCGGTTTCTGCAAGGCAGGTACCAGTTACCAAACCAACATAACCGGTTCCAACAACAGTAATTTTCATAACGTATGATTAGGGGTTTATAAATTCTAAAACTTTCGTGGTGATGAAACTAAGTTGCTCATCATCCATTTCCGAATGCATTGGAAGGGAAATAACACGTTCCGTTAACCAATCTGTAACTGGGAGGTCTGTGTGTGACGAATTGAAATGTGCAAACATCTTTTGGCGATGTGCCGGCACAGGGTAATAGATCATCGAGGGAACGTTTTGGCCTGCAAGATAATCTTGTAATTTGTTTCTATCAACTCCTTTTAAAATTAAAGTATACTGGTTGAAAACATGCCTGCTATGAGTGGCCCTAAAAGGAACAGTAATCTTTGGATGACCTGAAAAAGCGGCATCGTAATGCTGAGCTGCCGCCCTGCGGGCGTCAATGTAGTCTTCCAGGTACTTCAATTTTATTTCTAACACAGCGGCCTGGAGTGTATCTAAACGGCTATTGCAACCTACTATATCATGGAAATATCTTTTGCTTTGGCCGTGGTTTGCCACCATTTTCAGACTATTTGCCAACTCATCATTATTAGTCATAATAGCTCCAGCGTCGCCAAAGGCCCCGAGGTTTTTAGAGGGAAAAAAGGAAGTGGTGCCTATTGTTCCTATAGCACCTGTTTTTTTTGTGGTACCGTCTGAAAAATAATAATCACATCCAATTGTCTGGGCATTATCCTCTATTACATATAAGCTGTTAGCTGCAGCAATTTTCAAGATCTCTTCCATATTGGCAGCCTGGCCGAATAAATGGACCGGCACAATGGCCCTGGTTTTAGGTGTTATGGCCCTTTGCAAGGCTTCGGTATCAATACAAAATGTTTTTGGGTCAACATCAACAAATACAGGTGTAAGCTTTAGCAACGCTATAACTTCCGTGGTAGCTATGTAGGTAAAAGAGGGTGTAATAACTTCATCGCCTGGCTGGAGGTCAAGAGCCATCATCGCAATTTGTAAAGCGTCGGTGCCATTAGCGCAGGGAATTACGTGCTTTACGCCATTGTAAGTAGCCAGACTTTTGGTAAAATTTTGAACCTGGGGTCCATTAATAAAAAGACAACTTTCTATAACACTTGAAATTGCAGCATCGATTTCGGGTTTGATTTTTTGATACTGCTGTTTTAAATCAACCATTTGAATGGAACGCATCAGGATAATTTTAGCCTGCATCCGATGTCTATGTTACACCAGATAAATACTTAAGTATCCACATTCAGGCGCGCAAAAATAGGAAAATATGGTTTGGGTGAATGCCAGAGTTATAATTTTGATCACTTTAAACAAAACAGGCTTTGCTTTTTTTCTATAATTTTTCTATTCAACTTTATTTTATAGGTGTAAGAACAGTTGCCTTGTGGAATAAGAAAGCAAGAGAATGGCTAAGTGGCAGAAAAGATCTGTTTTCTGTTCTAAAAAAGAAAATCTCTGTAAATGACCGGATCATCTGGATGCATTGCTCGTCAGCCGGCGAGTTTGAACAAGGAAAACCCATTATTGAAAAGCTGAAATCGAATTATCCTGCTCACAAAATCCTGATCTCCTTTTTTTCCCCTTCCGGGTATAACACAGCTTGTCATTATAAACAGGCAGACATGGTTACCTATCTTCCTCTGGACACCAAAAAGAACGCAAAACGGTTCATTGAACTCGTAAATCCTGAACTAGTCATTTTTGTTAAGTACGAATTTTGGTATCACCATTTATCTGTCGCAGCTTTTAAACACATTCCTTTGCTTTTGGTGTCTGCTGCATTCAGAAAAGACCAGCCTTTTTTTAAATGGTATGGGAAATTTTACCGGCAAATGCTTTTCCTATTTCGTCACATTTTTGTACAGGATGAAATCTCGCAGCAACTATTAAAACAGGCCAATATCACACATTGCAGCATTAGTGGTGACACAAGATTCGACCGGGTCTATGAAATAAGAGAAAAATTTACGGAGGTGCCCTTGCTCAAAGATTTTATTGCAGGCAATAAGGTAATAGTAGCAGGAAGTACATGGACAGATGACGAACAATTACTTTCCGGGTACAACGGTTTAAAACTAATTATTGCACCGCATGAAATTACGCCGTCGCATCTTACGCAAATAGAAAAACGGTTTCGGAATTCCGTCCGTTATTCGGAGTTACCAGGCGCCGGGAAAGAAAAAGCACACGTATTGATTATTGATAATGTTGGGATGCTTTCCAGGCTTTATTATTATGCTACTGTAAGCTATGTTGGTGGCGGCTTTACCAAAGATGGAATTCATAACATCCTGGAAGCGGCGGTGTATGGCAGGCCCATAATCTTTGGACCCAATTACAAAAAGTATAGAGAAGCTAATGAATTAATAGAAGCTGGCGGCGCATTCAGTGTAGAAAATGGCACGCAATTAACGGAAAGGCTAAACGCTTTATTAAAGGATGAGGAAAAACTACGAGATGCAGGCAGAAAAGCTCAAAACTATGTTCAAAAGAAAAGAGGGGCTACCGATATAGTAATTCAATTTATTCATGCAAACCGTCTTCTCACCAAATGATAAAAATGTTGCACCACTTCTTTACTATCGTTCCAACCTAATTTGAATTTCAATTCCCTGTTTATCCAATATTCTGCTTCTGAAAGAATACCAAAGCCGTTAATGGTCTTGATACTCCTTTCATACATGGCGTCATCACCGCGAAACAACTCACTAACAAAGGTGAAACGGTCATTGATACCAATGCCTTTACGTAAGTCTTTAATAGGTGTATCTTTTAACACGTGCGCCACTTCTGTCTTTTGCTGTTTTAAGCGGTCGTTCAGTGACTCTTTAGAATCAGCAATTGCCTCATGAACTTCCTTTGCGGGTTGATGCTGCACTAAGGTAGGTGTCTCCTCCACTGCATCAAATGCAGGATAAAAACTGCTTTGTGTACTAACGGGTTTGGGCTGTTCTTCTTTACGTACAAACTGCTCATTAGATACGGGTTTGGGCAAAAAATAATCGTGTTGCTTTGGTATTTCCTTTGGAACCTTTACTTGTATTTTAGGCTCTGAATCCGCAACAAATACAGGCCTGTCTTGTTTGAGAGGGGTTAGATTTTCTTCTTTGACAACTTCTGCCTGCGGTGTGGGCACAACTTCTTTTGCAAAGTTGAATTGTGCGGGCATGGTGATGGCCACTTTAGCCGTACTTAGAGAGCCATTTTTTTGTTGAAGTTGTAACAGTTCTGATTGAAGCAGTTGAACAGTGGGCAGCAATTGAGCAGGCGTAAAACCTTGTTCTTTTTGCTGGTATAACTTATCAATGAGAGCCTTAATTCTTTCCATTGTTTATGGTACTTTCGCTGTTTTTTACAATAGGATGTTTAGTAAAGAACGAAAAGATGCGCCCAAAATTACTAACAGATTGTAAATAGATCGAAAACAAGCCATAATTTATTCCTGAATGTTCATTGAACCAAACATAAGAGGCGAACGACGTGGATGGATCGAGGTGATCTGCGGCTCCATGTTTTCCGGCAAAACTGAAGAATTAATACGACGCCTGAAGCGGGCGAAAATTGCGAATTTGAAGGTGGAAATATTTAAACCGGCTATTGATACAAGATATGATGAAATAAAAATTGTGTCTCATGACGAGAACGCAATTCAGTCTACTCCCATTGACAATTCGCAAACCTTATTGCTAATGGCACAAGACGTAGATGTAATAGGTATTGACGAAGCGCAGTTCTTTGATGATGAGATTGCTAACGTATGCGATGAGTTAGCCTTACGCGGTATCAGGGTAATTGTAGCAGGGCTGGATATGGACTATACGGCCAAGCCTTTCGGACAAATGCCCTTTCTTTTGGCCAAGGCTGATTATATTACCAAATTGCATGCTATCTGTGTAAAGTGCGGCAATAATGCCAATTATTCTTACCGCATTATACCAAACGAAGAACAAATCATGCTAGGGGCAAAAAACGTTTACGAGCCCCGTTGTCGTAACTGTTTTATTTTGGATGGGGCGATTGATTAAAAGAGGTTATTCTTGTTTCGTTGTAAACAGAACTAAACAATTGTTACAAACAACGGGAGGTCATTATAATTGTTTTCCAGTGATTTTACCCCTGCTCACCATTTTTTTCTCTCCACCTGCAATCAATTCAAAATTATTTTGTAAAACAAGACCTGTATTGATATCTACTACCAGTTTAGCCGTTTGTGTACCTGAAGATGTTGTATCTCCTTTATTTAGCGTGGAGTTGGCACTAAGAATTGCTTTGTTGCCGAGGATCTGCCTTAATTTATAAGTTGTAATCATCTTGCCCTGCCCACGGCCTAGTTTTGCAGTAGATTCCCTTTCCCAGCTATCACCCTGTTTTACTTTCTTACCAGGAAAAATTTCAAAGAACTGCGAAAAAGTCGCTTTGACATCCCTGTCATTAAATTGAGTTTTAAATTGTTGGATCATTCCTGCTCTTGCTTCTGCGGGCAAATTCAATTGATTGACTACAGCCTCGCCAATTTGATCAAATCCTTTTACTTCTGTAATCTCGCCCTTCTTATCAACTTTCATAGTAAAGCTCTTGCCTTTCACGGCAGCAAATAGGTTCGATATCATATTTAGTGGATTGGTGGCATTGCCCGCAGGTGCCTCTGAATCAAATTCCATTTTTTGCCCACCCATGTCCATAGACATTGCTATTCGGTCATATGTAGTTTCAAGTGTTTTCTTCGTTCCATCATCACTTAACACTTTCACGTTATATTTCCATTTCATACCCGTAGACATTTTCTTGCCCTGCCTATCCTGCCCCACTTCAAAGTCCATCGCATAGGCATACGACTTTCCTTTTTGCAGGTTGAATTTGAGATCTACTTCTTTGCTTGTGACACTTGAAGACGGTGACACGATGGTATCCATAGCCGTTGACAGGGTATCTTCTATTACCAGGCTACTATCATTCGTGGTATTAACTACCGGCTCTTTCTTAACCGTGTCATTACTACCGCAAGCATAAATCAAGACAGCAAGTAATATCCAAAAGGGAAACTTACTTTTCATAAAAAGAGATTGTTTACAAAATAATCATATCAAAGGCAGCTTAAAAAATGAATCGGTTATTTTCGCAAGAAATCTTATCAAAGCTTTTACACAAATATGGACTTTATTTAAAAAAGACGTATTGCTCGAAATTCGTCAGCAATACGCTTTTTATGGCGTTCTCCTTTACGTGGGCGCCACCATCTTTGTTTTATACATGGCCATTGAAAATCCTAATACAGGCACGTGGAACGGACTCTTCTGGATCATCCAGCTTTTTATAAGTATTAATGCAGTAGCTAAAAGTTTTTTGCAGGAGAACCGCAACCGGATGCTTTACTATTATACCATTGCCAGCCCGCAAAATTTTGTGTTAGCCAAGTTGCTTTTTAATTCCATTTTAATGTTAGTGATGAGCGCTTTAAGTATGCTCCTGTTTTCTCTTTTTATGGATTATCCTGTTAAAAAAACAGGCATTTTCGTGGGAATTGTTTTTTTAGGAGGTTGGAGTTTAAGCCTCGTGTTTACTTTCCTCGCAGCCATTGCTGCTAAAGCACAACAAAATGCAGCTATCATGGCTATCCTTGGTTTTCCTATAATTATTCCACAACTACTCATACTTATGAAAATCTCATCTGGTGTATTTCTAATCTCTGGTTCTGTTCCAGCCATCAACATTTCATTGCTTCTTGTTTCAGATTTACTGGTAGTGCTGTTAGCTATCATTTTGTTTCCCTTTTTATGGAAAGACTAGTTTCCAGAATAATTTGTAATTGAACAACCTTCCCCCTTATTTTTGCTCCCGATTAAACGATTGCTGCTTTATAAACCCCAATGCATGGAAAAATGGTGGTGGAAAATAGTATGTATTTTACTTCTGGTATACACCATAACTGCAGGCTTATTATTTAACGTTCCGCGTAAACCGATTATACAGGAATCCATACGCAATCTTTATTTCCACGTATGTATGTGGTTTAGCATGATGATTCTTTTTACTATTTCGGTAGTACATGCTGTAAAGTACCTGCGCAATAATAACCTCAGGTCCGATATTCTGTCCCGGCACTATGCGGTGGTTGGGATTGTATTTGGCGTACTAGGTTATAGTACCGGAATGATATGGGCTTCTTTTACATGGGCTGATCCTAACAGTTCATCATTTTCCTCCTTTGGTGCAATTGCCAAAGATCCAAAATTGATAGGAGCAGCTATTGCGCTTCTAATTTATTTTGCCTACCTGGTGTTGCGGGACTCTATAAATGATTTAGATAAAAGAGCAAGAATTGGAGCAGTATATAACATCTTTGCGTTCGCCTTTTTATTTCCTTCTATATGGATTATCCCAAGGCTCCTGGAAAGCCTTCACCCCGGCGGACAAGGTAATCCTGCCTTGAACCCACAAGATATTGATGCGCGAATGCGTCTTGTATTTTACCCTGCTGTTATTGGCTGGACCTTATTAGGTGTGTGGATAGTGAGCTTAAAAGTTCGACTACAAATGCTTAAAGAAAAAAACGTTTTAGAATCATGATAAAGGGAACCCTGTTACTACTTTTCTCGTTCTTAATTAGCATACTTTCTTTTGCGCAGGATGGAGATACAATTGAAATGGCTGATACCATGCGGGAGAATGGAAAAATATACGTGGTGGTAGCTGTTATACTTACCATTTTAGCAGGCATCCTGCTCTATTTAATAAGGCTGGATAAAAAGATCTCGAAATTGGAGAAGCACAAATAGAAATCAGTTAATTACAAAATAAATGTCTCATGTCAGATAATGAAGAATATAGTTTTTTTGGCGCCGTAGAAAAAAGTTTTGATAAGGCAGCAAAATTTACTGCCTGGGATCCTGGAATTCTTGAACAAATTAAAGCTTGTAATGCAGTGTACCGTATGAAGTTCCCTGTACGCATGGATGATGGGCGGATTGAGGTAATTGAGGCCTATCGCGTACAACACTCCCAACACAAAACTCCATGCAAAGGGGGTATTCGTTTTGCCGCAGAAGTGAACCAGGATGAAGTAATGGCTCTGGCAGCTCTTATGACATATAAATGTGCCATTGTAAATGTTCCGTTTGGTGGTGGTAAAGGCGGTATCAAAATCAATCCAAGAAAATATTCTGTATACGAATTGGAAAAAGTTACCCGTCGTTATACGGCTGAATTGGTTAAGAAAAATTTTATCGGGCCTGGTACAGATGTACCCGCTCCTGATTACGGCACAGGCGAAAGAGAAATGGCCTGGATCGTTGATACGTATACAAGCTTAAGGCCAGGTGAAATTGATGCTGCCGGGTGCGTCACCGGTAAGCCGGTAACACAAGGGGGTGTTCGTGGCCGTAGCGAAGCAACAGGTTTGGGAATTTTTTATGGCATCCGAGAAGTTTGTAACATGAAGGATGTAATGGATAAACAAAAACTGCCAATAGGTATTGAAGGTAAAAAGGTCATAGTACAAGGTTTGGGAAATGTTGGTTACCATGCTGCTAAATTCTTTCAGCACGCCGGTGCAAAAATTGTTGCATTGGCTGAATATGAAGGGGCCATTTACAATGACGCCGGCCTTGATGTAGATGCGGTTTTTGAACATCGGAAAACTTCTGGTTCCATATTAAATTTTTCACGTGGTACTAATTTTGCAAAAAATACAGATGCTCTTGAGCACGATTGCGACATTCTTGTTCCTGCTGCGTTGGAAAATGTAATTAATGGAGATAACGCACCACGTGTAAAAGCAAAGATCATTGGCGAAGGAGCAAACGGGCCATTAACTCCTGAAGCGGATGAAGTATTTGCCGCCAACGGAACACTTGTAGTTCCGGATATGTACCTTAATGCCGGGGGTGTCACCGTTTCTTATTTTGAATGGCTGAAGAACTTAAGCCATGTACGGTACGGAAGGATGGAAAAAAGGTTCACTGAAAATTTGAACCAGCATATTCTTGGGCAGATAGAAGAATTGACGAGCAGGCGTGTCAGTGATAGAGAGAGACAATTTATCATGCATGGCCCTGAAGAAGTGGATCTAGTGCACAGCGGTTTGGAAGAAACGATGATTACCGCTACACGGGAAATTATGGATGAGTGGAGGAAAAACCCCTTAATCCCGGACATGCGTACAGCCGCGTACGTGGTGGCTATTAACAAAGTGGGTACCAGCTATGCCGAGTTAGGCATCTTCCCATAATAAAGTAAAGCACTGATAAACCCATATATAGCCCTGTTCAGGAAACAGAATGGGGCTTTTCTATTTCTTAGTGACCATGGAAGTTTTATTAGTTAGGCTGAGGTGATACTATAAAGCTTCGTTGTGTCACTCACTTCTGCCACAACAATTCTATTGGGGTATTTTCTTTGAAAACTCTTTGCGATATTCCTTCCCCAGGAGGTGGACTTTAAAATCATCTCGCAAACCTTTCAATTCAATTTGCGCTTCTACATTTTGCGCCGGGTTAACCAATAGTTTGTACACATCATCAGAAACAACAAAGCTGTTGTTCACCTTTTTTGTAGCAGCCTGCAAACGTGAGGCGATATTGACAGGCAATCCCATTACAGTAAGATTATTATTAACCCCAATCCCAATATTACCAACAATCACATTTCCTGCATGTAAACCTATACCTACTTCAAAGCAATGATTAAAATTCTTTTCCAGGTATAGCTCATTAAACTTTTCCAACTCATTTAAAATAGCTACTCCCGCATAATAAGCATCATTGATGGCCTGGGGCATGGTGCCGCTAAAACCAAATACTGCATATAACCCGTCACCGGAAGTTTCAATAATTTGGCCGGCATATAATTCAATACATTTTCTAAAGAGAGTAAACAAACGCCGAATGACGTGGATTACGTCAAAAGCCAGGTATTGCTCCATAAAGGGAGTAAAATTTCGAATATCCAAAAAGAAAAGAGCCAGCTCTTTTTCTTCGCCAATATTTTGAAGATCTGTTTCCCTGTCTTCATCTATGTATAATTGTACATCAGTTTCATCCCGGATTATACGATGCAGATGAACCGGGGAACCTGTGACAAAAGTTTGACAAGCCAGGCGCACATTAGCAGGGAAATGAATGCTGCTACGCAACTCTCTTTCCTTCTTGTTACAAGGTGTTAAAAATTCCTGTCCTTCTTTAACCAGTACTCTGCAGGTAGAACATTTGGCATTACCTCCACAAGCGTGATAATGTGGAATGCCTGCTGCCAAAGATGCATTTAGAATAGATTGCCCTTCCTCAATTTTCAGAGATCTGTCGCCAATGAATTCTATCCAATATGTTTTTTTAGCAGTCATTTCAAGTAGTAACCAAATGCAACTAAAATTAGTCAGAATGATGAAACATTTAGAAGTAAATAGCGGGCCTTCACCATTTCAACTATAGAAAAAATAAAAACCCTGGAATTTATTAACTGGTGCTTAACCACGCGTTCAGTTCATAAATCGTAACTTACTTTATAATAATTAGGCACAGTTTTTTAATACACAATTGTGTATAAACGACCATTAAAAATTGCCAGTTCTTTTAATTATCTTGTACTGGATGGTTATTTGTACCAATGTTAACGCCGGCGAGACCGGAATTGTATAACGCAAACCTGAAACAAATTTGAGAGACACAATTATCAACCTTGAAACCGTAAACCCTATTGAGTTCTTTGGAGTAAATAACGGTAAACTAGATATTCTAAAAAAGAAATTTCCTCTCCTGAAAATCCTTTCCCGCGGAACGCAACTGAAGCTGAGCGGTGCACCGGAACAGGTAGATGGAGCAAAAGAAAAGATCGATCTCATAGTACAGTACCTTGAAAGAAATGGTCATATGAGTGAAAATTATTTTGAACAGATTCTTGGCGGCGATGATGCTGAAACGGTTGACCATTTTGTGGAGCGTAATCCCAACGATGTACTGGTATTCGGCCCTAATGGCAAAACAGTCAGGGCCCGTACAGCCAACCAGAAACGCCTGGTAACTTCAGTAGAAAAAAATGATGTGGTATTTGCTATCGGGCCTGCCGGCACCGGTAAAACCTACACAGCCGTAGCAATGGCCGTCAGAGCATTGAAAAACAAAGCAGTTAAAAAGATCATTTTAACGCGGCCCGCTGTGGAAGCTGGTGAAAACCTTGGTTTCCTTCCGGGTGATCTAAAGGAAAAGATAGATCCTTACCTACGTCCTTTATACGATGCATTGGATGATATGATTCCAGCTGATAAGTTAGGCTATTACATGACCACAAGAACAATTGAGATTGCTCCTTTGGCTTATATGCGGGGGCGTACGTTGGACAATGCATTCATAATTCTGGATGAAGCGCAAAATGCTACAGATGTGCAATTAAAAATGTTTTTAACGCGTATTGGAGCTAATGCAAAAGCTATCATAACGGGTGACCTTACACAGGTGGATTTACCGAGGAATCAAAGAAGCGGCCTGGAAAAAGCCAGCCGAATTCTTCGCAATATTGATGGCATCGGGTATATAGAACTGGATGAGGAAGACGTAGTACGTCACCGTTTGGTTAAGGCTATTCTTAAAGCTTATACTGCCGAAGGGCAAAGAGAAATGCAACTGGAAGAAGAGCAGAAAAAAGAAAGAAAGGAAAGGCGCTATTATGACAGGGAACGCAATAATGATTAGTTAATAAATTCTTTAATAATGAAGTGCCTTCATGCAAGGCACTTTTTTTATGCCTGCTAAATAAAACGCGGTTTAAGAAAATGAACGCTTTGAGGTCTTTCTATTCTGCTTGTCTCTTAGCTTTATCTTTGTCTCAATGAAGAGCTTTTTATTTCTTAGTCTTTCTTTCCTGCTGGTGCTTTCTGCCTGCAACAATAACGATGAAGGAGACAAAGGGATGACCTCGGAAAACGATGTAGATGCAGCACGCAATTTCATTCGCTCCGCCCTGGATGGCAAATGGAATGATGCCCGGCGATTTATGTTACAAGACTCAACCAATAAGCAGCTTTTAGACACTTATGAAAGCAATTATCAAACCCACATGTCTGTTGAAGACAAGAGAGGTTATAGGGAAGCCAACCCAACTTTTTATGATTCAAGAAACATCGGTGATAGTGTAACCATTGTTAATTACTCTAATTCTTATATCAAAAAAAGGGATTCACTTAAGGTCATACGAGTTAATGGCGAGTGGCTTGTTGACTTCAAATACTCATTCCCGCAAACCGATACTACTCGTCATGCTCAATAACATCTTGTTGGTAGCATTGGGCGGTGCTTTAGGTAGTATTCTTCGTTACCTGTGTCAACGGTCCCTAAACTTGACCTTTCCTTATGGAACTTTACTCGCAAATATTTTAGGGTGTTTGATTATTGGGTTGTTGTGGGGATTGTTCACAAGGCATATTGACGAACCAAAAAGGTTGTTGCTGGTAACAGGTTTTTGCGGAGGGTTTACCACCTTTTCTTCCTTTACATATGAAGGTGTTCAAATGATGATGGATAACAGGTGGATGCAATTCGCTTTTTATACAACAATAAGCATAACAGGTGGGCTCCTGGCAACTTACATGGGATTTAAACTTACAAGCTAATTACAATGAAAACAATAAACGTATTGCACCCCTGGCACGGCGCCGGCTATGGCGATAAAGCTCCTGAAAGAGTAAATGCTCTTATTGAAATACCACAAGGCTCCAGAACAAAATATGAAATAGATAAAGGCACAGGCCTTTTAAAACTGGACAGGGTTATTTATTCTTCTTTTCATTACCCGGTTAATTATGGATTTATTCCTCAAACTTTTGGACAGGATGGAGATCCATTGGATATTTTGGTTTTATGCTCTCAATCTATCCAATCGCTTTGCCTGGTTGATGCAACTGTTATCGGTAATATGCAGATGATAGATTCTGGTGAAAAAGATGATAAGATAATTGCTGTTGCCACCAAGGATCCATCTGTGAACCATATTTTATCTATTGAGGATATGCCCAGGCATTTCATTAATGAACTCCGCAATTATTTTGAACAATATAAAGTGTTAGAGAATAAAGAAGTGTATATTGAAGAGTTTCAAAACAAAGAAATAGCTTACCAGGTTATTAATGAAGCAATAGCCTTCTACAAAGAAAAATTCAGCTCCTGATGCAACCAAATCAAAAGCAAATGACAACACAAGTTATTTTGGTTATTCTCATTATTGGTTTGTTTGCCGGTATTCTTAGCGGCCTGGTTGGCGTAGGAGGCGGAATTATTCTTGTACCTGCGTTGGTTTACTTTATGAACTATTCGCAACACCAGGCGCAGGGAACTTCTTTAGGAGTTTTAACCTTTCCTGTGGTCATTGTCGCTTTCTTAAAATATTACTACGACACCAAAAAAATGGGTGAACCAATCAGTTTTAATGTGATTGCTTATTTAGCAATAGGGTTTTTGATTGGCGGATTTTTAGGCAGCACTTTGGCTTTGAGAATCAACCAGGACCTTTTGAAGAAAATATTTGCAGTCATTTTATTTTATACTGCTTTTAAAATGCTTAGTTGGGACGCAATGATCATCCGCTTTTTTAAAAGTATCTTTTAATCGAATGAAAAGCATGGGTCCTCTTTCCGTTCTGGCTATTGATGATTCCTCTTTCGTCTATTTTATCTATTCTTACTTTACCGGATGCGTGAATTACCTCGTTGGCGTTTAAGATAATGCCTACGTGTACTACTCTTCCATTTTCATTCTGAAAAAAAACCACATCCCCGGTTTTCACTCCTGTTAAATCTTCAACTGCCATCCCTTGCTCTGCCTGTTGATACGCATCTCTTTTAAGCCGAATGCCCATTACTTTGAAAACAGTTTGTACAAAGCCGCTGCAATCTACTCCCATAAAAGTTTTACCACCCCACAAATAAGGGGCATTGGTCCAGGCCTGCGCCGTGCGCCATAAAAGATCGAGGTCAAGCGGCTGTTGCATATTTCTATAAGTGCCGTGGTACTTATGTTGTTCATCCCATAACAATCTTGTCCCTTCGTTAAAGCCAACGAGCGCCGATCCCATTGGTACGTTAATCAACTGATCCGGCAAGGTCACCTGGTTTACTAATCCTGTAGCTACATAATTAATATCTGCAGTGGCCACAGATTGGTCAATTTCTGAAACTAAGTGGTTAGTAATCCATCCTTCATAATCGTCGTATAGCGATTTAATCTTTAACCATTCTTCTGTGGCTTCCAGCACCTCCATTGTTTCACCAAATAATAGCTGGTTGACCATTTCTGTTCTGTGCGAAGGTTCTTTTCTTACAGGCGCTGCCGCTACGCTACAAATTGCATGGTGCATAATAACTGATAAAAAACATTTTTATAATTATGCAAATTTGCGGTCTTTGCATCTAACTTGAACTTAGAACGTTGACAAATTCACAGGTTCGTAAGTAAGGTAACATGTTCCAACTCTAATTGACTATTGAATATCGACGTGAAAGCCAGCCAATACAACCATATAACCGATGTTGAACTTCTGGATCTTTATTATGCTGATAAGAACCAGGAATGGATAGGCATATTGTTGGAACGTTATACATTATTGTTGTTAGGTGTTTGCATGAAATACCTGAAAGACGAAAACGAGGCAAAAGACTGTGTGCAACAGGTTTTTTTAAAAGTACTTACAGAGGTTTCCAAATACCGCATCGATTATTTTAAATCATGGCTTTATATGGTAGCTAAGAACCATTGCCTGATGAAGTTGAGAGACAAGGGCGTAAAAGGAGTAAAGGAGTTAAAAGAACACGCAATTATACCCACAGAACCGGAAAAGCAGGACTTGCTTGAAAGTGAACAGGCGTACGACTTATTGGAAGATGCCGTACAAGAACTAAGCGACGAGCAACGACAGTGTGTAATTTTGTTTTATCTTAAAAAGAATAGCTACCAGGAAATTAGTGAAAAAACAGGCTATAGTTTATTACAGGTAAAAAGCTATATCCAAAACGGTAAACGCAATTTAAAGATCATCCTTGAAAAGAAATTGAAGCCAAGCCGGCAGCAAAAAAAATGAGCGAAAGTTTAAAGGACATATTATCCAACCTCAATCCTGACATTGACCAGGAAACACTTTTGCTTTACCTGCAAGGAAAATTATCGGCTGAACAACAGCACGAGATAGAAAAACAAATGATAGATGATGATTTCGATATAGAAGCTTTGGAAGGCCTGCAAGATTTCAAGGATAAAAGAAAAATTTCAGAGTTGGTAGATCAGCTTAATCTTGAACTAAAGAAAAAAACGGAAAAGAAGAAAAAACTTCGTCAAAGGTTCGATTTAAAAATTGACCCCTGGGTAATAATTACGGTGGTGATTGTACTGGTATTAGTGGTTATAAGTTATTTTATTATTCATCGATATCTGCAACAATAAGGTTCATTTAAAGTTTTACGCCATTAATTACATTGCGACAGATCTAGATTGGTCCGCAGCAGAATTACCGAAAGTATAAGTGAGTGACACAACGAAAGTTCACAGTAGCCATGCAGCCGGTAATAAAAACCCCTGTCTGAAAAAACAAGCAGGAACAATAAACCTTAAACGTCTACTCACTATTCACCATTAACACTTACTACTGATACTGTATATAAATTGGCTTTGGCTTTAAATTCAGTAAATCCTGTTGCGACATCATTTCTTTCCGGCCCGACTTTTCAGTGTCGTTTACATAGAACAATTTAAATCCGGTAAACTGTACCGGTTCTGATTTGATCCAATGCAGGTAAGTACCTCTTTTTAAATCAGGAGGACCCCAACCATCCATATCCATCACTATCTGCAATTCAGGATGTAGTTTAATGTCTTTAGCATTAGTGACCATACCTTTTGTAAAACGATGGATCATAAAGACCTTTGGAGGAAGATTGTTTTTCTTTACAATGTTTGCCAGGTAATCGCCGACCCAATTAATTTCCGAAGCATCCATGGTTCCAATCACACTTCCGGGGCGTTTGCCTCCTTTGCCATTCATTGCAAACTCGGGGTCAACACCCAAGTGCACATTAGGCATAGAAAGATATTTTTCAAACAATGGAATTTCTGATTGCAGGTCGCTCAATCCTAGCTGCACATCAATAAAAACCAAAGCATTAATTTCCTTTGCCCAATTTAAAATGGTATCAATTTGATGATGTGGCATGCGGTAACGCCATTTACCATCCTTGCCGGCAGCACCTTGTGCGGTAACCGCTATATAATGCAAGGCAGGAATAGCAGGAATAACACTATCCGCCTCGTTCCATTTTTTTACTTCAGCCATCAACCTGGGAATCATCTCATTTTTTGGCCACTTGCCCAACGCTCCCATTTTGTTTGAATAAAGATTACCATAATACGCTACTATACGGTTAAAAGGCAAAATAGCACCTGGCAAAGGGTACTCGTGCTTTACAGGCCAGTGGCCAGATGTATCGCCATTGGCTAAATATTGTTGCAGCTCGTCAAAACGGGCTGTATCTAAGGTTGGCTTTGAAGCGGCTACGCTTTGATCGGTTGAAGAGGAAGCAGAGTCTTTTGGTTGAGCTTGTGAGTTGGCAGCAGTGTTGTCGCAGGCATAGCATACAAATGCCAGGATTGGCACTAAAAAGTTTTTCATATCCATGATATTGAAGAATTAATTCTTTGGGTCAAAGAAAATGAAAATTCTTATCACTGAATAATCCTTTTGAGGATTTTACAAAACTTTCTGTGGCATATGTTTTTTAAACGCTTTCTTAAACTCAATATGCAATCTATTAACGACCCCGGCCGCAACAGGCCTGCAGACGAAGGAAAAAGAAACGATCCCGATCTGAGAGATGATTCCGCATCACAGCCTGGAGTGAATACAATGAGTAGCAGCGACTATGACGACGATAATAAAGACCTTACCGAAACAGCAGCGGATAGTTTTAGAGGAGATGACCTCGACGAGAACGCTGATCCTGACCTGGATGATATTGATGAAGATGCAGACAATGAGAAGGATAATGTTTTCTAAACCTCTTAAAGAAAAAACTGCACTGAACCTTCAGTGCTTTTTCGTTTAAAAAGTAACGCCTGAACAAAGTTCAGGCGTTCATTAAGGCCACCAAATCAACACAAATATTCTATCTTTCTCAGCCTTCATTCTTTTGACTGCGACGATTACCGGAACTTTGTCCCCCTCTTCTTCCAATTTCACTCATGTGCTCACGATTGCGGCTTACAATCTGTCCACCCTTCCTTCCAGCCTCTCTTGCTTCATCACTGCTCCATTCATGCGCTACGCCTTGTTTATGGGCTGCACGGCCACCCTCGCTGGCAATTTCTTTCTGTTTCCCTGGATCCATGGCTGCAAATCCCCGGTTGGAAGACCTTCTACCTCCTCTTTCATTTTCTGAATCACTTCTTCCATTGCCGGAAGCTTCACCTCCCATCCTGGAAATTTCCTGTTGCTCCTGGTTGTCCATAGAACCGAACCCGCGGCTCGATTGTTCTCTGCCTTGGTTTTCTTCTCTTTCTGCCATAACACACTATTTTTTAAATGGTTAAGAATTGTGTTGGTTCCGGGGAATCACAACAAAATAGTGCCCGACTTTTTTAAAGCGGAGCTGTTGGAACTACTGGGTAATTTTTGCTATACTCTTCAACAGTTTGAGCAATAAGTGGGTAGCAGGCTGATCAATAATTTATCAGCCAGTAAATTAAACTTTAGACCGATTGTGAAGGTTTGAGCCATTAATTTTTTTTTAAGTGTTTTGGGAACATAGCTGTAATACTGCCATGAACGTCCCTTGTGTCACTCACTTGTGCTGTTTATCTTTTTTCACCTTGCGATTTTAAAAGCATCAAAAACCTGATCTTCCTGAGGGGTCATTTGAACTTCGTTTACAATTGCTTTGGATGGGCCTTTTTTACACCAGATGGCAAATTGGTCTAGTTGATCCTTATCTCCTGTAGCCACTATTTCTACATCACCGTCTTTTGTATTTTTTACCCACCCAGTCAGCCCCAACTCCTCTGCAACTTCTTTTGCCGTGGCCCGGTAAAAAACACCTTGCACTTTCCCCTTTATCAACAAATGAATTGTAGGCATAGCTTTTCTTTTCAACAAATTTCTACTTCTGGCATAACATTTTTCTTACTGGTAAAAACAATTTTATGAAAAGAGAAGTTGAGCAAAAAGGTGCTTCTCAACAAGAAGACAACCCCGGCGCAGAACCTATAGCCCAAAACCCTAACCCGAGAGCAAATGAAAATATTCGTGAACGTACCGAAGAACCAGGAAGCGAAAATGCAGATATAGAAGATGAAGTAGGCAGTGAAATTACAGATGGAGAAGATGCCTGATTATTTAACTACTAATATTAAGTTATGAAAGAAAATATGGACCAAAATAACAATAGAGAAGATACAAGGGAAAGAAATGCTGACAGTAAAGAATTTTCCTCAAATGCTTTCAATGAAACTACCCCGGTTTACCTGACACCAAACAGTACTTTGCAATCACCGGAAGAAGACAAGCATGATAAAGGACTGGATCCAAGGACGGACAGCTCCCTCTCTGTATCAAACGATGATCTGCGAAAAACAGATGTAGACCCTTATGCAGGAAGCGACCGTGCAGGTACCAGTGAAAGGAAAGATAATTCTCTCGACTAACGCATTTCGTCTTTTTCTTTCTTCAGAGTTCGTAACATTTCACCAAAGTCTTTGCCTTTGGATAAGAAGCTGATGGTATGCGCTATACGCTTTGCTTTTGTAGGTTCTGTTTTAGCACTCTCAATCCACTTGCTAAAATAGTTTTGGTGGCTTTTTGCCAGGCTTCTGAATTTAGCCAGGGCTTCCGGCTCATCTGCAAGACATTCTATTAATTCTGTAGATGGCTGAATTTCCTCATGATCTACTTGTAATTGTACCTTCAGCTCAGCCCCTTTTTGTTTTTTAATAGCTTTTCTCATTTCTGAATTCAGCGCCATAATAAAATCACCTTCTCCCATGGGCAATAAAGCCACACCTTTTATGGAATATTTATCCAGCTTCCCTTTTACGCGGAAAGATTTTTTATTACCGGGTTTTAATTGCGTGGCAAGATGGGCGGGAATCAAAATATATGTCCAGCCCGTTTTTTCTCCTTGTTGATCAAACCTCAATATGGTGGTAGTAAACGAAACCATTGTTCTATAAACTTATTGAAAATTCCAAAAATGCAAAGCAATAAGGAATGAAGTATTTTGCCTTATGCTCCAGGTAAATTTCTATCCTTTTCCGCTACTGAAAACAGAACACTGTATACTCAGGAAAATAGAACAGGAAGATGCTCCTGAAATTCTATTTCTCCGTTCAGACAAACATATTATGCGATACCTTGACCGGGAGCCAATGACTTCTTTCGAAGAAGCTCAAATCTTTATTTCTAAAATAGATGAGAGCCTCAGCATAGGTAATGGTATTTCCTGGGGAATTTGCTTGGGGGATAATCCAAAGCTAATTGGAAAGATTGGACTTTGGAGGATTATAAAAGAACATCATCGTGCAGAAATTGGTTATGCGCTTCACCCCCATTTGTGGGAGAAAGGAATTATGAGCGAGGTTTTAAAAGAAGTAATCCGTTATGGTTTTGATGAATTGAAATTACACAGTATTGAAGCAAACGTAAACCCTAAGAATGAAGCTTCTATAAAGTTATTGGAGAGACAGAATTTTGTAAGGGAAGCCTATTTCAAAGAAAATTATTATTACAAAGGGATCTTCCTGGATTCCGCCATTTACTCTTTGATTGCTCCAGAATAAGATAGTGTTTGCAGCAATCCCATCTGTTCTTTCGAAAGAATGCATGAACTAACTTAGCATTCCCCACCTGCACCTAAGATCACCCTTAAAACCTGTTTATATGAACAACAAGAGAACATTGCTTATATGCGATAATGATTATGCATTTCTTAATGAGATAGAAAAGAATCTTGCTAATGAAGGCTATGATGTAGATACCATTGATAATGCATCTGAACTAATACCTACTGCTATCCGCCTGCAACCTCATGTGATTATTGTAAATCCCGACACGCAGGGCTTCAATGAAAATGATGTATGCAAACATATTATGCAGGAACAACGCATAGAGGTTATTTTACTTTTGGATAGACACTCCACTGCAAGGGCTCAGATAGGTAATTGCCAGGTAGAGGATGTGATTACAAAACCGGTAGAGATAGGAAATCTTGTTAATCTCCTGGCAAAACATACCTCGGTAAATCAGTAGCTCAACTTAAAGCATAATGGCACTACTTTGGTGGAAGTAGAACAAATTGTTGTGCAATGATGCGAATAAACCTTGGAAACAAGTTTATGTTTGCTACTGGTATTGAAAACAGTTATCCTACTATACAGTTACCGGATGGCAGTATTAAAAGAATTGATGAAATGGAAAAATGCTGTCACTACAAAAATTGGGAGCTCGATTTTCAACTAACGAAAGAACAAGGCATAGAATTCCTGCGCTACGGCCCTCCCTATTATAAAACCCATCTTGCACCAGGAAAATACGATTGGGAGTTTACTGACATGACCTTTAATAAGTTGTTAGAAATGGGGATTACACCTATTGTTGATCTCTTACATTTTGGAGTGCCGGACTGGATGGGTAACTTTCAAAATCCAGAGTTTCCTCAACTATTTGCAGAATATGCCGGAGCCTTTGCAGAAAGATTTCCGTATTTGCAATTGTACACCCCCATTAATGAAATTTTTATTACAGCCATGTTCTCA
>DAIQPL010000345.1:2931-4242 GCA_036787395.1 Flavisolibacter sp. | reverse complement strand
CAGATCAGCAGCTTCCGTCTGTCGTTCTTTATAAAAAACACTATAGCCTGTTGCTTTGAACGGGCTTGATAGATTCCGAAAGTCAAATCCAGAATGCTCCATCTGTAAGGGATCAAAGATGGTTTCACGAACTACCTGCTCGTAAGCTGTACCGGTTACTTTCTCTATAATGATGCCCAATAAATAATAATTGGAACTGGTGTAGCGGAATTGGGTTCCCGGTTCAAATTCAAGCGGTTCGTCTTCAAAAGTATTCAGGACCCTTTGTTTGCTTACTGTCTTTTTTATAATGAATTTATACGGTTTAAAACTTTTTGTGTACTCACCAATACCCGACGTATGGGTTAAAAGATGGTAAAGGGTTAATTTATCTCCGTTAGGATAGTCGGGAATAAATTTATCGATCGGATCCGACACAGATAGTTTGCCCTCTTCCTGCAATTTCAGAATAATAGCAGCCGTAAATCCTTTGGTGATGGAACCGATCTGAAAAATACCGGAGGAATCATGAAGTGTTTTGCTTCTCACATCTCTCCATCCATACCCTTTATTCAGCAGTACTTCTCCTTTTTGCGCAATGAGGGCTACACCATTAAACCTAAATTGTTTTGAAGCGGCGTCAAGATAATGGTCGACCTTTTTGATATTGAGTTTTAAAGCGTTACTATAAGCTGATTGAGCATTTGTGCCTGTAACAGGAAGTAACAAACAAAATCTTACTGCTATCCTTAGTAATTTTATCATGTCCCGAAGATTGAACCCCTCTCTCTGCGATCAAGCAGGGTAAAGTTACATAGTTACTCAAATAATATGCAATGGCTTACAACGGAGAACGCATTTACGATGGCATGGCAATAGCAAACTGTCAGCCTGAACAAAAGCTGATAAACGATTTGCAGCCGAGAATTTAATATCCAGCTCTGGTATTGCAAATGCACTTGTTAGGCGCATTGTTTAATCTGTTTTTTCCAGCAGCATTTTTGTGCCGCCATATTTAGAGAGAATGAATCTTTTAAGTCCGTTGTCTGATGAAAATTTTAAATCCAACGTATCAGGTTCAATGGTAAGTATATAGTGCCCATTTTCAACCCGATATAGATTCATAGGAGAACTAAATTTTTTCTGAGAAAGATCTTTGTATCGAAGAACTAAATCATTTCCTTTTTGGCTAATCTTCCATGCTACTCCCTCCTTACTTCTATAGGCTCCAATTCGTTCCTTCATAGCGTCCTGAGATTCTTTTGTAACAATTCTGGTTTGCATAAATGACCACTTGTTTTCATTGGCTATGCTTCGCATAATTTCTACTGC
>DAIQPL010000345.1:0-2831 GCA_036787395.1 Flavisolibacter sp. | reverse complement strand
TTTGGCTAAATCTCCGGGTGTAGTCCAGAAGCCAGCAGCAGCACTTTCAGGATAAACATGATACTTTTCTTTTGCATCAATATTACCATTTTCATCATGCCCTCGCGCAATCTTAAAACCATTTCTGTCAGGATAATAATTATAAGTGCTGGACTGTAAATCAAGCTTATTAAAAATTTCTTTCTCTATATACTTTGTAAATGACATTCCTGTTATGTCTTCAATAAGCTGTTGAATAATCAAGTAACCGCCACCAGAATACCGCATAACCGTTCCCGGTACATAATTCACTATTAAGGCTTTTGTATTTTTGGCGAGTGGTTGCGCTTTGATAATGTCTATAAGTGTTGGAATAGAATCACTAACACTATATCCGGAAAATCCATAATCATCAGTAAAGCCCGCTGAATGACAAAGCAACCGTCGTAGTGTTACTTTTTCTTTTATGGTAAATTTATTCTCAACAATTTTCAAGGAAGTAAGCCTGGTGTTGACATCTTCATCTAAAGAAATTTTTCCATCTTTCACCAATTTAAGTGCAGCCAAAGCAGTAATGACTTTGCCAATGGATGCAATTTGAAATAAAGATTCAGTTGAAACCTTTTCACCCGTACTGGCGTCTGACACTCCATAAGCTTTTGTCCACTGTATTTCTCCATTTTCAATAACCGCGACGCTTACTCCGTTTACTTTGTAATATTTCATTCTATCAACAATGTTCATCTTGTTGATAGGGGCCTTGTCATATGAAATAACTTCCTGCGTTAATCCATTTTCGATTCGACTTATTTTACTTTCAATGTTAGTCTGACAATAAGCAGAAGAGTATAAAATAAATGCAGTAATGATTAAAGAATATTTCATATTGCCGGTTATTTTTTGACTGCTGCCTTATTGCGCACAACGGCCGGGTATTTCTGCGGTTAGCGGAAGTCCGTGTTTGTCAGCTTAAATTTATTAATAAAGTTGAATAGAATTTATATCGATTAACATTTGTTCGTTAGCCGCTATTGCAGAAATACCATGTTAACGGTAGTGCATCACTTTGTCATAGAGATGTTTTAGTTGAGTATCGCCAAAGCCATAAATACTTTCTCTATTCCAAAACTCTTTGAATACCGTATTAAAGTCCGTAGAAATATTTTTTGTTATGTCTTCAAGCACTCTTTCAGGTCTACCACTTTCTCCTTTTTTTGGGAAACGGTCAATATGAGCCTGAATTACTTCCTGTATGTAGGGAAAAGTAGCTGATTGATTTTTAGAAAGTCGTTTTAAATCATCAAGATTACTCTTTTTGTAGGCATCCCATAAATCTTGACCAAATTGAAGGTCTCTGTCATTGAATTGAATTCGGTTATCAAAGCAAACCTTAAGTTCATTGGTTTTTGCAGGTCCGAACCCATTCCAAAATTGTTTATTAGTTTTATCTAAATGGGAGGTATAAACAGCAAAAACTTTTTTGTTTATCGTTAAGTTGTTAATGATTGAGATTACAAACCACATATTAACCTGACAAAATAAGTCAAACTCAAACCAAAGATTAAATTCAGAATTTTCAGGAGCACTCTTTATCTTTTCGAATTCTTTTACAACTTTATGGTGATATTCCTCTTGTGTTATTCCAATGTACTTTGCTCTTGTATGCCAAAAGTCGTGAAGGTTGTTACCTGATAAGTCACCATCTATAAGTCCTTCCCGGACAACGATTATTTCTCCGCCAATTTTTGTGTCTGGAAAACTATAAGCAAGAGAGTCTCCATTTAAAATATTATATATCATAATCAAGGATTTTTGCATTACCGCTAACACATAGATTTGCGTACTTTCTTGCTGCAATATAGCTTGGCTCTCAATACCAAACGCAGCAAGTAATGTCAAATTTATAAGCGCCTCACATAATTGTTGAATTCAGTTATAAACGTACAAGTGAGTGACACAACTGCAGCTGATAGTAGCAAAGTCGCCGGTCCATTATTCTGCAGATACCCGGCACTGTCAGCCTAATTTAAAATAACCTTTTGCATCTTGCCTGTGTTCTTTCAAATCACCAACTTTGCCCCCTTTAACCCATAATTATGCTGCACTCCCGCAAGGCTGCTATGAGCTTTATTTTTATCACCTTACTTATTGACGTAACGGGCCTTGGTTTGATCATTCCTGTTCTTCCTAAACTGATAGAGCAGTTAACAGGGGGCAACATCAGCCAGGCTTCGCAATGGGGTGGTTGGCTTACGTTTGCTTACGCGGTAGTACAGTTTATATGTGCACCCATCATTGGTAACCTCAGTGACAAATATGGGCGCCGGCCTGTTTTGCTTTTTTCTTTACTGGGCTTTGGCATCGATTATTTGTTTTTGGCTTTTGCGCCTTCTATTGGATGGTTGTTTATCGGTCGCATTATTGCCGGCATCACAGGAGCCAGCTTTACTACCGCCTCGGCTTATATTGCTGATGTAAGCACAGATAAAGACAGGGCGCAGAATTTTGGTTTATTGGGAGCGGCATTTGGACTTGGTTTTATTATTGGTCCTTCCGTGGGCGGACTGCTGGCGCATTACGGCATCAGGGTTCCTTTTTTTGCAGCGGCGGGTTTTAGCTTGCTCAACGCCTTGTATGGTTATTTCGTTTTGCCTGAATCGCTTTCAAAAGAAAACAGGAGGCCTTTTGAATGGAAAAGATCCAATCCCTTGGGTTCGCTTCTGCACCTGAAAAAATATCCTACTGTGATAGGGTTAATCTGGTCAATGGTGTTAGTGTATATAGCAGCACATTCTTTGCAAAGCACCTGGACGTTTATCAATATTGAACGGTTTAACTGGTCGGAACAAAAG
>DAIQPL010000096.1:0-13177 GCA_036787395.1 Flavisolibacter sp. | reverse complement strand
CAGCTATCAGAACACTCCAACTCCAGTCAGTTTCATGAATGCCGGCTAACTGGCCAATCTCGCTAAAAAAAGGTTCTACTGTATCATGCACGTTTCTGATACCGTTATTTAACTGAAGCATATTACGCATAAACTCCGGCTGGTAATTCATAAGACGCTCTAGCTCATAACGATCATAATTCATAACCGTGTACATCATCTTTTTCCGTTCATTATCCTCGGGTAGCATGTCCAGCGTAGCAATATCTGCAAGGCCATCATTATTGATATCGGCCGCATCTACACCCATACTATAATAGCTTTGGTGCTTTAATGCAGAAGCAATGCGGTTACTGAAACTGCCATTACCATTATTTAACCACAACTTGTCATTAGCTATATAATCGTTAGCTACATAAATATCCGGACGGTTATCGCCATTAAAATCGCTTATTACCAGCCCTAGCCCATAGCCAATCTCCTTTATCCCTGCTTCTGCCGATACATCTTTAAAAAAAGGGTGATTGCGGCCGTCAACAATACCTTCATTGCGAAAGAGTTTATCTGCAGCAATGGGATGCACCATACTATCAGGCGGCAGTATGGTGTTGGCGTTCCGTTCATACAAAGCATGGTTCAACAAATACATATCGAGATCTCCATCATTGTCATAGTCGAAGAAAGCAGCCTGCGTTGAAAAACCGGAATCGGCAAGTCCATACTCTTCTGCCTGTTCTGAAAAGCCAAGGTGGCCATCATTGATGTAAAGACGGTTCTTTCTTTTTTCTGCGTTTTTGCTGCCGGATGCACATACGTAAATATCATCATAGCCATCATTATTAATGTCTACAATGCTAACACCGGTTGCCCAAAAATCAGTAGTGACACCTGCTTTTTGTGTAATGTCCTCAAAAGAAAACTTGCCCTTATTAATATAAAGACGCGAAGTGGTTACACTGCCTGCAAAGAAAACATCCGGTAGTTGATCATTATTGAAGTCGCCAATACCTACGCCACCTCCCATGTAGGCATATTCATTTACAATAAGGTTGACCGAATCGTTCTCCGTAATGGAATTATTAAATGTGATGCCTGTTTCTGACGATGGTAGTTGCGTAAAATGAATAGGGCTTTGTTCTTTCGTTTTATTTTCACCACAGGAGTACAGCATGGCTACACTGCCCAAAGCAATCACAAGCAAGAAGCGGGTCTTTCTCATGAGTACAATTTACGGGTTTCCTAAAAGTTTTAATTTAAGAGAAGCTTTTATTTGGCATCATGCTGTACCAGGTCGCTAGTTTAAAGGTTAACAGATCTTATTTATTTTACTACACATTTAGACTATACCATAATTCTTTGCAACTTAATTAGACGTACTGTTATTTTTGAAGTTTGAACCTATACTCTTCATGGATCTTTTGCATTCTTTTTCTGTAACTAACTGGTTGTTGATTGTGCTGGCCTCTTTTATTGTAGGACTGGCAAAAGCCGGGTTAAAGGGAATAGACATGCTGAATGTAACCATTATGGCAATTGTTTTTGGGGGTAAGGCATCTACAGGAATTGTATTGCCTTTGCTATGTGCGGCAGATATCATGGCTGTAATATATTATAACCGTCATGCGCAATGGAAGCATTTTTGGAAATTGATGCCCTGGATGATGGTAGGTGTTCTTATTGGTGTATATGTAGGCAAAGACCTCGATGAAACTTTATTCCGCAGGATAATGGCTGTGATTATTATATTAACCATCGTACTTATGTTGGCAATGGAACTTAAAAAAAGCATTATGCTGCCTTCTAATAAATTATTTGCAGCAGGCATGGGGCTGGTGTCTGGTTTTACAACAATGCTGGGCAACCTGGCAGGCGCCTTTTCCAACGTCTATTTCCTGGCGATGCGATTGCCAAAAAACAACTTTATTGGAACAGCAGCGTGGGTGTTCCTGGTAATTAACTTTTTTAAACTCCCTTTCCAGGTTTTTTACTGGAGAAATATAACCCCTGGCACTTTGCAAACAGACCTGGTATTGTTACCTTCTTTGGTCCTTGGTTTTTGGGCAGGTATACACATAGTTGCCAAAATAAAAGAAGAGCGGTACCGCAAACTTGTTATAGCATTAACTGTAATTGGTGCAGTAGTTATTTTCTTTAGATAATCGTTTCGTCGACCCCAACACAATCGTCCTTTATGGTATACTAAAATGTTTTATTTTTAGAGTCACCGATTGATTTATGCTATACAAAGATCTAAGTACGGTTCATGCTTTGGTTTCAGATATCATTCGTGATCCTGAAAGAAAAGAAGAATGGGAGCAGTATAAATTAAGTGATGAGCAAGTTGATTTTTTTAATGAGAATGGATACCTGGCCAATATCAAAATGCTGGATGAAAAGCAGGTGTCCCTGATTAAATCAGAGATTGAAGAACTTTCAGATCCAACTCATCCTGGCCACCATTTATTTTACGAATTTCACAGCAATGAATCTGCTGATCCTTCTACTATTTTGTTTCATGCATTAGGTGCATGGCGCATTACGCCAGGCCTTCATGATGTGTTATGGAATCCGCGTTTCTTAGTAGCGGCGAGCCAGTTATTGGGAAATGTACCTGTACGATTCTGGCACGACCAGTTATTTTGTAAGCCTCCCAGGAAAGGCGGCGTTGTGGCCTGGCACCAGGATTACTCTTACTGGACAAGAACCAAACCTGTTGCGCACCTTACCTCCTGGTGCGGGTTGGATGATTCCACCGCAGAAAATGGTTGTCTTCAATATGTACCTGGCAGTCATCGGTGGGGATTGCTACCAAAGCCCCAACTTGCAGGTGATTTGATGGGTATTGAAAGTTGTCTGACACCAGAACAGCAGGACCAGTTTAAACCGGTAGCTGTTGAAACAAAAGCAGGCGAAGCAATATTTCATCATCCGCTTACATTGCATGGTTCAGGTGAAAATAAAAGTAATACTCCGCGGCGTGCGTTTGTGATCAATGTTTTTGCTGATGGTGTGATTAGCGATTCTGATGATGTGTTGCTTAGTGGCGTACCTCCAATAAGCAAGGGTGAAAAAATGCAAGGCCAGTTTTTCCCTTTACTCTTTGACAAATAAAATTTTTGCTGAGAATTACCGAACGATGAAGTGAGTGACACAACAGGCGATGACAGTAGTATTTTAGCCACACATAAAAATTATTTCTTTACCAAAACTAAAGAGAACCTAAAGCTTGCGAACTACTGTTCACACTATTTTGTTTTACAAGTAAAGCAAACCTACACTAACAAAAACGGAAGCAAAAAATTTACAGCAAATGATCTTTCAAATAATGTTCCATTGAAATGGGCCCGCTTCCCTTGAGTAGAATATAAATTAATAAGGCAAGTACGAGCAAGGAAAGGATAAAATCAGAGCCAAAATCCGCCATACCTTGTGTTGGTAAAATGAAAAAAATAGCAGCCAGTATAACAGGAAATTGTAAAAGCACCGCTATTCTTGTAAATAAACCTATTATAATAAACACACCCCCAAATAAATGGGCGAAGGTTACATAAGATGTAATAAAACCAACACCTGCAGCAAATCGGCTTTGAAGTATGAGTTCTTTCAAATGTTGTGCGTGACTGATAAAAAACAGGCCTTTAACTATAAGAACCATACCCAGGATGATTCGTGCTATGAGCAGGAAAAAAGACTGGTTGGTATGGCTCCAGCGGAAGAAACGTGTTGCTATACCCATAACCTTAAATTTTACATTGTAAAGGTAATCCAGTTTTTCCTGTACGGTTGATTATTAAAGAGCCTGCCTGGTGTCGTTTTTTATCTGGTTCTATATGATGATCTCGCTAAGTAAATGGCAGTCCGTGGGCTTCTACTCATTCCTATTCATATTCACGATAGGCGCCAAAAGTAGCCAGCCTGTCTTCTCCCAACTGTGCCGGAACGGGCAAGCAAGAAATTGTAAGCTTCTCACAAATCTGCATCCATAAACCGGTTCTTGTATACGTTTGATGTACTTTTTGAAATGGTGTGGACAACAGCAAGTTTTTTGCCTCCTGGAGCGCACCTTTATCAATCAGCAGTTGCACTCTTCTTTCAATAACCCATTCATCTTTTAGGGCTTCTAGTTCCGTCAACCATTTTTCACGTTCGGTTATAGTATGGCTACCTAAACTGCGTAACAACTTATCTCTTTCAACGACTACCTGTGGATGAATTTGCAACCATCTTTCTTCAATTTCCTCAAAAGCTTTTCTGGCGGCGGATGTATCATTTCTCAGTTTGAGTAATCTTGCCAACAATACTTTGGCTACTCCTAAGTGGGTTTTAGAAAGTACTTCTATTGCTGATTTGCTGTCTCCTCTTCCTGCTAGCCAGGCCCCGTAATAAAACCTCCATAAATCAGCTTTTGAGCCAGGGGCAGCATTAACCGCCCATTTAAATGCTTCACCTAAATTCTCCATACCAGAAGGCGCCCATAGATTTTTATGAACCGACGGAGGGTCCGGTAATTTGCTTTTAGTTTGGTAAGCCCTTGACAGTTCATTCCAGGTCTTTACTTCTTCTTGTCTTGCCCAACCAAATAGAGGAATTTCTTTTACAGGTCGTAAACTAACGTTTGGTAGCTTCAATGTATAAATGTCCATCTCTTTATCAGTGGGAAACCAATACTCTACATGCCATCTTGTTTGTCCCGGCTGCATTTCCAGCTTTATAGACTGATCACCAATAGGGCCTCCCTGTATTTCGATATAAGTTTGATGCTTTGCGGTACTTAACACTGACCATGCACTGTCATCACCTACACCATAACTCCAAAGTTTTACTCCTGAAGCAATTTTTTCATCAGCTATATGATATAATCCTGTTCCAAGAGAAGGGGTGTAAGCACCAAAAGCATTGACATCTTTTGTCTTCCAGAAATAACCCGTCATTTCCTTTATATCAGATTGGTTTTTTGGACCTTGCTTTTCCCAATCAATGGTATCAATCTTTGACGAGTGAGACAGTACTTTCCCTTTAGGAAAACTATATTTTGTGCCAGGTTCAGAAGGCAAAGCGGCGTTAGACCAGGACATCCAGGGATAGGCTAAGGTGCCTGGATTATAAAAGATCGTTCTTTGTGTAAGAAAATTATCGTTCGCACCTAAAGAATATTCTACCGACCACTGCATACCAAAACGCAACTCTCGCTCGCCGCACGTTACGTAAGTCCGTTCCTTCGTGCTTTGAACAGTATAAAGAACGGTTTCATTTTGCGTTGGCGAATGAGAGATAGGAAAGCTAACTTCAATACCACCAGCTACAAAATAGAAACGTGGCAGTATCCTTGTGTAGCGAATAACTTCGGGGACATATAACACTTCCTTTCCTGATGGTTTGTGAATCATGGAATATACTTTTCCTCCAAGGTCAGGACAGATGATAACCTTTAGATGATCATTTTCCAAAACAACAAAATGATATTTTTTAGGAACCGGCCGGTTAGATGTTTCAGAATAACTAACATAAGGATAAACCCCATTAGGATCAAATGAAGTAGGAATGGGACCTGATGGAGTTAGTGTATGTGTCAACACATACGCATCATACTCCCAATATTTAACGTTGCCTGCTAAATTTTCTGCCCGGCAATTGGCGATAAAGAAAGCCGTGATCAATAAGAAAGAAACTCTGAGGGGGATTTGCATGTCAGTTATAGTAGGAGTGCCAGTTGTTCAGTGAGTTGTTCAACAATGTTTTTTCCTTTAATGAGATCATTGGTTATTTTTTTTGTATCAAAGTCTTTTTCGGCTAAAAACGTTTTTAAATGCTGGTCCAGTTGCTCCAGTAAATTCTGTACGGTTTTATCAGTTGACTTTGCAGCTTTTTCTCTAAGTATCCTGATCTTTTCAAAATCGGAAATACCCTCTCTCAGCTTTTCAAAACGAATACAACTATTGCCGCCAGGGTAGACCAGGAAACAATCACCGGCTGGCCACAATTCATGGCGAGCATCTCTCATAGGATCTGCAGGCCATGCATCATAAGCCCAGCGCAAAAATCCATCATAGCCGTGAGCCGCTGTGTACCAGCCCAGCCATCTTCCTTCGGCAGGCGGTGAGAATATGAAATTATTGGGCACCGGCGGATTGCAACAAACATAATAGGTTGTTGTTTGACCTCTGGCAGATCTTTTTTTCACTATATCAACATTAGATTCTTTACCATAGAGAAAACAATAATCATCCAACAGGATGTCCAACTCCTTATGCCAGTCGCCGGCATATGTAATCTTCCAGTTTTTTGAATGGTCTTTAATTACTTTAATAGCAGCCAGTGTTTGATCCATTGCATTTTCATTGATGCCCAGGTAGGTCTTTTCAAACCAACCTTTTTGTTCGAGGTGTTTTTTCAGGTCAGTTAAAAAAACATTCCAGAAAGATTTAAATTCTTTAGAGTCGGGAGCCCATGATTCATACACATAGTTCCCGGTTTTTTCATCTTTATACCGGAACCGGAATCCCCAGGGCACCGGCGTGTAAATCGTTATCGCCTTGTCAATTCCAACGCTCATAGCCAATTGCACATAGTCGTCAAAAATGGTGTACTCAAACTTCCATCCACCTTCTTTGCGTTTTATCCATTCAATCATAGTTCCTTCAACCATGTATGAATTATCTGCCCAGGGCGAATGAACGCCATAGGTAGTAATATATTTGCCACCAGCATCAGCATATAATTTCAAATGCTTTTTCAACAATAATTTATGTTCTTCCGACCAGGGACTTAGATTGTTTTTCCATGCAATTACCCACGGGTTTTGCCACAGATCAAGCCGGTGTTTCCATTCAGAAGGTTTAGGCAATAACTGGTTTTGAATAGTCAGTGTAATATTCAGTGTTGCCGTGTAGTTATCTGATTTTACCTGGACTGTTCCTTTATAAATTCCGGCTTCAGTACCTGCTGGTATGTTGAAAGAAAGCCAGACTGGTCTCACTGTTCTGCCGGGTAAATCAAACTGCTCAAAAGCTTCAAACCTGTCTGGCATCAGGTAAAGATTTTTATAGGGACTTGCTCCACAGGTTACATCTTTAGCTCCGTAAGGATAGTTCCCTGCCACATAACGAACCATGTAAATGTTAGAGTTACTGCCGGCTATTAACTTACCCTTTTCATTCTTTAAATCATTTAAAATAAAACGAACCTGCTTCAAAGTGTCAGGCGACCACACCAGTATCTGCGTATTCAGTCGTTCGCCCTTCCATGCTGTTGCCTGCCATGTTGTTGATTCTTTTTCGAGTTCGGGAACTTCTGTCCTGAAGTATAATTCATCGGTTGATGCAAATGATACATGCAATCCTTTCTTTTGTATGTTCCATGCTTCTGCATTTAAAGTTGTATCAAATGTATATTCCTGTAGATAATGAGGAGGAGGCACAGGAAGTTTTGAAAGTTCTAGCATGCCTTTATAGGGTTGTCCCGAGGCAACAACAAAAAACAGGTTTGTTATACAAATAAGCAGCAGGGTTTTTCTCATAGTTTTTCTTTTAAACACATTAGATATCCAGCTTCCGCAATTGATTGTTTTGGGTATTTAAGTAATTTAATTAAAGATAGATTTTTATCTATCCAAAAGCCTGCTTCATTCCCGGGGAAGTGGTGTCCAAATGTTTAGGGGCGAAGCATTACAACAATGCCAAAGAAAAATTTCGGCTAATATAATTGAAGTCGCTACCGGCCTATTTCCTTAACGAGGAAGCTAATTTTCTTTCACCTTCCATGATCTTATGCGTATTTTCTAATTGCCAGTTTTTTGATTGAACCACTTCAGTAAGCAGGGTGCGCATCTGGTCAGCGGCTATCTTTGGCAAATGACTTTTTATCGCAGCCAATTCTACCTGCTTTTTGCCATTTGCCTGTATGCGGGTAAGGTCGTCACGGCCTAATAAATTAAAAAGGTTTTCATCAAAATTGTAGTATTTGTAATCTGGCTCTATGCTGATGATTTCTGGTTCGGGAAAGGAAACTAAACTGATTTTTTGGTTCGCCTCATCCGTTTCCCACACACATTTTTCGAAATCATATCCTACTAAAACCTTGGCTTCAATGATAACCAGGGCACGTTTGGTAGCGGGTATAAATCCAAGCAACTTTTTTGTTTGCTCGAAATTGTACAACTCATTAAAGTGCCCTTCAGCAAAAACAACCTTAAAAACTTTTCGCATGCTTTCAACAACGGTATGAGAATTTTCATTCGGCACATTTTGCTTTCCCGAACGGGTCAGCCTGATAATTAAAAACATAATGACAGCGCCCAATAAAAGTCCAAGTAACAAAAGGCCTGTTATATTTTGTGTAGGTACCTGGCCTGAAAAAGTGGAACAACCGGGTACTATGAGTAAAGAAAGAATGGTAGCGATTGTATAAGCAATCTGGGGATCATCATTGTTACGAACGACGCGGCTAACAAATAGTTTTCTGAGCATCTGGTATCCATTACAAATTTCATGCTCATACCTTAGCCGGCTTATACCATTTGATGGGATTGGTTGTTGCTTTTAGCGAAGAGGTTATAAAACACCGCGTCGCCATTTTTTGTGCCGGCACAACCGGAATCTTTATTCGTACGAAGTAATATGTACAACGCAGTGAGCATAGGCCGGCAGTATTCAGGACAAAGTTTAATGACCAGAGCATAGCTGCCATTGAACAAGAAATGAAAACCCTATTTTTATTGTTTGTTCTGTTCCTAATTTGCAAAGGTATAAAGTCATTAAACCAACCATTCTCATGAGAGCAAGATTTTCGGTACTTCTGGCTATTGTTATTATGCTCCTCGCTTCCTGCAGCAGAACCTGTTATTGTACTGCGGCCACATTATATATGGACTATGTTTCTTTTGCCAATACAACTACCGATACAATTGTTGTTCGCCGGTACACAAAGAACTCGAATTTTGCCAGTCTCCTGGATACTGCCCTGCTAACGAGTCATAATGCAGTCTATACCACCAGGCAGGATACTCTGTCCATTCGTCCAAACGCTGAAGCGGTAACTCTAAGAAGCTTTTATGATTACATACTTTACTTGCCGGCTATAAAGAGGAGCGACAGTTTATTTGGCATCTTTGAAACCCGTGATACTAAAGAAGGGAGTCATGATCTTGAATGTACCTGTATCAACCGTATCCTTTCTTTTTATTTGAACAAAGACACCGTGCAGGTTATCGATCCTGCTTCGCCACATGTTTATATCAACCAGTAGTGAGAACTTTCATTTCCCGAAGTGGCTTCTTCTACTTTGCTTAAAATAATGAAGTAAAAACTGGTCAAAAACCTATATTCATATCCAATCTCAGTCCAAACTAAACAGTAACCAACATGAAACATAATTTCAAACTGCTACTTACACTGATTCTTTCCATATCTATTTTAACTACAGCAAAGGCTTCGATCCTGCCACCCATAAAACCTGATTCATTTTCTATTGAAGGCAGATGGGACATGACCATTTATATGTCAGGGAAAACTTATCCTTCCTGGCTGGAAGTGCGGCATTCCGGCATCCGTACACTGGTTGGACATTTCGTTGGCATATCAGGAAGTGCACGCCCCATTTCCCGTGTCAACTTCGGTGGCGGCAAAATCAGTTTTTCTTTGCCCCCTCAATGGGAACAAGAACAAAATGACATTTCCTTTGAAGGTGCTGTACAGGGTGATAGCCTAACTGGTACAATGGTAAGCAGTGATGGTAAAAATTACAGTTGGTCGGCTGTTCGTGCTCCCTCTCTCAGGCGCGGAAAAGATCCTGTTTGGGGAAATCCAGTGCGCCTGTTCAATGGCACTGATTTAAAAGGATGGCATGCGCTGGGAGAAAATCAATGGAAAGCAGAAAACGGAATCCTCCGCAGCCCCAAATCAGGTTCCAATATTGTAACCGATGCAAGCTTTTCTGACTTTAAACTGCATATAGAATTTCGTTATCCAAAAGGTAGCAATAGCGGCGTTTACCTGCGCGGACGTTACGAGGTACAGATCGCAGATAGTAAGGGTTTAGAACCTTTGTCAGGCGAGTTGGGTGGTGTATATGGATTTCTTTCGCCTATTGAACAGGTAGCAAAATCAGCAGGCGAGTGGCAAACCTATGATATCACCCTTGTAGGAAGATTTATAACGGTAGTAGCCAATGGCAAAACTATCATTTGCAGGCAGGAGATACCTGGCATTACAGGAGGTGCTCTTAATAGTAGGGAAGGAGAACCCGGGCCGCTGCTTTTACAGGGTGACCACGGACCTATCGAGTTTCGTAATATTATACTCACTGCTGCTAGATAGTTTTCTCCCGTTTCTTTAAAGTTGTTTTGTGTAAGGAGTGATACCCTGCTGTTCAATTAAATCTTATGAATGACAGTGGCGCATAATTTTATGAAGACATTTATACATTAAACAATGGATAGAAAAGAAAAACTCATCATCCTATCGTCTTTAATTGTTACGGCCATTGCAGGCGTCTTACATTTTACTCATGCGAACGCGTTAATTGCTTTTATAATAACTGCGGCTGCCCTTGCGCTACTGGCAGTAATTGTTGGATACGCAACAGAGCAATTAGGAAAACGTATGGGTCCCGGTGCTACCGGAATTCTACAGTCTGCACTGGGCAACCTGCCCGAATTATTTGTTTGCATTTTTGCATTAAGGGCTGGCCTGGATAAAGTAGTACAGGCAGCACTGATCGGTTCTATTTTGGGCAATTCTCTTCTTGTTTTTGGATTAGCCTTATTTGTTGGTGGCATCAGACATGGTACCCAACGCTTTAAATCCGGGCCGCCAAAAATGATTGCTACATTAATGATATTGGCATTTGCCGCCATAACCGTTCCTACCCTTACCAGGATGTTACATACTTCTGCTGAATCGCATTTGAATACATTGAATGTTTTTGTAGCCATCATATTGTTAGTCTTGTTTGGAGCAAGCACCTATTTTTTTTTGAAAGGGGACAAGGCGGTTGTTTCACCCCATCCACAGGAAGAAAAACAAAGTGCCGGGTGGCCACTTTCTTTAACGCTTACTGTGTTGGCTGCGGCGGGTATAGGAGCAGCGTTTGTTTCCGATTGGTTTGTAGAAGCTTTGCAACCTGCCATGAGCACATTAGGCATTAACGATACGTTTGCCGGGCTGGTAATTGTGGCCATTGCCGGCAACGCAATTGAAAACCTCGTGGGTATACAGTTGGCTTATCGAAATCAATCCGATTATTCGGTTAGCGTTATATTAAACAGTTCACTTCAAATTGCTTTAGGATTATTTCCATTGCTGGTATTGCTTTCCTTCTTTTTAGGTGGTGCTATTTTATCTTTTGTGCTTCCTCCTATGTTATTGGCTGCTTTGGCATTGGCAGTTATTGTTAGCGCCTTCATTGTTTTTGACGGAGAATCCATCTGGATGGAAGGTTTAGCATTGATTGGACTTTATTGCCTGATTGCGGCTGCATTCTGGTGGGGGTAACCAACTTCGCATCAACTGCTGAAAGGATAGATTGCCTGGTAAGGCCTGCTCATAACATTCCCTTTTTATTTTGTTATTACCTTTACCGGCTATGTCTTCCATGCTGCTCGTTAAGAATATGGTTTGCCACAGGTGCACATTAGCTGTTGAAGAAATTTTACGGGAAAACGCCATTCCTTTTCATAGTGTGCTGACGGGTGAGATTCATTTGTGCAACGAAATTGAGGATACTAAAAAGAACCTTTTGAAAGAAAAACTTTCTGCTATAGGGTTGGAATTAATTGACAACCGTATGACCGGCCTTATTGAAAAGATAAAACAACTGGTTATAAAAAAGGCAAGAAATGAAGTAGATGAAATGGATGCCAAAACAAAACTCTCTCATTATCTTTCAAATCATCTTCATCATGAATATACCTATTTGAGTCACTTTTTCTCTTCTGTTGAAGGACGTACAATAGAAAACTTTTTTATCGAGCAACGCATTGAAAAGGCGAAAGAATTATTGGTGTACGGCCAGGCAACCTTATCCCAAATTGCGTTTGACCTTGAATATAGTAGTGTGGCACACCTTTCTTCCCAGTTCAAAAAAATAACAGGGTTAACCCCATCCCATTTCAGGCAGGTAGGCGCAAGCAAGCGCAAAGCCCTCGACCAGGTATGATCCAAAAATTCTGTAAACCTTTCCCAAAGTAGTATAACATTGACACTACGTGTTGGCTCTAGCTTTGTGTTATCAAAAAATCAAAAATTATGAAATTGAAAATTAAAGCACAAAGCGTACAGACCAACATTCAGACTAAATGCAGTAGTGAAAATTGTAATTGTGAAATTTGCACTTGCGAAAGTTGCACTTGCGGTACATCTGGCAAAAGCTGCAATTGTGATGTCTCTGGTCATTAACATCCTCGAGCCGCTCCCTAGAGAGCGGCTTATTTTATCCAACAACCAAATCAACATAAACATGGAACAAAACATGGCAATATTGTTTGCCGATTTATCAGGTTACACGGCGCTAACAGAAATACACGGTGCTGTTTCGGCAGCTGACGTAATTGATAAGTACGTGGATATGGTCAAAGATTCACTTACGAACAACGTACATCTTCATGAACAAACAGGAGACGAGATAATGCTAATTTCCAGGTCAGCCGATGATATGTTGAAGACAGCAGTAAGACTTATTGAAAATAGTTCGGGGGAAGATCATTTTTTACAATTACATGGAGGTTTACACTTTGGAAAAGTGCTGCAGCGTCGTAATCACTACTTTGGCACTGCTATAAATCTTACTTCACGTATTGCAGCAAGGGCAAATGCAGGCAGTTTTTGGTGTTCATCAAATTTCCTCGATGCGATCGCAGCCAACAGTTCGGTTAGCTTTGAGCCAAAAGGACCGCAAGTCTTTAAGAATCTTACAGAAGAAACCGAAGTTTTTGAATTTAATGTCCACTCTTCCACCGTGCATATTGATCCCGTATGTAAAATGCAGGTGCAAACGCATAAACATGATAGGCCTCACCTGAAGAGGGGAGACCATTTCTTTTGTTCAACAGGTTGCCTTGATTTGTTTGCGGGCACCATCGGTTAATCTTTAAGGTGATATTTTATAGAATATCGATTTAATTCTACTTGCTCCTTTCAAAGTAATTACGATTAAATATTTCATGCTGTTGTTGATGAGTATTAGCCTTCATTTTTCGAGCTGG
>DAIQPL010000095.1:0-13210 GCA_036787395.1 Flavisolibacter sp. | reverse complement strand
GTTCTCCATGGATATTTTTATGTGATGATGACTTGGAATTACCTGGCGATTTTTTACAAAAACTGGCTTCTCATGCAAACAAACATCCCAATGTAGCTGCTGTTTCCGGCCTGTGGTTACAGCAAGTACAAAAAAAATGGCAGGCAACTTTTCCCGAAAATTCCAGCTTTCAATTATTCTGGAAATTTATTTTTCAACTTGGTATATGGGGAGAAATCAATTGCAGCGCAGATAATATTGTAATGCGAAGGATAAAACAATACTATAAAACGAAAGGGAATCATATTTCTAAAGCAGGCTGGCCGGTTATCACCGACTTTTCAGGTGATTATTTTACGACCCCTGTTTATAGTTTAGGAGCTTCGCTAATAAAAAAAGAGTGGCTTGTTGTTTCGCCCTATGATGAAGTGCTTGACCGGCATGGCTTAGGCGATAATTACGGTGTAGCCATGGGGCTTCCCGCTCCGGGTATTCATGTTTTGAATAGTGCATTAGCCTATCATCACCAGGAAGCTACAAACCGTCTGCAAAAACCTTTACAATATTATCGACGGACATTAGCGCTTCATTATTTTATAAAGACTAAAAAAAATTTGAAAAGGACTAAAACAAGGTGGCTAATTTGGTCCTTAGCGGGCAACCTGTCAATTTTCCTTTTTTCAGAAAACAAAATAATGGTGCGTGCGGCGCTAAAATCTATTTGGATAATTGCAACGGGTCAAAATCCCTATTACAAAGCGGCAAAAAGAAAACAAAAAGTTATTGAGCCAGGTTTATAGAGACATGTATGAATTGAAAAATCGATGGTATGGTCTAGGCTTTAAAAGGTGAAAAATGCACATGAATGGGATGAAAGCGAAAACTTTTTTGACGACCCCTTTACTTTGGGCGGCATTTTTTTTATATCTAATAATAGCAGGATACACGGCAGCACATCATGAACTATGGGGAGATGAAATTCACAGTTGGAATATTGCAAAAGGGAGTAAAAACTTTTTTGAACTAATTTTAAATACAAGATATGAAGGACATCCTCCTTTATGGTACACCATTCTTTGGTTCGTTTCAAAACTTACTCATAATCCTTCTTCTATTCAGCTGGTTCACTTCTTTATTGCATCACTGGTTGTCTTTTTATTATTATTTTATTCGCCGTTACCATTATCCAACCGGGTACTCCTTCCCTTTGGATACTTTTTCTTATTTGAATATACAGTTCTAAGCAGAAATTATTCTATTGGACTGCTCCTCGCTTTCTGCATATGCTTGCTCTTGAATAAAAACTTAAAGCATAAACATCTTCTGTATTACTCCCTTTTGTTTTTACTTTCAAATACTCATTTGTTAGCTACGCTAATGGCGGCGAGCCTGCATGTATATTTTCTTATGCTGATCCGCGAAGAAAAGAAAAAGATGGCCATACTTGCTTTACATACATTCATAGGCATAACCGTTTTACTACCATCTATCTATTTTATTTTTCCACCTCCAGACAGTTCATTGGGAGTACAGTTCTGGCTGCAACGTTGGAACGTAAACCAGTTAGCCGTTATGGTAAAAGCCCCTGTAAAAGCTTTTATTCCAGTTCCTGCATGGTGGAACTATCATTTTTGGAATACTCAATTTTTATTAGAAGTCAAGTGGAGCCTCATGAAATGGATTATTATAGTACTATCAGCAGGTTTGATGGGGCTAGCTATAACAATCCTTAAGGAAAGTAAAAAAAGTCTTTTCTTTTTTCTTAGCTATGTGATTTTAATATTTATGGCTTCAACCATTATCCCGTTTTCCAATGCCAGGCAGGTAGGATTTATGTATGCTGGGTTTTTGGTAGCCTACTGGTTATACAGCCACAATAGTTTTGTTAGTTGTATGAAGGAACGCATTATCAGCTGTATGCTGGTTATTCAATTAATTGGCGGTCTTTTTGCAGTTTCAAAAGAAATTAAATTACCTTTTTCAAACGGCTATCTGGTTAATAAATTTGTAAAGGAAATACCTGTCAATAATAAAATGGTGACAGATTATTGGTGTTTGAATACACTTTCCGCATTTATGGATACATCTTTTTATTGTGTGGACCTGCAAAAAGAGGCGTCTTATCTGCTGTGGAACCAGGAAGTAGGTGCCATGACAAAGGCATCCAACCGGTATAGCCAAGGTTTCAAGTATCTTTTCGAAAAAGAAAGAATTTACCAGGTATATATGATTTCTATCAACTCACCACAGCGCATTTCTAAATTGGATTCGCAGCTATTCAAACTATACAAGGTCAATCTGATTGACAAAAAAGAAGATGCTATAGAGAGAAGTAGTAACTTATACTTGTATCATATAAGTGTCTATTAACACTTAAAATTGCTATACGTTTAAAATATGTCATTACATTTTTGACCGCGATTCTACTGCTTTCTGATAATGAACCTTTGCTATTCGGGCTATAGCATCAAAAGAAAGCTTGTTTTCAAAGAATTCAATACAGGTATTGGCTTCACGCTCCAAAGGTTTGTTCATGGCAAGCATCGCAGCTTCAGCGAATGATTCTTTATTTTCTGTTTGCCACAAAGCACCTAGCCTCCCCTCATTCGTCATCATTCTGAAACTTGGAATGTCAGTAACTACCGGTATGCAACCACAACTCATTGCTTCACTTAAAGCATAGCCGCTGCCTTCATAATGGCTGCCTAATACAAAATAGTCGGCACTGTTATAATGGGCTTCCAGCTCATCGTGTTCAATTTTACCTGCTAAATGAACCCTGCTTTTCAGTAGTGAGGAATGATCGATTTTGCTCTTCACCTGGTTCAACAGGCCATCTGCACTATAGATCATATAAAGAGTTGCATTCTGATGTTTTTGGAGCAAAAGCTCAAATCCGTCTAATATAGTTAAAGGGTCTTTATTATTGTCTAATCTTCCTACCCAAAGAAAAACCGGGGAACCAGCTATGCCCGTTTTATTTCTGGCAGTGGCCCTGTCACAATACCTAAGTTGCCTGTCAGCATCCCTGGTTTCAAAATTAAAAAAAGTGGCGCCTTCCATTACGGGCATAATTTTATGGAACTGTTTCTTTCTTCTTAGCCACTCCATTCCCTGTTCCGTTGAAGTAAAGAAAAATCCATCAGCGCAAAGGTTTAGAAAGCTATAAAAAAGCCTTTTTATTCCACCGGGAGATTTATGATCCTGGATAATGATAGCTGTTTTTTTCCTGAGCATGAGTCGCAAAAAAAAAGTTTGTAAAGAAAGGCGGAAACCATGCAGATGAATTACATCGGCATCTATCTCTGCAATCTTTCTTAAACATTTTAAAGGAGTGTGCCAGCTTTTTAGTTCTCCCCCAAGCCCGTCTTTTATAAAATAATAATGAACGCCATTTTGTTGAAACGAACTCTCTTTACTAAATCTTTGGACGATGATTACTTCAACACCTTGGCGCTGGAGCGCTTCCCCCCAGCCGGTGGTCGTATAGTGCTGCCGTAAGAGTTCCTCTTCAGTTGCAACCTTGTCATCATAAAAAAAACTGGCATTCACAATTTTCATTGAACTGCCCATTTAAATAGCAATATTATGGTGGAATAAAGACATGAACTGTTTCGCAATATTCTCCATGGAATAAACTAATATCTGCTCATGTTGGATATGAGAATCAGACAGCAGTTCCAAAGCTTTTTTTCCCATTTCCTCTTCCGTTTTTACAATATGCCAGTTTTTGATCTCATGATCCATTGGCTTTACAAAGCTGATAACATGAGCGCCGGCATACAATGCTTCAAGACACACGGTACTGAAGCCTTCATAGGCAGAAGGATGCAAAAGAATTTTAGATCGCTGCATTAATTTCAAAACTTCCTCATGCGGTTGCATTCCTGATAAATTAATATCTTGGCTAACTCCGGCTCCATTAATCAACATTTTCAATGTTTCTTTTTCTTCCCCATCTCCTACCTGAACCGCCTTAATACCGGGCAAATAAGACTTCAATGTCTTTATTACCGAAACAAAAATATTGTACTGTTTTAAAGCATGGATAGAGGCTACTGCCAATACATCAATATCTTTTTTTCCTGGAGCAAACGCAGAAAACATGTTTTGATCAATCGCATTTGGAATAGTGTACCCTGGTTTTGTACCATGATTCTTACAAAATTCACCGGCAACAAAGTCAGAAATGGCAACGAGTTCATTTGCTGGTGGACGGATAAACTTCACATACCGGTTTTGCTTCCTTGCATCCTGCCCACAAATCCAACAATAATGTTTTATACCATACATACGGCTGAAATACCTCCCTACTAATGCGCATTCACCACACCAAAAACTCAAAATGCCGATGATGTTATTTCCTTTCCTGATTTCCCTAAGTTTTTTCCAGGTGTTTTGCCAAAGTTGTAATCTTTTGAGCTTTCGTTTATTAATTCCACCAAAGGCAGTTATGTTTACACCATGCCAATTATATTCTGTTTTTTCATAAGGGTAAAGAAAGCTAAGTACAACTATGTTGACTAAAGGAAATTGCTTTTTCAATTCCCTAACCAATATTTGCTGCGTGGGCACCCATCCCGTCTCCGATTCATTTTTTGGAAAAGCAGGTGTAAGAATGACAAGAGTTTGTAAGGGCTTATTCATCCAGTGAAATTATTTTGTTGCAGTATGACAAGCTTTTTTTATTGTGTGTGATTAATATAACCAGCTTACCTGTATGTGCCAATTGCTTAAAATGCTCTAACAATACAACTTCTGAAGATTCATCCAATTCATTGAACGGTTCATCCAAAATAACCAGGTCTGCATTTTTATACAATGCACGGGCAATGGCGATACGTTGCTGCTGCCCGCCGCTAATATTCTTTCCATTTTCAGTGATTACTTTTTGAAGACCTTCCGGATATGCTATTATCTCCTTCAATCCAGATGCTTCAATTGCATAGTTCAACCTGTTGGAATCATGGTTTGCTTCTTCCAGGGTAATGTTTTGAAGGATGGTGTCATGTAACAAAAATGTATCTTGCTTTACATATGAAATTGACGGCCAAAATTGTTGCCTGTCAGCACTGTCAGCAACCCTGTTATTAATTAGTATTTCCCCATCTTCCGGAGTTAAGAAACCAAGCAATAAATTAAGCATAGTGGTTTTGCCCTCACCCGACTTTCCGGTAATGCCCAGTAAATCCCCTTTCTTTAAGCAGAACTGCAGTTTATAAACCATGGGCCTGCCAGAAAACGAAAAACCAACATTCCTGAATTCAACACACTCAATTTTGCTCGCTGCCATATACTTTTCGCTCTCTATAATAGGCTGTGTAGAAAGCAGGTCCTTAAGAATAAATTCATAAGTTCTTATTTGCCCGCTCAAATTTAAAATCCTGACAATACCGGGAATTATTTTATAAGCAGCAGCCATGAAAGCTCCTATGGTTACAAGAGAAGATGTTCCTGTTGCAGCTGTTCCCTGCTTTACTCCTATTAATATAAATAACCCCAGTACTGCAAACACTTCTATTATGCGGTGAGGCATACTCTGCACGATCATAGAATCGGAAAGATATTTATTAAACCGGTGCTGATATATTGAGTACCGGGAAACAAAAAAACTTTTCCTATTATAAATATTGCTTTCAACATAGGAATTTAAAGCTTCATGTAAATACTGCAATGATCTTTCGCTGTTCGTTTTCACTTGCATACTACCGGATTGCAGCCTTTTTTTTAAAATGAAAAAAACCATCGTAATTGGTGGAAGCAGGATAACAAAAAGCAGAAGAAATAGTCCCGGGTTAAAAAGAATTATGGCTGTAATAGTCAATAATACCAACATGGATTCAATAATAATCTGTTGCATACCGCCCACTACATGTTGGCAAAAGTCTGTTGGCTGGTAGCTTATCCTTCGAACGTGTGAGGCAGAATCTATACTTATATAATCAATATATCCACCTCTAAAAAAAGAAAGAAGCTTGTCCTGGGAAAGCCGATTGGCAACCTGGTAAACAAAACGGTACTGTGATCTGAATACCAAAAAAGCTGCAAAATTTTTAGCACTGAACAAAACAAAAAAAACAGCTATCAGCAAAGGAGAACTTCTGTTTAGAAGCCAATGTGGGAGAAAAGAAAGCTCTACTCTATTGTTTGGTTGCGTATAAAAATTTATAATAAAAAGAAGTATAACCAGTGATCCAATATCAACAATGCTAACAAGGAAATTTAAGATGATCCCTGTATTGAACTTATTCTTTTCTTTTTTTGTCAATACACGCAACGTATTTCTAAGGACGTGAATCAAATGGCAGTTGTTTTTGGTTATATAAAGTCAAATAGCCGATTCTAGGAAAGAGAACATTATTTATTTATAGTAAAACAACTTAAGTAAGGTTCGGTATAAAATTTTCAGTTCCAGTATAAAAGACCAATTGTGGATGTAATAAATATCCAATTCTACTCTTCTGTTCATTTCATAAGTGTTCAACAAAGTCCCTTTGAACCCCATGGATTGTGCTAGGCCAGTCATTCCCGGTTTTACTCTATGCCTGATATGGTAAGACGGTATAACATTCTCATATTTTTGATTATCACTAATCATATAAGGACGCGGACCTATAAGAGACATCTGTCCTAACCAAACATTGAAAAATTGCGGTAGTTCGTCCAGATGGTGTTTACGCAAAACGCTTCCTACCCTGGTAATCCGATGATCATTATGATAAGCCGGAAGACTGTCAGCCTCCTGGTTTAATACCATGGTCCTTAGCTTTATGCAGATAAATGACCCTTTACCTTTTTTCTTTCTTTTTTGCAGAAAAAAAACTGGCCCTTTACTATCCAACTTAATAAATAGTGCAATAAGTGGGATAAGCCACGTCAAGATGCAAATAATGGTAAGGGAAGAAAAGATAAGGTCAATGATCCTTTTTGAATAAAGATTGGTGGTGTTTTCTAACGGAAACTTGGCTGAACTCAAAACGTACGAATCCAGCACCCGCCTTTTCACAACTGCTTCCAGTTGCCTGGGCTTGGTTAATGAAACATTATTGAGCAGATCGTGCGTTTTTAAATTTTCCATGCATTTTACTTGGACAATATCAATACTGTTAAGTCAATACGCAACGTATTGTAAGGAGGTTGCTTGTTTTATGCAAGCCGCGTCAGGATTAGAATAACTTTCTTGTAATACCTACATGAAGTCCTGCACTCAATAATGGGAGTTCACCAAAACCTACACGTGAAATAGGTATTTTTAAATAAGGCTCAACTCTTATGTCCCCAACAGACCCAACTTTATGGGTATATCCTAAGGATACCTGCGTTACAGCAAAGAAATTCTTAGATGTATTTTCATACGATTTGGAATGGGTGGCAAACGTCCCTGTGTTCCCATAATAATAAACATAATCATAATTTTCTTTCTTCATTAAATAAGAAGAAACGCCAACAGTTGAAAACCATGATGATTTTTGAGAGGTAGATATATTGTATTTTACACTTAAGGGAAGTTCAATCATCTTACAATCACCCGACACCTCTGTAACTTCAGAATTAGGTGGTCTATAGGCCAGTTTCGAAACATTAAAATATTCGCCTTTTGTATAATAAATCTTTTTGTCTATAAAAACTCCTGCTTCCACACTCCATTTTTTAGCCAACTGGTATCCAAGTAACAACCCATAATCATATCCGGCGTCTTGTATTTTCTGAAATTTTATAGTAGTGGCATCAAGGCCCCCTATTAGTCCGGCATAAAATCTCTTGTAATGATTAAATTCCTGTATTTTCTTGTCATTTAGACTTGAAATGTTTTTGTGATTAGCCAGTTTGGACGAAAGAGTAAAATCCGGATACGATTTAGTGCTTAATGCCAATACCTGGTTACGTCTTGGAGTGATAAGATCATTTTCAATAGTGAAATCACCGGCACCTACTTCATTTGACGCGTTATTTTTATTCTCCCTATAAATTCTTTCCTTTTTGCTTATTTTATTTGGTGTATTCGCGGCTTCTGTCCTTACGAGTAGGTTACTGAGATTATTAATTTTATTATTTTTCTCGCCTAAGTCCTTTGGACCATATCGCTCCCCTTCTTTCTGTATTCCACTCGTTGATGGGCTACTTTTTTGAACTGATTGCGAAGATGAATTAATAGCACTTTTATCTATAGCCGCCTTATCCATACTCTCATCAGTACCTGCAAAATATTGATTACAGATAAAACTGAACGGTATTAACACTAACAGCCAGAGCAACTTCCTGTGGTTTCTTTTGGATGCAACAGGGTTTTGCCCAGGACCATTCAGTTCTTTAGCAATCTTTTCCCAGTCAGCACCAGAAGTATCCAAAGGATAACCTTCTCCTGCCTTTCGAAACAATTCATCCATATCGTCATTTACATACTGCATACAACTACTTCTTCATCATTGTTTTTTATTATTTTTTGCAAGATCACCCTTGCCTTAGATAGATTTGATTTTGATGTTCCTACAGAGATGCCCAAAGCGTTAGCAATTTCCTGGTGGGTTAAACCGTCTATTACATACATGTTAAACACAGTTCTATACGAGGGAGGCAGTTTTTTTATTTCCTTTACCAGTTCCTTATATAATAAGGTATGGTCAGATCCCTGACTTTTGTCCTCATGCATCCAAATAGTTTCAGATATATCTCCAATTTCGGGCAGAAAATTATTTTTCCTTAAATGATCAATGGCAGTGTTGATCATAATTGTTCGCATCCATCCCATTAGCATCATTTCAAGGCTCTCGCTTGTTTTATATTCAAATCTTGAAAAGCTTCGGAATACTTTAACAAACCCATCATTAACTACATCTACTGCCTTGTCATACCGATAGATGTAACGGAAGACTATTTTAAGACAATAGCCATAATATCTCTCATAGAGACTTTTCTGGTCTCTTTGATTATTCTGAATACATCCGTTAATAGTGTGTAGTAATTCCAACCTCTATCGATTAACAATGAATACGTAGATATAGATTAATTGGTTGCTTAAGGGCGGTAAATCAAACAAACAAGGGCAATTTCCACTAACATAAAAATGGCAAGGTTCAAAATCTGTCTCACATCACCATTAAACTACAGCCCCTGATATCACTGTTATCCATGCGTCCTAAAACTTCAAAGTTTCCATTTGTGGTTGATTTGCCCACGTCGTCTGTAGCAACAAAACTACAGGAATATAAGTTGGCCAGGTCCACAACGTTAATTAAACCCGACGCACCAGGCGAATTAATCAAGTTTAATGGATCTGTTTCCTCCCTCAATATAATTCTCATCCAGGACGGCGTCCGAAAGATGCCATTTATAGAATATGCCTGCGACAAAAGCTCCGTCATTCCGTACTCAGAATGTATTTCGTTTACACCAAAAGCTGATTTTAAGTCTTTTTGTAGTTCTCCACGGGTCAGCTCTTTTCGGCGGCCTTTCATGCCTCCTGTTTCCATGACGATTGTATTTTTTAGAGAAAGCTGGTATTGTGCCGCAAAATCGAGCAAGGCAAAGGTGACACCAATTAATATGGTTTGTTGACCTGATCCTTCCAGGACCTGGATAGCCTTATAAAGTTTTTCATGGTCGTACAGGTAAAAGCCGCTGTCAGGATGGTTCGATTTTTCAACAAGGCGTTTCACCATGTACACTAAAGACGAGTTTCCTCTTTCAAGGTAAGAAGGCAATAAGGCCAGGATACAATAGTTTTCAACCGCGCCATAAAAAACTTCAAAGCAGGCCAAAAAGCTTTTTTCATATAAGTGTATGTCCTTTATATAATGAACACTGGCTGTTGTGCTGGTAGTACCGCTACTTTGGAATACAAGTTGCGGATTGAAGCTGGTGGTAACTACCCGGTGCGTTTTAAAGAAAGAAATAGGCAAAAAAGGAATCTGATCTGTTTGATGAATGGTTTCAGGCGTGCGGCCCAATATCTGGCAATAGCGTTGATAAACGGGGTTGTTATTATATTGAAAATCATAGACCTCTAAAGCAATAGACTGGAATGCTTCTTCGTTGCTTATAGAAAATACCTTTTCTTCCAGGTTATCCGTTTTAGGTAGTTTCCTGCTCATGCTTTAAATTTGATAAGTAGATTATTATGAAAAAAATTCTCGTTTTTTGTTTATTCGCTGCAATAGTATTTGCCTGCAACAAAGATAAATTTCAAACTAAGCCGCAGATTAAAATAACTTCCACCAGCACAAGTATTGTTCCTCCTAATGGTTCCCTAAGCGTTACTATTGAATTTACAGACAAAGAAGGCGATGTTACCGATTCAGTTTTCATGGTTCGGCAGCGGACCAATAAAAAAGGGCCTTCATCCACACCTTTTGGATTCAAAATTCCTGAATTCCCGAATTCACAACAGGGAGAAGTATTTGTTGATCTTATCTATGCCAATCTTACTCTTGCTCTTATTCCCATTAATATCCCTGGAAGCGGCAACCAAAAGGAGCCGGATTCACTTAATTTAAAATTTGTGGTAAAGGATAGAGCCGGCAACAAAAGCGATACGGCTACTACACATGTCATTGTAATAAGATAATCGATTGCACAGCAGTTTGCTAAAAAAAGTTTTCGACTTCTTTGTATTCAGCAGTTTATTTATTGCGTTATGCGCTGTGTTAATGGCTTATCAAACAGCTTTGCTTTTTGGACTAAGTTTGTCTTTTACTTTGGCAGGTTTTGTATTTTCCGGCACCGTTTGCAGCTACAATTTTCACTGGTACCTTACACCACCTAATGTAGGCGGCCCTACAGAAAAAATTATCTGGAATGTAAGGAACAAACACATTCACCTTGCTTTATTTGCTATTGGGCTGCTGGCTTCTGCTGTATTTTCCTTTTTGTTACTCCGTCACTGGTTGTGGCTTGGTATCACAGCCTTTGTTACTTTTTTATATTCTGCACCTAAAGTTCCTCATCCCTTATTTTCTTTTTTAAAAAGAATAGCAATAGGGAAAACTATTTTTTTGGCTTTTGCCTGGACACATGTCACTGCCATCCTGCCCTTAGTATTTTACCATAACCGGCTGACTGAAGCTGAAATCTTTTTCGTTGTTAACCGCTTTTTCTTCATTTATGCCATTTGCATTTTGTTTGATTACAGGGACAGACAAACGGACAAGAAAGAAAATATAAAATCATTAATAACATTACTTAGTGAACGAGGCGTTGATATTATATTTTGGGGATCAATTACTGCTTTCTTAATTAGCCTTTGCCTTTTGACTAATTCCTTTTCTTTTTTAATTCTTACTGCACTTGCTGTTCCGGGCATCTTATTATGTTTACTTTATTCTCCATCCAAGAGAAGCTCATCTGATTATCTCTATTATTTTGTACTGGACGGACTGATGATGTTGTCTGCCCCAATGGTAGTTTTAGCTAAATTTGCCCGATAATTTTTAAGCATGGCAAAAGCGGCGAAAAAAAAGTCAATTCTTACAGATGAATCGTTTGGTTTTTTCAGGAATTATATCAATACGCCTTCACCGGTTGGATTTGAATATACAGGTCAGCGACTGTGGGTGGATTATGTAAGGCCTTATGTTGATGATGTCTTCACAGACCCATATGGTACCGCTGTTGGAGTGATTAACCCTACCCAACCTTTTAAAGTAGTTATAGAAGCCCACGTGGACGAGATTAGTTGGTTTGTCAATTATATCAACAACGAAGGTTTGATGTACCTGAAAAGAAATGGAGGTGTTGACCACCAGATAGCGCCCGGACAAAGAGTATTAATTCATGGAAAAAAAGGGCCTGTAAAAGCCGTGTTTGGCTGGCCTGCCATCCATACCCGGTTAAGTAATACAGACAAGGAACCTGTGGCAAAGGTGGAAAACCTTTTCTTGGATTGTGGTGCGAGAAATAAAAAGGAAATAGAAGAGCTGGGAATTCATGTAGGCGCAGTGGTTACCTACCAGGACGGTTTTGACGAACTGGCTTATGACTATTATATCGGACGTGCTTTCGATAACCGGATCGGGGGATTTATGATAGCGGAAGTAGCGCGTCTTTTAAAGGAAAACAAAAGAAAGCTCCCCTTTGGTTTATATATAGTAAATGCCGTACAGGAAGAAATAGGCTTGCGTGGTGCTGAAATGATAGCCCGACGAATAAAACCCAATATTGCTATTATTACCGATGTAACGCATGATACTTCAACACCAATGATTAATAAGCTGGTTGAAGGTGATACCTCCTGCGGCAAAGGCCCTTCACTTTCCTACGGACCTGCCGTACATAATAAACTTTTACAGTTGGTGGAAGATGTAGCGCAAAAAGCAGAAATACCCGTGCAGTTAAGAGCTGTTTCAAGAAGCACAGGAACCGATACTGATTCTTTTGCCTATGCTAATGACGGATGTCCTTCTGTGCTGATCTCCATCCCGCTCAGGTATATGCACACAACAGTTGAAATGCTTCATCGAAGTGATATTGAGCAAACAATACGGCTCATGTATGAAACCTTGTTAACTTTAGGTCCGGACACTAAACTGAGTTATTTTTAATGCAAGACTTTTTATTATATATTGACCCCGGCAGTGGCAGTTATTTAGTTCAGGCCATCGTAGCGGCCGCATTAGGGGTTGCTTTCTTTTTTAAAAATATTGCCGCTTACATCCGTCATTGGTGGTACCGCTTGTTCAAAAAGAAAACGAAAATGCGCTGATGCCTCCTATCAAGCATCCTTCTTCTTACCGCGATCCATCTGGCTTCTTATTTTATCATAACAATGTATTATACCGACAAGTAAACCGATGTTTTAAGGATGATTACGACCTGTTTATTTCAAGCGGATTCTATCAACACCTCGTAGACAGAAAAATACTTATTCCGCACCGGCCTATCGCTGAAAACCTTACAGGCTCGAAAGAATGGTACCAGACGCTGGAACCCGAAAGAATTCCTTTTATATCTTATCCATATGAATGGTGTTTCGACATGCTTAAGGATGCGGCTTTACTGACATTGGAAGCGGCAGTTGAAGCCATGAAGTATGGAATGTTATTAAAGGATGCGTCGGCTTACAATGTTCAATGGCATAAAGGCAAAATGTTATTCATCGATACCTTGTCATTTGAAAAATGGGATGAAACAAAACCATGGATTGCTTATAGGCAGTTCTGTGAACAGTTTCTGGCACCTCTGGCGCTCATGCATTATTTAAAGTTGCCTTTGCAAAAGCTGCTGTTAGCCTACCCCG
>DAIQPL010000094.1:9864-13212 GCA_036787395.1 Flavisolibacter sp. | reverse complement strand
TCATAACCTCACTACTCCTGAGGAATACATCCGTATGATCGCTATCAGCCGTATTATGCTGCCGAATGTGAAGAATATTCAGGCTTCATGGCTCACGGTAGGAAAACAAACTGCCCAGCTTTGTTTAAACGGGGGCGCCAACGACTTTGGTTCTATAATGATAGAAGAAAATGTAGTAAGTGCAGCAGGGGCTCCCCATAGATTTACTTATAAAACCATTCAGGATGCTATCAGGGAAGCCGGCTTTGAACCGCAATTGCGTAATCAGCAATATGAATGGAGACAAATACCTGAGTTGATTGAAGAGCAGGTAGTAAATTATTAATTGCAGTTCAGCTGCGACTTTCAAGTTTTGTATGAAGAACACTAGCTTTTATTTTCACTGGATCTCTTTTATATTGGGATTATTTTTTGGGGTTTTTGGAGTCCTCTTCGCCTTGTTTGCACAAACGGACCGAAGGGATAAAATATATTCTTCTTTATTAGGCTGCGGTGTTGGAGCAATCATAACTATTTTCTTATTAAAGCTATACCCTCAAGCTGTACCCTCTTTCTCTAGTTCTTTATGAAATTAAATTGTTTGAACAATTTCCAGGGCCCGCTATGATATTCCCATACCTGTAAACCGGTTCCTTTTGCATAGAAAGCACAAAAATTCTCATTCAGGAATTGTAGTAACTCGGTTGCTTCTCCGGGTTCTACCTTGTTTTGAACGGTAATGTGCGGCCATAGCTGTTGTTGGTCCTGAGGAATAAGAAAAGTATTCCACTGTTCCTGAAGGCATTTGTGTAGCCGGACCAGTTCATCAGATTCAATAGTGTAAACCACTCCATTACCCGTCAGTGACGGCTCTTTTACATGCAATAATATGTCGCCATGGCCTTTTGCCACCAATTCCACAGTATCAATAATGGATGGTTCATTAGGCAACAAATGAAAAAGAGTAAGGTGGGCATCGATGTAATTCCGCTCGGCCGGAAAATATATTTTGCGTAACGCATTAAAAAACTGGAAGGCATTCTCTTCAATGGCCAGTGTTAGGATCAAGGGTACTTCCATGCCCTAAATAAACAATATTTTTCACGTAAACATGCAGAAACAAGATAAGAACTTCTGCAGCTGTTTAGTTCAGTAAACTGTAAGGGTATTGTCTTAATGTTGTTTCATCAAATACCTTTCAAGGGCATCAATCGCCTGCTTCTTTATCTCAGGGGAAAGCAGTTCCTGGTCAAGCCATTCATCATGTTCCCGCCGAAAGGAAAAAGAAGGAAATTCTGTATTGCCGGCTTCAGAAAGAAAAACATATTTCTCGTTATCAAATATTACATTATAAACAATGTTCTGATTATTAATAGCCAGGTTAGTCGAAAACAAGTCTTCCATTATGAAAGGTTTAAGGTTTTAAGTCAGTCTTACAGTTTATTAACCGTCAAATATCAACTGTAAATCTTATTGCGTTCCCGTTGAATCCTGCACAGGGTTTTGCTGTAACAGTTGCATTAATTCATCCAACTTAGGTGCCAGAATTATTTCGGTTCTACGGTTTCGTTGCCGGCCCTCGGCAGTCATGTTTGCATCCACGGGTTCATATTTACTTCTGCCACTAGCTGTAACTCTTGTTGGGTCCACCTTATAATTGTCTGTCAGTATACGCACAATGGCTGTAGCCCTTGCTACGCTTAAAGCCCAATTGTCTTCATATTTTCCCCTGATAGGAATAGAATCTGTATGTCCCTCCACTACCACATTAATGTCAGGATTAATATTCAGCACCTGCGCTAATGTTCCTAAAGCTTCCCGGCCTTTTGGATTAACAACGGCACTACCGGATGGAAACAAAAGATTCTCCTGCAGGCTTACATACACTCTTCCATTTTTAGTAAATACCTGCAGTTCGTTAGATGTAAATCCTCCAAGCGCATCAGCCATTTTTTTACGAAGATTTTCAACAGCTACCCTTTGCTGATCGAGTAAGCGGCGAAGATCCCAAAGACGTTTTTGTTCTGCTTCTAATTGTTTTTGTGTCAGGTTAGCTACGCCCGTTGCATCTGAGGCCCTCTTCATAGCATCATCAATTTGTTTTACCAACCGGGCATTGTCCGTTTGCAGACCTTCAATTTGACCTTTTAGTTGAGTGATATCATTGCTAAGCTGGGTGTTTTTTGCCATGAGGTCCTGTTCTCTTAATAAAGATTCCTGGTATTTTTTCCGCGAAATGCAGGACGACAAAAGAAATAGAGCGAGCAGGCAAGATAAAAGAGGAGTCTTTTTCATGCTATAGAATTTTAAAGGAAGAGCTCAAAAAATTATGCCATTTGGCCGGATACAAACGGCGATCAATTATTAACTGTAACAGCCGTGGTTAATAAGCTTACAGGACTTTTTAAACATGCTACTGCTAAAGCACAAAACTCTAACCAGTCTTAACATTGTTTCAACGAGCAAATGTATTTGCCGGTCTAAGCCCTCACGTAAAAAAGTGTTGCTGCAATAACTTTGGATGAGTATTTATCTGTATGGGATGCGATTTATTCTATATGGTATAAATGACAGGTGATCCTTCCTAACAGTAAGCAAATGCAGAAAAACACCATTCTTTGGGCCGACGATGATGCGGATGACCTGATGCTGATGAAGGAAATTCTTCTTAAAAACAATCGTGATTACCAGATCATAGAAGTGCGTAACGGAAAAGAGGCCCTGGACTTTTTGCAAAAATCCAGGGAAGGTTCCCGCCTGCCTTGCCTCATTATCCTCGATATCAATATGCCTATCCTGGATGGGAAAGAAACGCTTTCAATTTTGAAAAAAGAAGAAGATTACAAGACTATTCCTGTGGTTGTTTTTACCACTTCCAACAGCGAACTTGATAAACTCTTTTGCAAAAAATACCAGGTAGAAATGATTACCAAACCACCGCATTATAAAAGCCTGGAGAACGCTGTGCTGAAGCTTTTAAGTTTCTGTAGCCAATAGTATTCGCCCTGTTCTTTAGATCCAAGTAGGGCATTAACACGCTTCGTACTGAATAAAAAACGCAGTATTTAATTACCCAACGTCGATAGAAATTTTTATCCTGCGGGGTGTTCTCCACTACGGCTGCGGTCTTCCAGGATTGGCTTTGCTTTCAGTTCAATAGCATATCCTAGTTCATCAGAAAGATCTTTATACCTGTCATCGGCTACCCAGCGTCTCCTTTCCTTATGCAAGGTCAATCGTTGAGGCGGAGCATTTTCCTGCCTGCCATTATATTTTTGAAGATAGGCATAACACTGTCCGTCTTCTCCTATTGCTACGTCGTAGTGAGCTAAAGCACCCTCATGTAACACAACTGCTGTCATTTCCATA
>DAIQPL010000094.1:0-9764 GCA_036787395.1 Flavisolibacter sp. | reverse complement strand
GCGTCATTATTTTTTTGAAATGAATTTTAAAAAACAGAGATTTGATACTTTTGAAATATGATAAGCAAGCACACCATTTTATATGCAGAAGACGATTTGGATGATCTTTTAATGGTAAGAGAAGCTTTTGAACAGCATGATCATATAGAAGTAGTTCATGCTACAAACGGATGGGAAGCGTTTAGCAGGCTTCGCTCCATGCACGAACAGGGCTTCCTTCCCTGTTTACTTATCCTGGATATTAATATGCCGGTAATGGATGGTAAAGAAGCCTTAATGAAAGTAAAATCGGATGATCATTTAAAGATAGTACCTGCTGTTCTGTTTAGTACTTCAAACAGTGTAACAGACCAGGTATTTGCACAACAATGGGGAGTTGAATTGGTTACAAAGCCACTTAACTACGATGACCTTGAGAGTATAGCCCGTGAATTTGTTGACCGCTGCAATTTTGAGATTAATAAATTGAAAGAAATTAACTGACTTCGGCTACTCACCAATTCTTAATATAGATAATCCTCTGCAGATGCTGCCAATGTGTCAACCTGACCCGGTTTGGAACAACCCTTGATAGCAAAGGATAATTCATTACATCAGAATCTAAAATTTCAAAAAATATGGTACAGGAGAAAGGAACCATTTCCATTCATACCGAGAATATCTTTCCTATAATTAAAAAATTTTTGTACTCAGACAACGAGATCTTTTTGCGTGAGTTAATAAGTAATGCCGTTGATGCCGCACAAAAACTGAAACGTTTATCTTCTTTAGGTCAATACAACAAAGAACTGGGAGACCTGACCATACAGGTAAGGGTTGACGAGGAGGCCAAAACCATTACTGTTAGTGATAAAGGCATTGGTATGACTGCTGAAGAGGTTAAAAAATATATTAACCAGATCGCTTTTTCCGGCGCTACTGAGTTCATGGAGAAGTTTAAAGAAGCCAACGACGCCAATGAAATAATCGGCCGTTTTGGCCTCGGGTTTTATTCAGCTTTTATGGTAGCCGACAAAGTAGAAATACAAACGCTGAGTTACCTGGAAGGAGCAGAGCCGGCCCGATGGCTTTGTGATGGAAGCACCGAGTTTGAAATAACTGAAGGAAACAGAACGGAAGTAGGTACAGACGTCATTCTATATCTTAACAGTGAAAGCCAGGAGTTTTTAGAAAAGCACCGCGTTCAGGAAATACTGGATAAATATGCCAAATTCCTCCCGGTTCCCATTCAGTTTGGAACCAGGACAAAAAGTGAAGAAGATGGCCTTGATGACAAAGGAGAGCCAAAATATAAGACGGTTGATGTTCCTAATATCATCAATAACACCACCCCTATATGGACCAAACAGCCTGCCGACCTGAAGGATGAAGACTACCTTAACTTTTATCGGGAACTCTATCCCCTTGCTGAAGACCCGCTTTTTTGGATACACCTGAATGTGGATTATCCCTTTAACTTAACAGGTGTTCTTTATTTTCCTAAACTGAAAAATGATTTCGAGGTTCAGCGAAATAAAATCAAACTATTTTCCAGGCAGGTATTTATTACAGATGAAGTAAAGGATATAGTGCCCGAGTTTTTGATGTTATTGCATGGGGTCATTGATTCACCCGATATTCCGCTGAATGTTAGCCGCAGCTTTCTACAGGCCGATAGCAATGTAAAAAAAATCAACAGCTATATTACACGCAAAGTGGCGGATAAACTAAATGAGCTGTTTAGAAAAGATCGGAAGGCATACGAAGAAAAATGGAATGACATAGGCCTATTTGTAAAATACGGCGCTATAAGCGAAGAGAAATTTTATGAAAAGGCAAAAGATTTTTTACTCTTTACCAATACAAAGAATGAACACTTTACGCCTGATGAATACAATGCAAAAGTGAAGGATTTTCAAACGGATAAAAATGGTATGGCCGTTTACCTATATACTATAGATGAAGAAAGACAACACGCCTATGTGCAGGCTGCCAACAAAAGAGATTATGACGTATTGCTGATGAACACTCCTATTGACAATCATTTTATGCAGCACCTGGAAATGAAACTGGAAAAGGTTTCTTTTAAGCGAGTAGATGCAGATGTACTTGATAAGCTTATTCAAAAAGAGGATGCAGCCAAACACCAGTTAACAGAAGACGATGCTAAGAAAGTAAAAGAGGTTTTTGAAAAAGCTATCAACAATACCAATATGAAAGTGGAAGTAGAGAGCCTGAGTTCAGAGGAACTACCTGTAACCATTACGATGGAAGAATGGATGCGCCGTATGAAGGACATGGCCCGCATGGGCGGTGGGGGCATGAACTTTTATGGCTCTTTCCCTGATACTTACAAAGTAGCTGTCAACGGAAATCATAAATTAATCACGAGAATTCTTCAAACAGAAGGCGACCAGCAATTGCAGTTGGCAAAGCAGGCTTTTGACCTTGCCTTACTTTCCCAGGGTATGTTAAAAGGTGCTGATCTTACAGCCTTTGTTGAAAGAAGCGTAAAGGTGGTGAGCGGAGAATAGAGAGTATTCAATTTACAATTAGCAGTTGGCAATCAGATCCTCCATTGCCAATTGCTAACTTTTATTAAAACTCAATTACGATTTTGTAACGATATCCTCGATTACTCTTGGATAATATAAATGCTCTAGCTGGTGAATTCGCTGTGCCAGGGTTTCTGCAGTATCATTTTCTAAAACAGGGCAGGCTGTTTGAAAAATAACATCGCCATTGTCATAGTGTTCATCCACATAATGAATGGTTATTCCAGATTCAACTTCCCCCGCATTTAAAACGGACTGGTGAACATAAGTTCCATACATGCCCTTACCGCCATATTTAGGTAAAAGGGCGGGATGTATATTAATAATACGCCTGGGATAAGCATTCACCAGGAGTTGCGGAATTTTCCACAGAAAGCCAGCCAGCACGATCAAGTCTACTTTTACGCTTTGTAAATCATTTACATAGCCATCCCCCGTATAGAACCGTTCTTTTTCAATTAATAAAACCGGGATGTTCTCTTTTTCGGCGATAGACAAAACACCAGCTCCAGGTTTGTTGCAGACAATCGTTGCTATTTTAACTTGTTCCGAATCCCTGAAATAATTTATGATCTGTTGCGCATTACTTCCCGCACCAGAAGCAAAAATAGCAAGCCGCTTCGCCTTGATGTTCTTATTCATTTCGTGCATTCCTGGTTGAGAATTCATTACCTGGTTGTTTACCTGGTTTTACTATAATCGGTCCAACTAAGCATCCGGCATTTAGGTTTTAACGCGACGAAATTAGACCTTACTATCTACAAAAAACATCCATCCAATTGAATGGGTTTTGTAGATTTCAACAGCGTAAACCTCATGTGACGAATACATGACACGTTTTTTTGGCGAGGCATCAAAAACATGACAAAATCCTTTGAAACCCAAGCCAGTAGCGGGTTAAAAAATTCTTTGCAACGTCGCTGTTTTGTTAAATTCCTGTCATATTTTTGCACCCGATTCGGGGAATTATCCACATCTCAGACCAATCTTTTCTATGAATTTTTTAAAGATTATGACCAGGAACAGTGTACTGACAGGACTTTTTCTTCTTTTTTCTCTGCAATCTATAAACGCTCAAACAGGTCAGCAAATATTTCAACAAAATTGCCAAAGCTGCCACGCATTGGATAAGAACCTGACAGGGCCAGGCTTGAGAGGGGTTACCGGACGTGGCCCCTGGGCCGAAGACAGGAATAACCTGGTAAAATGGGTACATAATCCAGCTGCATTTATTCCTACTACACCCTATACATCAGAACTGCAGAAAACCTATGGTTCAATCATGCCTTCTTTTCCGCAGTTCTCTGAAAAAGATATCCTGTCTATTTTCGAGTGGATTGAAACGGCGCCAGTTGCCGGCGTTGCCAAACCTACAGCTGATACTGACACCCAAGGTGAAGGCGATTCCAGCCGCAATGCACTCATTTTTGGTGTGATTTCCCTCATTCTTGCTATAGTTGCCCTGATCTTAATGCAGGTAAACAGCAACCTGAAAAAACTTTCCGATGACAAAGAGAGAATTTTTCGCCCTGAGCCGGTTCCCTTTTGGCGCAATAAAATATACATTGCCTTATTTGCCATTATCTTCTTTATAGTTGGCGGTTATTTTGCCGGAAAGGGCGCTATTGGTTTAGGTCGTCAGCAAGGTTATCAACCCACACAACCTATTTATTTCTCTCATAAAGTGCATGCCGGTATCAACCAGATCAACTGTTTATATTGCCACAACAGCGCCTGGGAAAGCAAGCATGCGGGGATACCTACATTGAACGTTTGTATGAATTGCCATAAAGCAGTGAATGCTTATGAGAAAGGCCCCAAGCTTTATGACGAGCACAATAATGAAATAGACGGTACCGGCGAGATCAATAAATTATTCAAATACGCTGGATTTACCCCTGGGCCTGGTGCTAATTGGGATCCCTCCAGGGCCAAATCGCCTGAATGGATAAAAATCCATAACCTTCCTGACCATGTATATTTTAACCATGCACAGCATACAAGGGTTGGAAATGTACAATGCCAGTCGTGTCATGGCAACATTCAGCAAATGGATAAGGTACAGCAGGTAGCTGAACTAAGCATGGGCTGGTGTATTAACTGCCACAGGGAAACTAAGGTAAACTTCAATTACAGCGATAGTTCCGGCAACAAATTCTACAGCATTTACGAGAAATTTCATAATGATATTAAAGCTGGGAAGATGGACAGCGTAACTGTAAAAGACATCGGTGGCCTGGAATGTCAAAAATGTCACTATTAAATCAGTTGGCGGCTGGCAATATTGGTTGGCAGTCAGCAGCCGTAAAAATAGTTTTAGTCTAAAAAAGAATGGTTGGCGTCACTGCAAATTGCAAACTGTCAACTGCTAACTCAAATAATTATGAGTGATAAAAAATATTGGCAAAGTTTCGCTGAGCTGAATGATAAGGAACGTGTTCAGAAGTTGTCGCAGAACGAGTTTGGAGAAGAATTACCTTTTGAAGACATAGATGATAAAGGCTTATTGGATGCTAAAACACCTCGCAGAGATTTTTTGAAATACCTGGGATTTAGTACGGCTGCAGCCACACTGGCAGCAAGCTGTAAAAATCCTGTTAGAAAGGCGATGCCATATGTAAACAGGCCGGAGAATGTTACACCAGGTGTTGCCAAATATTATGCTTCCACTTATGTACAGGACGGCGATGTGTTGCCAGTTGTTGTAAGGGTAAGAGAAGGACGCCCCATAAAAATAGAAGGAAATGAGCTGTACCCTTTTACAAAAGGAGGAACATCTGCAAGAGCGCAAGCTTCCGTATTAGACCTCTATGATACATACCGCCTTCCCCATCCCAAACGCAAGGCCGGCAACGGTTTCCAGGAGATTCCTACTTTCGAACAATTAGACAATCAAATAACCAACGCTTTAGCAGGACTAGGCGGGGCACCAGTGGTTTTGCTTACCAGCACAGTGGTTTCTCCTTCAACTAAAGCAGTTATCGCTGGCTTCCTGGCCAAATACCCAGGCAGTCGTCATGTACAATATGATGCTGTTTCTTATAGCGGACTAATCCAGGCCAACGGCGGAAAACTCCCTGCTTATCAGTTTGACAGGGCTAAAGTGATAGTGAGCCTTGACGCTGACTTTTTGGGAACCTGGCTATCACCTGTTGAATTTGCCCATCAATATGCTGTTGGACGTGTGATTGATGAGAAGAACGTAAGCATGAGCAAGCATTACCAGTTTGAAAGTCATTTGAGCATGACCGGCTCCTGTGCCGATGAACGTTTCACTCACCGGCCCTCTGAAATTGGCTTGGTGGCGCTTGGCTTATTGGCAGCTGTAGGCGGACAAGCTACAGCACCCAATATTACCGATGCCAACCTTAGGAATGCTATACAAAAAGCGGCCAATGACCTGAAAGCAAATAGCGGTGCAGCCCTGGTAGTTTGTGGTAGCAATGATCCTAATGTACAAACAGTTGTAGCTGCTATAAATAGCTCTATAGGCGGAACAATAGAACCAGGTGTTTCTTTGAACTACAGGCAAGGTATTGATGCTGACATGGTGAGCCTGGTGAATGGAATGAATGCCGGCCAGGTGGGTGCCTTGTTAGTCTATGGTGCTAATCCCGCTTATGATTATTTTGAAGCCGACAAGTTCAAAGCAGGACTTTCAAAAGTGAAGCTCTCTGTTTCTTTTAGTGAAAAAATGGATGAAACAACTGAGCTGTGTCAATACTCTGTTCCCACGCATCATTATCTAGAAAGCTGGGGTGACGCTGAACCGAGAACCGGTTATATCAGCTTTTTGCAACCTACTATTTACCCCTTGTTTAAAACACGTCCATTCCAGACTTCCTTATTAAAATGGAGTGGTAACAATACCGATTATGATACATGGTTCCGTACCTATTGGACCGGCAGGTTAGGAAGCCAGGAAGCTTTTGAAAAAGCGTTGCAGGATGGTGTTCTGGCTTCAGGTGGAACAACTGCGCCAGTTGCTGCTGCAACCACAACACCCGTTGTGCCGGCTGCCCCTGCATCTGTTACGCCTGCAACAACAGCTCCCGTCACAGGAGGACTAGCTGGTGCTATTACAGCTATCACTGGTGCCAGAAGAGGCGGAAAAACAGAAGTGGTTTTATACCAAAATGTGGCTATGGGTACAGGAAAACAGGCCGGAAACCCCTGGTTGCTGGAGTTACCCGACCCCGTTACAAGGTCTTCGTGGGATAACTATGCTATGGTTTCCATGAAGAAAGCAGACGAGTTGGGAATTGATTATAAAGATTCTGATTTTGAATACTATCCCGATAAACCAATAATTGAAATTAGTGTTGGCAATAAAAAAGTTTCCCTGCCTGCGTTGGTCGTCCCCGGCATGGATGCCAATACCATTGCTGTTGCCGTAGGTTATGGCCGTAATCCGGCCTTATCAAAAGCAGCAGAAGGGGTAGGGAAAAACACATATCCCCTCGCGAGGTGGAACGGATCAACGATTGATTATTTCACTGATGCCAACGTTACCAAAACTGCCGACAGGTTCAAGGTAGCAAGGGTGCAGGTACACAATTCTTATGAGAACAGGACAGAAGTAGTGAAGGAAACTACCATGGCCTCTTTCAAAATGCATCCTGAGGCTTATAAAGAATGGCGTGAAGAATTACATAAAGACTATTCTCCAAGGAGTGGCGACTATCGCAAGGAAGGAACCTTGTATGGAGACCATCTTCAACCGGGCCTCAAATGGGGTATGTCGATCGATATGAACCTTTGTATCGGTTGTCATGCTTGCGTGGTGGCCTGCCACATAGAAAACAATGTACCGGTAGTAGGTAAAAGTGAAGTGTTGCGCTTCCACGATATGCACTGGCTGCGTATTGACCGCTATTTTGTAAGCGACGAGCAAAACCCTGACAACCTGAAGGCAGTAGTTTTCCAGCCTATGCTTTGTCAGCATTGTGATAATGCTCCTTGCGAAAACGTTTGCCCGGTAGCAGCTACCATGCATAACTCAGAAGGTGTAAATCAAATGGCCTATAACCGTTGTATTGGTACAAGGTATTGTGCTAACAACTGTCCTTATAAAGTACGCCGCTTTAACTGGGGTGATTATACAGGCGCCAGCACACACGGTGTGGGCGGGCCTGAAAGTGGTACCGGTAAATTAGACCCGGTAGTTCATCAAATGAACGACGAATTGACCCGTATGGTGTTGAATCCGGATGTGGTTACCCGCAGCCGTGGTGTCATGGAAAAATGCACATTTTGCGTTCAGCGTACCCAGGCCGGCAAGTTAAAAGCAAAGATGGAAAACAGGTCTTTGGCTGGAGATGAAGTGCAAACAGCCTGCGCCCAGGCTTGTCCCACTAACGCTATCGTCTTTGGTAATGCAAACGATAAAACAAGCAGCGTAACTAAGATTCGCGAGCAGAATCCAAACCGGTTGTTTTATGTGTTAGAGCAAATTCACACCCTGCCTAACGTGAGTTACCTTGCCAAGATCAGGAATACAAATGAATTAGCGCCGGCTGGTGAGGGCACAGAACACGGTGCAGAACATGCCCAGCAGCAAAAAGGCGAGCCGGTTACAAATGAACATGAACCAGCGCAGAACCAGCATTAGGAGTTTGGTTGGTTCAAATGGCGGAACGGTATTGAACTTTGGAAAGGCTGAATAGGGTTGTTGCAGTACAAGGGAGTGACACAACAGAAGTTGAACAAAGAACAAAGGTTGACAATATTATATTTTAAAAAAAGCTTTGAAGCTTGATGCTTTTAGCTTGTAGCTTATAATTATGGCATTACTTAAATATGAATCGCAGGTAAGACCACCATTGGTTGAGGGCAACAAGGACTATCACCAGATAACAGAAGATATTTGCCGCCCCGTTGAAGCAAGACCATCAAAGTTGTGGTGGATTGGGTTTATTTTCTCGGTGCTGCTTCTTTTGTTCGGAATTATATCTGTAACCCGTGAGGTATGGTTTGGTACAGGACAGTGGAATTTAAATAAAACAATCGGCTGGGGCTGGGATATCACCAACTTCGTGTGGTGGGTAGGTATCGGTCACGCCGGTACTCTTATTTCTGCCATCTTATTATTGTTCCGCCAGGGATGGAGAACAGGTGTAAACCGTGCGGCAGAAGCAATGACCATATTTGCTGTAATGTGCGCCGGCCAGTTCCCTATCTTTCACATGGGACGTGTATGGAATGCCTTCTTTACACTTCCTTATCCCAATACGCGGGGTCCGTTATGGGTGAATTTTAACTCACCGCTTTTATGGGACGTATTCGCTATCTCAACTTATTTTACCGTATCACTTTTATTCTGGTACTCTGGTTTATTGCCTGACTTAGCTACGCTGCGTGACCGGGCCAGGGAAAAGTGGAGAAAAGCTTTTTATGGTATAGCAGCCTTTGGATGGACAGGCTCTACCAAGCACTGGCAGAGACACGAAAGTTTATCACTGGTGTTGGCGGGTTTATCAACGCCACTGGTATTGTCAGTACATACTATTGTATCATTTGATTTTGCCACTTCTGTAATTCCAGGTTGGCATACCACCATCTTTCCTCCATACTTTGTTGCGGGCGCCATCTTCTCAGGTTTTGCCATGGTGCAAACACTTTTGTTGGTAACAAGGAAGGTGTTGGCACTTGAAGAATATATTACCATTGAGCACATTGAAGTAATGAATAAGGTGATTGTGCTCACGGGCTCTATTGTCGGTATCGCTTACCTGACAGAGTTGTTCATGGCCTGGTATTCAGGGGTTAAATATGAGCAGTTTGCTTTCTTCAAAAACCGTTTGGATCTGGGAAGCCCTTATGGCTGGGCCTATTACCTGATGATGGGATGTAACGTTCTTTCTCCCCAGATTTTCTGGTTCAAAAAAATGAGAAGAAATATTTGGATTACCTTCTTCATGTCCATTCTTGTAAACATTGGTATGTGGTTCGAACGTTTTGTAATTATCGTTACTTCCTTGTATCGTGATTACTTACCATCATCCTGGAGCACCTATTATGCACCCACCATTTGGGAGGTAGGTTTTTATATGGGAACATTCGGCTTATTCTTTACCTGTTACTTTTTATTCTCTAAATTCTTCCCGGTTATTGCAGTGGCAGAGATCAAACATATATTAAAGAGAAGCGGTGAGAATTATAAAGAGAAGATGACGCCGGTAGAAGAAGAGACAGTGGAGCATTTTGTGCATGAACATGCACACTAAATGA
>DAIQPL010000009.1:0-34656 GCA_036787395.1 Flavisolibacter sp. | reverse complement strand
TTTATTGATAAAGTCAGGAACAGTAAAAAATTACTATCCCAGCCATACATTGCTTAGTGAATGGAAAAGAATATATTAATATCCGGCAATTGAAAAACTATAACAATGGAACATAAAGCAATATCAATTCGTCCATTCATTGGAGCTAAAGACTATAAATTGTCCCGAAGCTTTTACCTGGACTTAGGTTTCGAGGAACGTATTTTGTCTCTTAACATGTCTTTATTCAAAACAGAGCAGATTGGATTTTATTTACAAGACGCCTATGTGCAGGAGTGGATAGACAATACAATGATTTTTTTAGAAGTTGATGACGTTGATCGTTACTGGAAGGAGCTTTTGGCTTTAGACCTGGCAACAAAATATAAAACGGTAAAACTCACACCCACCCGGAAATATGATTGGGGCAAAGAATGTTTTATGCATGACCCTTCCGGAATCCTCTGGCACTTTGGTGAATTTAATAAGTAGGTTACTAAAAGCCTTAACCAGATTTATTTTTATTTCAACCAATAAGATGACTTAGTCATCAATGATTTAGCAATTAAAGAGAGCGAAAGGCAACTAAAGTAATTCTGGATTCCAGCTAAATTGGATCAACGATATACAAAAAAAAGCAGCACAGTTTCCCGTGCTGCATGACCCGCCTGTACTAAATATTTTACTTCCTGATCTTTTTATTAACTGACCAGCTATTGTTAGATGATTTCAAAATCACTTTGCTATCTCCGTTCTCTAAAGTTGCATAGTACGTAGTTCCTTCTTCATTGGAAAACTCCACTACATCTGCAATCCAGTAACCAGAATAATTTTCTTTTAAATTATTGTCTAACAATACAGGCAACTGTGTAGACGAAATGTTTTTTGTAAGACCTAACATGCTTCCTGCAGCGTCGTAGTAAGCAGTAATGTATTGACTGTTAAATACAAACTCCGCTTTATACAGGTCATGGCTTACAGCCCAGTTGACCTCTTTGGCAGTACTAAATGTTTTTTGAAAAGATTGTAACACATTGGGAGATACCATAGTATCAGCAGCAAAGGACGTTGCACCAAGTGAGGCAACTAATAACAGTGAAAGAAATAAATGTTTCATATAAATGTATTTTAAGGTTTTAATTTCTAATTGCGACGCAAAGCTATGCAGGGTCATGCTACCGAACAATGTAAAAGGCAATGAACTGTTGTTTCTCTTTAGCAAACGGTGCAAAAACCTGATTCAATCGTTATTACAAAAAACAGAAATGGTAAAGAGGTTTATACATGTGTGGGTGGCATAAAAAAAGAAGCGGTAATGGAAATTACCGCCGAAAACAAAACTAACTGCTAATGAGGAAAATTTGAGAGAGTCGATTGATGATGTAAAGTTGATCTTATTTATCTACGGCTGCAAACCCTAATTAGCGAAGTGTGCTTTTCATTTAACGAATGGTAGTTTTTGGGGGATGAAGTGCTTTTCAAGCGGGTAGTTTAACGGATAAACATAACGCGGAGTATGGATAGTTTATGTTTTTCTGCGCTTAAAGCTATAAAAAAGCTTACACCGGAGCATTCATTATCTTCTGGAACAGGTTAATATATTCACCTACATGGTATCCATCCATCAGTGCATGATGAGCGTGTATGGAAACAGGCATTATTTTCTTCCCTCCTTCGTCTATCATTTTACCGAATGCGATTTTTGGAATACTGTCCTTAAAAGAAAAAGCTCTTGCATGTGATAGAGCGGTAAAATGTATCCATGGAAGGGAAGAATAATGAATTACATTTTCGCTGGAAATAGCCGGTACAAGGCCACTACTGCTTTGCACGTTTTCAATTTCCACCTGCGCTTCTTTTAAGAACTCGGGCAATGATGGATAATAGTTGAAATAAGCAAAACCAAATGTTCCATCAGGACGATTGATGGTAGGTGATGCATTCACCTGGTCATAAACAAATACAGTATCATCTTCTATACGGTATCTAAAAGGTTCAATTAGGTTAGCTGCTTTCAGAGACTGGTAGAGGTAAAAAAGAAAAAAAGAAGCACCTGTTTCCTTTGCTGTTTTATACCCTTTTGTGCAGTCCATATTTATAGTGAGTCCAAAAAACGGTTCTTCAAATTGTCTGAAGAATAAGTAATGGTCTTTGCGCGGCCATTGTTCTATATCTAATTTGTGTTTCATGAAACTAAAAAAGGCAGTACATCTTTTATGTGATCTAATTGCCTGAAGTTGGGATGGTTTACAGTATGTTCTACCTGCTCATGAGCCCATGTGGTATGATAAGGCACGTGATATCCATGACCGCCTATACTCAACACCGGTAAAATATCTGATTTTAAAGAATTGCCGATCATTAAAAATTCGGAGCGCTTTATATCCAGGTGTTTGATCAGTTTTAAATAGTCTGTTTCTTTTTTGTCTGACATGATTTCTATGTGGTGAAAATAATGTTCTATACCCGAGTTCCTTAGCTTTCTTTCCTGGTCTAATAAGTCGCCCTTTGTAGCTACTACCAAACGGAAGTGGGCTTTCAGTTGCTGCAGTACTTCTTCAACGCCCTCTAACAGCTCGATGGGCCGGGCCAGGAGGTCTTTACCAAATGCAATAATTTTTTCTATTACTTCTATGCTTATTGTTTTTTCTGACACTTTGAGCGCCGTTTCAATCATTGAAAGAATAAATCCTTTTATGCCATAGCCATATAAAGAAAGGTTTTCTATTTCTGTTTGCAGTAGTTCTCTTTCCGTAGTATGCTGTGGTAAATAATCTTCCAGCAGCTGGCAAAATTTTTTTTCCGTTTCCTGGAAATAGGGTTCGTTGATCCAAAGTGTATCGTCCGCATCAAATGCAATAACCTTTATGTTCATGTTCTGCGTTTCTGTCTGCAAAAATGCTGCTTTCCGCATGATTATTCCAATAGCAATCCTTTTTCCTTCAACGCAATATACATTTGTACCTTACTTTGCTTTTAACACAATTGTTATTAGCTTGTTCAACTCAAACTTTACCAATGCGTACGCTTTTTATCCTGTCTTTTTTATCTGTTTTATATAGTACTGCTGCCTTTGGGCAAACTGCTAACGCAGCATATGATTCAGTGCTTGCAAAAAAACTAGGTGCTGATGAACACGGCATGAAGCGTTACGTTCTGGCGTTTTTAAAGCAAGGGCTGAATACAGATACTTCTAACAGGAAGCAGTTAATACAGGCGCACCTTAAAAATATTGGGCGTTTGGCCAAAGAAGGGAAGCTTGTTGTATCCGGCCCCTTTCTTGACAAAGGAACCATCGCAGGTATTTATGTTTTTAACGTAACCACGATAGACGAGGCCAGGAGTTTAACTGCATCTGATCCGGCTGTAAAGGCCGGCATATTTGACATGGAATTACACCCGTGGTATAGCTCTGCAGCCCTGATGGAGATTGTCCCAATTCATAATACTTTACAGAAGAAAAGTATAACAGATTAAGGCCAGAAAAAATTTTTACTGTTTTTTCGTTTTGCTGAGCCAGGGATAGAAAGTACAAGGGAGTGACACAACGAAAGATGACAAAACTGCCAGAGCCGGGTACAAAATTTTAGTGACTCTAATTCACTTTCACAAACTCCGGCCTTCGTATAAAATCCTGGTTATATTTAAAACGAAGATTGGTGCTGACCTGTATGAGGTAATTGTTTTTGAAGGCATCTTTTTTAGGAAACCAGGCACCCCTTAATTCAAGGGTTCCAAAGATGAGGCTTTCATTTCGGGTACGTATACCGCCGCCTATGGAGGTGTATAGGCGTTTGTTTTCCATATGAACGTCTGCCGGAAACTGGAATAAAGTAGCACTGCTGAAAACAAAAGGAGCAAACTTGAAATAAAAAAGTTGCCAGGGAGTGAAGAATACCGATTCAGCTTTCACTGTTGCCCTCATTTGGCCGCCTACATAATTGTTTTTAAAATCAGCCAGTCCATAACGGCTTTCTACAATCAATGGCTCATCTAACACATGGTTATACTGCCTTGCAAAGCTGGCATTAAAAAACGCCCTGTGCTTCCACCGGCCGCCCAACTGATGCAAACGGGTGAAGTATTCCATGGCGGCGAGTAAATTTATATCTTCCACACGTTTTTGATAAATGGAAGCTCCCGTGGAAAGCGAGTAATTAAAGAACGACTCATTGAGCGTAACATAATTGATTGCGAAATTCAAACCTACATACGGACGTTCCCTTCCTTCTCTTTTGGTATAGCCAGCCGAAAGTGAAGCTTCTATTCCTTCCGGTAAGTCTTCTTTTCTTCCAAATCCATAGATATAACTGGTTTTATAAAAGTTTTGTTTGAATAGCGAAACAGAACTTAATACAGCAAACACATTTGAAAAATAGGAAGAATAAGTAGTGGTATATAGAAAAGGTTTAGATAGAAAATTCTGGTCCAGTACTCTTAATCCCAATAAAAACCTCAGACGCTGAAATTCATTGCTGCTGCCAATGTTTTTTGAACTGAGGTTCCAGCCTGCCCAGGCATCATAAGTTCGATATTTATATTGAAGATTGGAAAGGTAGAGGGAGTCGGTACTGAACATGTTGGCTGTATTATGCAGTTCTATGTTAAATGCATAGGTCCAGATCATGTACGGATTTACCAGGGGCCTGACAAAGCGGAGAAAGGTTAACCTTTCTTCACTCCGCCCGCCATTGAATGTATTATTGAAATTGATATAGCCGGCGTTGGCATCAATAAAACTTCCTGCAATATTGCGTTTATAATACTCAAAGCCATAGCCAAGAGTGTGATTTCGTCGTTTATCGTATAGTCCCTGTACCGCCACACGGTCGCCCAAGCCTGCAAAATTATCTTCCTTTAACTCTATACTTACTGCATTGGCATTATGCACAGACAAACTACCGCCTATCGACAAAATATCTTTGGTCCGGACCAAAACATCGACTGAATCTTTGGTACCTCTTACCGGTTTTATCCTGATTTTGGCTTCCTGGAGAAAGGGAAGGTCGCGCAGGTATCGCTCATTATTTCCTAAAATGAAAGGCGATACGACGTCACCCTCCCTAAAGAACAGGTTATTGTGAACGACATAATTGCGGGTTCTGTAATGAAGATTATTAGCCAGCCGAATGAATTCGTCCGTGAAACGCCTGGAGGTATCATCAATGGATACACCAAATGGAATTGGCTGAATAATGATTTTCCGGATTACCCGGTTCTCATATTTGCGGTAAATTTCATCTACGCGTTGAAGGTCTTTTTCTGCATCCTCAGTGGTATCGGTCAAAAAGTTTTGCACCAATGTTTCCAGCAGGCCTTTTTGCTTTACGGAAGGACTGTCAATTATGATTTGCGGCGTTGTATCAATTTGGGCCTGTACCCGGAATCCTGCAGCCAAAAAAACACAAACCAGGTAGCGCCTAATATATTCACGGTTCAATAGCATCAACATCTCAATTCAGTATGAACGACAAAACCAATACCATATGTTGCAAGGATACAATTTTGAACGATATAACAACCCTGGTACCTTAAATCCCCGATTGTTTGGCGAAGATGTAAATAAAATATTTTACATGGTGCTTTTATTCCACGTCTGTTTCAATTAACCGGTAATGGCTTGCATAAGGCAGTGGTAAAATGGGCTGGCCTCTATGAGCGCCCCATACTTTGGTAAAAGCGGCACCAAAATAAAGTATAAGAGATGAATAAAATACAAAAAGAAGTAATAAGACAATGGAGGCAGAAGTGCCATACAGGGTATTGACATTGCTATAGTTAAGCAGCCAGTGAAGAATGATTTTTCCAATAGTAAATAAGATAGACGTAATAAAAGCTCCTGCAAACGCTATGCTCCATCCCGGCCTTCCATCAGGTAAGTAGCGAAACACCATTACAAACCATAACATAACTATAATGATAGAAACAAAATAGTTTAAAAAGCTGTTGAAATAGAGTGATGCCAAAGGAGAAAATTCGAATATGTAATTTCCGATAAAGGCTCTCAGACCCTCGGCCAGTATGCCAATGACAAACAATACACCTGCCACCATTATTATTAATAGTGATTGCGCCCTGGTACGCAATCCTTTTATTACCCGGTGTTTTTGTTGAGGCCTGACCCTCCATAACTGGTTAATCGAACTTTTAATGATCTTGAAAAGCGTGGTGGCAATAAAAAGTAAAAAAATAAAGCCACCAATAGTAATATACCAGTTTTGCGCTAGCTTTCGCAAGCTTCTTAGAACGTCTACCATCTGTCTCACAGCTTCGGGGCCTACTATATCTGAAAGGCTTTTGAAAAGTTCCATCCTGATCTTTCGGGGGTCTAAAAAGAGTTTTAGGCTTTGAATGAGAATGACAAGAATAGGAGGAAGGGCAAAAGTGGTAAAGAAGGCAGTGGCACCAGCCATTCGAAGCGGATCATTTTTCACCAGCTCTTTGAGTGCTTTATTCAAAAGAGTAATGAAGGTGATGATTGCTTGCCTGGTATTTCTTTTGGGCATGAAGGCTGGCCTTTGTTGAAAGATAAGCAAAAGAGATACCTTGTTTGGGTTAATAACTACACCAGGTCAATGACATCACTGCTCCAATGGCAGTGTAATTACAAAATTAGCTCCCCGGTTTACTTCGGAGTAGGTATTAATGGTACCGTTATGATTGGTTACAATCTTTTTGCAAAGAGCCAACCCTATGCCACTGCCACTAAATGAATGCCTGTCATTTAATCGCCGGAATAATTGGAAAATCTTATCAGCATATTCCGGCTCAAAACCAATTCCGTTATCTTTTACACTGATCCGCGCTGAAACAGAATCGGTGGACGACTCCTGCAGTAGCGTACATGTAATGTTTATCACCGGTTGTACATCTGGTTTTGAAAATTTGAGTGAATTATTCAAAAGATTATAAAACAACTGGTGCATTTGGGAAGGCACTGCCTGTAAAACGGGCAGGTCCGTGTAACTGATCTGTGCGTTTTTCTGAGTAATTAATAACTCGAGGTCAAAAATGACATCGGCTACTACTTTATTCAAATCAGTCGTTACCAGTTTTTTCTCATTGCTTTGATAAGAATAATTTAGAAGATCATTAATAATGCCGGACATTCTTTTGGCCGATTCTTGTATTTTACTGATGTATTTTATATTGGTCTCGCTGAGTGGTTCTTTGTTCGTATCCGTTAAAAAAGAAGCAAAGGTTTGAATCTTTCTGAGCGGTTCCTGCATATCGTGGCTAGCAGCATAGGCAAACTGTTCCAATTCTTTATTTGACCGCTCCAGTTCTGTGTTGGCCTGCTTGAGGTCTTTGGTCCTTGCCTCTACTTCCTCTTCCAATACGCGATTCAGCTCCTCCATTTTTTTCCTGGCTAAAACCTGTTCCGTCACTTCGTTAACCAGTATCATAATCCTGTTGATGGTTCCGTCAAGTTCTTTCAAAGGTTGGTATACAATATTCAAATAAGTGTCTTCATCATGGCCATTGCGGTGAAGCCTGGTTTTGTGCTCGTGGTGAAAAAATGGTTGTCCTGTGAGTAATACTTTGTCCATTATTTCACGAAATCCCTGGTGTTCTACTTCGGGTAAAGCTTCAAAAATGGGTTTGCCAATCATGTCCTCATGCCTTCTTTGAACCACAGGGAGATAAAAATCATTGACAAGCTTGATAACATAATTTTGCCCTTCTAAAATAAGGATCCCGACAGGCGCCTGCATAAAAAGGTTGTGTATATCCTGTTCGGCTTTATTTTTAGAACGTGCCAGTTCAAGTAAAGCCTCCACTCTTTTCCTTTCTGTTTTAAAAGCTTTTACATCGCTTATTGCACTTGATATTTGAGCAGCTGTTGTTGTCAGGTAATTCTGGTACTCTTCATTAAACTCAAGGAAGGAACTAAGACCGCAGACTAAAAAACCCGGCAATTGATCCTGGGTGGACCTTTGAAGCGGGAGGGTACATACAGAATGAATGTCTCCCCTGACAATCTGGACGTTATTTGTTAACTCTTCAGGAAAGCCGTCTATAAAAATGGGCTTTCGCGATTTCAGAACGGTTTGCAATTTCCAAAAATCAGATTGATTATCCTGAAGAGCAACGGTAGTAGGAAGAGCTGATGAATCTATGCCAAATGTCTTTACTAATCTTGCACTCGTTTTTTCTTTGTTTACCAGGTACAAAAGAGAAAACGGAATATCGTGTATGTTCCCTGCCAGTACATCTATTGCCGCCCTGCTTACTTCTTCTGCATTTTTAAATTGCATGCTGAGCCCTGTAATTTCCTGCAGTGTTTTTAAGCGGCGCTGACCTATTATTTTTCGTGTTTCTTCATTACAGGCGCAAAATAATCCGCCTACCTCTCCTTCCTCGTTAATAATAGGACTATAGGAAAATGTCCAGTAGGTTTCTTCCAAAAATCCCTTTCTGCCCAGGTACATGAGCAGGTCCTGCAAGTAAACCTCTTTGCCTCCAAATACAGTTTCTGCCAGTGGCCCAACCTGTTCCCAAATCTCAGCCCACATTAGCCTGGCACTTTTACCTAAGGCTTCAGGATGTTTTTTTCCAAGGACAGGCAGATAGGCATCGTTATGGAACATAATCAAATCCTTACCCCACCATATAAACATGGGATAACCAGATCGCAACATGATACTAAGCCCTATTTTTAAACAGGGTGGCCATTGATGCACTGGTCCTAGTGAAGTTTGCGACCAATCAGCTGAACGAATGCGATGGCCCATTTCACCGCCCCCGGAAAGGAAGTTAACATTAGCAGTGACCTCTACCCCCATAGACATTTGTATAATTAAGAATTATTGAAAGATATGTAGTTCCCATAATCAGTGTAAAGAAAAAACAATACCAGTGTTGTAAACCATACAAAGCAAACCTGTATTTTATGCATAAAGGCGGTGAATAAAACCAGGATTCCCTGAATTTCATTTCAACCACTTGTCAAGTTTTCTACCAATTATTATCCCACCTTCTTTATATTAACTTCCTATTTTCAAACTCCAAACGCTTTACCATTCTTATTTTCAATTAAATATTAAAAAACATATGCTCATGAAGCACTTTCGTTTTATGCATTTTTCTAAGATGCTCTGGCTGGTTGCACCAGCATTGCTTTTGATTTCGTGGGACAAAAAACCAAAAGCTCCGGCGAACGACGAACTGCAGGTTCCGGTAAACTATTATAAATTGCCCAATGGATTAAAAGTAGTTTTATCGCCAGATAAAACGGCACCCACTATTGCCGTTGGTGTATATTACAATATCGGCTTCCGTATTGAGCCTAAGAACCGCACTGGTTTTGCGCATCTTTTCGAACACATGATGTTCCAGGGATCAGAGAATCTGGGCAAAATGGAATTTATTCAACTGGTTCAAAAAAATGGAGGCATTCTCAACGGCTCCACCCGGTTTGATTTTACAAATTATTTTGAAGTGATGCCCGCACATAAACTGGAAACAGCTTTATGGGCAGAAGCAGACCGTATGAAAGGATTGAAGATCACACAAGAGAACCTGACCAATCAGCAGGGCGTTGTAAAAAATGAAGTAAAAGTGAATGTATTGAACCAGCCTTATGGTGGTTTTCCCTGGTTAGACATGCCGCAGTATGCTAACAAGAACTGGTATAATGCCCATAATTTTTATGGAGACCTGGCTGATCTTGATTCTGCCAAACTGGAAGACGTGGATGCTTTTTTCAAAACTTTTTATGCGCCGAACAATGCAGTATTGGTAGTGTCCGGAGATTTCGAAGTTCCGGCTGCCAAAAAATGGATAGACCAATATTTTGCTAAAATACCGGCGTCAAAGCTACCTCCTAAACCAGACCTCACAGAACCACCGCAGGAAAAAGAACAACGCTTTACCAAAGAAGATGCACTTGCAAAAAAACCGGCCATTGCTGTTAGCTATAAAATGCCGGAACGAAACACGGCTGAGTACTATGCAATGGGTTTGATTGATCAGATGCTTGGACAGGGACAGGACAGTAAATTGTACCAGGCCCTTGTGCAGCAAAAAGGTTATACCAGTGCAGTTAGTGCGGGCATCAACATTGGATTAGGAAGCATGTTCGACTACAATGGACCTATGCTTTGGACAGCTAACCTCATACATGATGCCTCGGTGCCTGCAGATTCTATCATCAACCAATTTGACCTGGCTGTTGCGGATGTGGCAAAAACCACAACACCCGAAGATCTGCAGTTAGCCATTGTAAAAATGCGCTCTGGTTTATATGATGCCATGGGCGGCACATTCGGTATTGGTAAAGTAAACTTGTTGGCTTCCTTCGCACTTTTCGATGATAACCCTGGCCGCATCAATACACTGGAAACCGAATTTAAAAAAGTGACTCCTGAACTTATCCGGCAAACAGCACAGAAATTTCTGGGCCCGAACAACAGAACTATTTTAATTATTCAACCCAAAGCTCCTAAATAATGAGAAAGAAAAACTATATAGTTGCAGCCCTAAGCCTGGTGTTGATGCAACCGGCTTTTGCTCAAAAACAAACACCACCTGCTGGTGGTACCGCCAAGGACTTTAAATTGTCTGCAAAAAAAGTACAGACTTACGCTAACGGTTTAAAAAGTGTAGTAGTACCCTATGGCGAACTGCCAAAAGTTACAGTCAGCCTTATCGTTAAAACGGGAAATGTGCATGAAGACACGGAAAAAGTTTGGCTTTCAGACCTTACGGCCCGTATGCTCAGGGAAGGCACACCATCAATGAATTTTGCAGCCCTTTCTAAAAAAGCAGCAATGATGGGTGGCAGCCTGAATGTAAATGTAGGACCAACCCAAACTACCATTGCAGGTTCTGTGCTCTCAGAGTTTGCACCCGACTTTATTAAGCTGATATCTGACCTGGTGATAAATCCGGCCTTCCCGGCCTCTGAACTGGAACGCCTGAAAGGAGATTTCAAACGCAGGTTAACAACCCAAAAAGCTATTCCGCAGTCACAGGCGCAGGAGCAGTTCTTTGCAGCCATATATAAAGACCATCCTTATGGAAAAATTTTCCCTACCGAGGAAATGATCAGCAGCTACACCATTCAGATGGTGAAGGATCATTACAATAGCAACTTCGGTGCTAAGCGTTCGGTTTTATATGTAGTAGGAAAATTTGATGAAAAAGCAGTGACTGCTGCCATCAATTCTACTTTGACAAAATGGAAAGCAGGCCCGGAGGTATCTTATCCGCCAGTGAACCCTGTAGCTGTAAAAGACACCTTGGTGGTTGACCGCAAAGGAGCACCACAAACCACTATCATGATTGGTTTACCGGTGGTTACGCCAACTAATAAAGATTATGTTCCTATGTTGGTTACAAACTCTTTACTAGGTGGATCTTTCGGATCCCGTATCACCAGCAATATCCGCGAGAACAAGGGCTATACTTATTCACCTTTCAGCACCATTCTTAATCGTAAAGGAAGTGCTATCTGGTATGAGCAGGCCGATGTAACAAGTGAGCATACTGTTGATGCCTTAACTGAGATTGAAAGAGAGGTTAAGCGTTTACAGACCCAGCCTCCTTCCAAAGAAGAACTATCAGGCATTCAAAATTATGAAGCAGGAGTTTTTGTACTACAGAATTCCACCCCCAATGGCATCATTGGCCAATTGAATTTTCTGGACCTGTATGGTTTGGATGATAGTTACCTGAATAATTATGTAAAGAACATTTACAAAGTAACGCCTGAAATAGTTTCACAGATGACCAAAAATTATATTGACTATGACAAGATGACTAAGGTGATGATTGGCGATAAAGAAACAATACAGAAACAAGTGGAAAAGGCGAGAGCAACGCCACGAACTTTTTAAAAGTATATTTTATTAAGAGCCTCCTTCATTACAAGGAGGCTTTTTTATTTATTGAATAGGTAAAGTAATAAGATCAAACCCATTCCTAAAACGCCACCTACTGTTGCAGCTACGGCGTCCAGGATTTCATAATGGCCACGGCCTGTAAATTTTGAATACAATTCAAAGCCATAACTGATCACAAGTACAATAACAAACGCAATCAAACTATCTACCAAAATATTTGTTGGCAGCAACCAGGAAAGCAAAGCCTGCGCAACAATACCCATGGCAATACCAACATAAAAATGTTTCCATTTGTCTCTTTCAATTCTCATGAAAAAAGCTTTTGCACACTCTGTTTGATTGTAATTGCTCCCATAGAACTCATTGCTATAACCACTATCCAACCTGCTATTTGCATCCACAATGGGTGCTGGTAAGAGCCTACTATTTTTTGCTTGTTTGCCGCGAGCAGCATTACAGCTAATGCAATGGGCAGAATCAAGCCATTAACTGCTCCCGCTACAATTAACAAGGTAACGGGGTTTCCAATTGAAATAAAAATTAGTGTAGACACAAGAATAAAAACAGAAGTAATAATACGGCCGTGCTTTTCTATGAATGGATCTAGTGTTTTGAAAAAGGAAACAGAAGTATAAGATGCGCCTACCACAGATGTAATCGCAGCACACCACATTACGAATCCAAAAAAGCGATAGCCTATAACTCCTGCTGCTGACTGAAATACAGAGCCTGCTGGATTATCTTTACTCAGATGGTATCCATGCCATACAACTCCAAGGGCCGCAAAAAATAATATAAACCGCATGACGGAAGTAATGGCAATTCCACTGACAGAGCTTTTGGTTACCTGCTGTAAAGACGATTGGCCTTTTATTCCTGCATCGAGTAAGCGATGCGCACCGGCGAAAGAAATATATCCTCCTACCGTTCCCCCTACTAATGTTACAATTTTCAAAACATCGATTGTTTCCGGCCAAACCGTTCGGTATAAGGCTTCTGCGAGAGGCGGCTGAGAGCTAATAGCAATATACAAGGTGAATAGAATCATTAATATACCAAGCAGCTTTACAAAACTGTCTATCAACTTACCGACTTCCTTATACCAAAATATTCCTAAGGAAATACCACAACTGATGATAGCACCCAACTTTACATCTATTCCACTTAAAGCATTTAGTCCAAGCCCACACCCTGCCATGTTTCCAATGTTGAATACCAATCCACCAAAGCCAACCAGGCAGGCCAGTGCTATACCAAGCCCTGGCAACAATTGATTAGCCACATCCTGTGCCCGCAGGTTGCTTATTGTAATAATGCGCCAGATATTAAGTTGTGCGCCAATGTCCAGCAATAAAGAAATAAGAATAACAAAACCAAAGCTTGTTAATAGTTCTTCGGTGAACTTGCTGGTTTGAGTAAGAAACCCGGGACCAATGGCAGATGTGGCCATTAAAAATGCAGCACCCAGAATAGCTGAATTTTTCTTTGTCAAACCTTTACTGTGTTTAATGCCTTATTAATGGCCTTTGCAAATTTCACAGCCTGTTTGCCATCGCCATGAATACATATTGTTTCCGCAACTATGGGTATCACATTTCCGGAAACGGTTGTTACACTTCCTTCGTGTATAATTTGCAAAACCTGTTCTATACTTTTGTTTTCATCTTCTATCAAAGCATGGGGCTGAGAGCGTAGTGTTAAACTTCCATCATCCTGGTAAGTGCGATCTGCAAATACTTCACTAGCTGTTTTTAATCCCAACGTGTTTGCTTCGCTGATCAATTGACTTCCGCTTAAACCATATAGTATCAAGCTTTCATCAAAGTCTTTTATGGCTTGAGCAATGGTTTTTGCCAGCTTTGCGTCTTTTGCTGCCATATTGTATAAAGCGCCGTGTGGTTTAACATGATGCATGATTGCACCTCTTTGTTTGGCTATAAGATCTATTTTAATAAGTTGCTCAATAACGATTGCATATAACTTATCCAAAGGCATTTGCAATTCTCTTCTTCCAAAGTTTTCTTTATCGCGGAAAGAAGGATGAGCGCCGATATGCACTTTATGTTTCAAGGCCAGGTCAATTGTGTAATGAATGAGGTCACTGTTACCTGCATGAAAGCCACACGCAATGTTAGCAGAGGTTATATAAGGCATGATTGCTGCATCATTAGCCATGCCTTCGCCCATGTCGCAGTTAAGATCAATAGGTTCCCTCATGTAGTTTAATAATTAAAAATAGTAAGATTGACACTAGCAAGGGATACAACCATCATCTGATATATTCCTCCATCCTGAATTTGCCAGCCATTTGTAGCTGCAGCAAATATTTTTGCTGGACTATCATTTTTGCTTCTGCAGTCTCCAGATCCGTCATTTGAAACCGGATAACATCGTTTGCTTTTTTCTGGGCCAGTATGGGCAGGTGTGCAGAAATAACATGGGCTATCCTGGGATATCCGCCCGTCGTTTGACGGTCAGCCATAAGAATGATCAACTGTCCGTTCGGCAAAAGCTGCACTGTTCCAAAACTCACTGCTGAAGAAACAAGCTGTTCATCAGTCGATTGCTCCAGTTCTGGCCCTGCTAATTTATATCCCATCCGGTCAGCATCAATAGTAACCTGGAACCAGCTATTTTGAAAAGTTTCCTGGGCTTCTTTGTTCATCCAATGCCATTCACTGCCAAGTAGGAACTGTATTTCATTTCTTGTATCTACAACTTCCTGCGATTTCCAGGGCAGCACAAAAAAATCCTTTTTTTTCAACAAAGAATCAAGAGCGAGTTCTTTTCGAAAATAAAGGAGGTCATTTTTCACAAGGGCTCTCCCTTGCCAGCCGCCGCCACCTGCTTTTACGTTAGTGCTGTGGCTATTCATCCATTCAGTCAGCGCAAGGTCTTGCCAGAAGGCTAAATAGCACCTGGCCCCATTTTGCATTTTTTCAAATTTGAGGACGGTATTTTTATTCAATGCTACAGGATGATGCATAGGAATTTCTTTGCCGTTTACAGTAGGACAAAACTGAGCTCCTGACAGGCAAATAAGCACTTGTGTTTTAAAGTGAATCTGGCATGCAGGGAAATGCAATTCTATGACAGGCGAATTCAAATCTTTACCCAACAATGCATTTGCTACTTGTGCGGAGAAACGGTCCATTACGCCGCCAGGATTAATACCTAAATGCTGGTGGCCGAATCTCCCTGCATCCTGCACCGTATCAAATACGCCTTGTTTAATAATTCGTAAACTCATCTTCTGTTATAGAAAAAAATTTTACCCTATCTCCCGGGTCAAACAATACTGGTTGAGGCCTGTTCTTCTCAAACAATTTCAAAGGCGTTCGGCCAATGATCTGCCATCCACCAGGCGACTCCAGGGGATAAATACCCGTTTGTGTGCCGGCAATACCGACGGCGCCTGGCATTACATTTTGCGGTTGTGCTTTGCGGGGTATTGCTATTTTGTCATCTACTTCTCCCATGTAAGAAAAGCCGGGTAAAAATCCAATCATATACACCCTATAGGTTTTTGAAGTATGCAGAAAAATGATTTCCTCCACAGAAATTTTTTTTTGCTGTGCTATATATTGAATATCCGGCGCAAATTGCTTGCTGTAACAAACAGGAACTTCCATTAGCCTGCTTTCAATTTTTATTATGTCATGTTTTGCGCTACTTATCCTTTCCACTATTTCAGCCACCATTTCAAAAGCTGTTTTTTCTTTTAAATAGGGCATTGCCAATATATCATAATAGATAGCTAATGAACTATAGGCAGGAACAAGGTCAGTAATGTAAGACACTGAGACTCGTTGAAGTTGGTGAAAAAGCTGGAGTACTTTTGTATTGATGGTTGGATCAATAGTATTTCCAAAATCAATAATTAGAGCAGAATCACCCAAAGGAAAGATGGTATATGGATGGTAAAGATTCATGAATGCTATTCAATGTATGAAAAGAAGCTTGAACGGCGAAGGATGTTGAGGTACAAAAAAGTTGTGTGAGAGTCTTAATTAATACTTCCCCTGCGTCTAAATAAAATAATTGAAGATCGAGTGATTACAAAAATGGCTAGCAACGATATGTATTATACCCTTTACTGTACGTGGTGAGGTTCAGTAAAAACGATCGACAGGTCATAAGCAGTTAAAGAAGTTTTGACGAAGTGATGCAATGAAGTTGTAAGTAAACATCAGTAGGTCATTCTATTGTTGGCAGCATTGCCTTGCCCGATCTTTATTGTTTGGCGTAAGCGTCTTCAACACCGGTGGCATTTACAATTTTATAATCCACGTGATCGGCCATGCGGTGATCCGGGGCTGCTACCGTTTGTGATTTTTTTGGGCCGATATTTGAAAATTGAATTCTCTTTTTCTCCAATAAGCTATTTTGTTCTGAATAATATAAAACGTCCACTGCGGCCGTTTTTAAAGTGGCCGTACTACGGTTATAAAGTGTCAGTTTCAGGCCCTGTACACCCATCATCCAATCGTCATCAGTTTTATTCATTTTTATATCTACCCGGTCAAGCAGATCGACGTTGCTTGAACCAACTGCTGACTCTTCGCCGCGGTGGGTTGCATTTCTTTCATTATTGCTGTTGTCTGCAGATTTAGGTTCTTGTTGTGCAGGTTCTTCTTTTTTATTTTTCTTAAACAAACCGCCAAACAATTCTTTCAATGATCTCTTTTTTTCCTGGGGCTTTTCTGCAACTGCTGGCTCGGACTTTTCTTCAGTGATGACAGGTGCTGAATTTTCTTCTTGCTCATTTGTGGGTTCTTTAAGTACTACACCGGGTTCTGTTTTCAGTATCCTTTCTTTCGTTATGTTAACCACGGATGCGTCTTTTTTCTCTTTAGCCTTTTTACTGTTTGGGGTCACAGTTTGCTTTTGAAGTTTTATGTTGTTTGTGGCAACTGCTGCAGGAAGTTCTGTTGTACTGGATAGGTCAGTAGCAGCTGAAGTTTCTTTTATATTGCTTTGCATAACCGATGAAATGTTTGAAACTTCAGGCTTGGAAAAAACAGCTTTTCCTGCCCACCATCCTCCAGCCAATCCTACGGCAATGATAGAAGCAACAATAGAATATTTCGTGCTGATAAAATTTTTCTTCTTTATTTTTTTTTGGTAGATCCAGGAGGTGTACTCTTTTTCAACACTATTGAGACTACGTGCGTAATTCGTTTTTATATCTTCCTGTAAGGGCTCTTGTGCTTGAGGATTATAAGATTGGGCTCTTTTGCGCAGTTCTTCGGCTTTTTGTTCGAGCGCATCAACACCAGCAGTCGAGGATGAGGATGCGGAAGGAAGTGCAGTACCAACAGGCAGGCTCACAAATATTTTTTTGTTAGCATTTGTGTCAGTTACAGACGATGCTGCCTTTGAAGGTGGCATACCATGCGATTCTTTTCTTTCCGTAGTGGTAGGCGTTACAAACGTTTTTAAGGTATCCACTTCTGTAGGATAAGACCAGCCATAGCTTTTCCCTTCTACCCAAATCAGATCAAAGGGTTTTAAGTTAAGCTGTAATAACTCTTCAAGACTGTGAGGACCTGTTTGCTGATTGTTACGAAGTAATAAATAAACCTTTTGCATGCCAGTAAGTTTTTAAAGGTTCATAAGCAGGTTTGTCTGTTTTGAAGGTAACGAAGAGAATAAGGTCCTATTGCAATAATGGCCTTAAATAAAAGCTAATGTCATTTAAAAAACTTTTTAGAAGGTGTTGGAAAAAGTAAATTCTATTAAGGTAACCGCTTATTTATACAATATTCCACAGCCTGAGTAGGTTTGATTGTTATACTGCACCTGTATCTTGTTTTGGTAAACATAATTGCTCATACCATCACTGCAGAAAAAAGGAAGTACAATAACTTTTAACCGGATAGAATCGTTTTGTGCCAGGTAAATGGTTGTGTCCTTACCAGTAGTGGCTTCGGCAATTTTCATTTTTAGTGGACTTTTCCATTCAGAGAGAAGGAAGCTTAGCGTATCCTTATTGTTAAACTCTATACTCCAAAAAGGTTCATTGCCTACTCCAAACAAAATGGTTCCTTCATTCTTTTTATTTTTCCAAACGTTATTTCCCAGCACATCGCTCAGTTTGTGCATTCTGTAGTTTTTGTTATATCGGGGATTAAAATATTGCAGTGTGTCACCCTTCCATTTATACCGGCCGCCAACAACTTGTTCTTTGTAAAGCCAGATATAGCCATTTGATGGCGCCCAGGTTCCCTCCGTGACTACAGTGCTATCCTTTTTGTTTTCTGAAAACGTTTCCTGCAGCCGGTAGGTGTTATTGGTATAAAACTTTACTGTCTGTTCAATCCTGGAAGATTCATTATAAGGCAAGATGACATGGTAAATTCCAACCGGGTTCTTTATTTTTTCTGTTTTCGGTTTCATAAGCGCAACGGTATCTTGTGCAGCAGGAGTAGCATAGGCATTTGAAGAACTGAATTTTTTTAAAGTGTCAGTTGAAGTGGGAATGACAGGATCGGGGTGATTACCACACGAAAAGAAAAAGACTGTCACTGAATATATCACCACTTTCTTCATATTCCTCTTTTGTCTTTACCTAAAAAATCTGTGCCATAAAAAAGTCCCACTAGTCAGCGGGACCATCCATAAGGTGAGAAAAAAGTTAATCTAATACCTTCACACCTGTAGCTGCAAATTGTACGTCTTTTTCTGAGCCTTTTATCTTAGCAATTTCTTCTTTTGACTTTCCCGCATCTTCGGCGTAGTGTTTCCTCATTTCTTCAGAAACTTCTTTTATTGTGGCATTGCCTTCAATCAGCACTGTTTTGCCCACAATATTTTCAGGCATTAAAAAAGCATGGTTCTTCGACCGTACCATCATGGAACTGCCGTCTCCTTTTAGTACTTTAATCCAACAGCCTTCCGCCCTACACACTTCTGTTACTTTAGCTTTTACCTGGCCTTCAAACTGGTTGTTTTCCAGTTTATTTTTGATTTCGTCAGGAGTCACGGAAACTTTTCCTTCAGAAACAGATCCATAAACAACACCTTTGGAAGCCGGTATTTTTTCATTCTTCTGCGCATGAACAAAAACAGCAGTCAACAATAACGCGGAAAAGAAGATAGTTTTCATTGCTTATTTATTTGAGCAAATATAGTTATCATTTGATGGGATTATCCCACTGCAAAGGAGCTGTTTTTTTCCTATATAAACCGGCAGCGAAGGAAAAAGAAAATTATAATTTCAAGGTTTTTTCTTTAACCTATTCTTAATCCGTTTCGACGATATTTTTTAGGCAAATTTTGCTAAATTCATTAGCTTCGCATGCAAATAATTTTTTAAGGATAGGTGTGCATTTAAGTCTAATTTAGAGCCATCTTTCTTCTAACTTTTTCAATTAAAAAACATGTCAAACGCTGAAAAATTAAAAGCACTCAAACTTACCATGGACAAGATTGACAAGGACTTTGGTAAGGGTAGTGTAATGATGATGAATGAAAAAGGTGAGCAACAGATCGATGTAGTTTCTACCGGCTCAATTGGCTTGGATGCTGCGCTTGGTGTAGGCGGTTTACCAAGAGGCCGCGTGGTAGAAATTTATGGGCCTGAAAGCTCCGGTAAAACCACAGTTGCTATACACGTTATTGCTGAAGCCCAGAAGAAAGGTGGTATGTGTGCCATTATCGATGCTGAGCATGCCTTTGACAGCGGCTATGCACAAAAGCTGGGTGTTGATATCGATAACTTATTGATTTCTCAGCCCGATTATGGCGAACAGGCTTTGGAAATTGCTGACCGGCTGATTCTTTCCGGTGCGCTGGATGTAGTAGTTATTGATTCTGTAGCGGCACTGGTACCTAAAAGTGAACTGGAAGGAGAAATGGGAGATTCTAAAATGGGCCTCCAGGCTCGTTTGATGTCACAGGCTTTGAGGAAGCTGACTGCTACCATTTCAAAAACAAACACTATCTGTATTTTCATTAACCAGTTACGCGAAAAAATCGGGGTAATGTTCGGTAATCCGGAAACAACTACCGGTGGTAACGCTTTAAAGTTTTATGCTTCTGTTCGCCTGGATATTCGCCGCATGGCACAAATCAAAGATGGTGAAGAGGCCATAGGTAACCGCGTAAAAGTAAAGGTGGTTAAGAATAAAGTAGCACCTCCTTTCCGCACCGCTGAATTTGACCTGGTATTTGGCGAAGGCATTTCTAAAATTGGTGAAATTCTGGATACAGGGGTTGAAATGGGAATTGTACAAAAAAGTGGAAGCTGGTTCAGCTATAATAATGATAAACTAGGACAAGGTCGCGAAGGCGTTAAGTCTTTGCTGAAAGATAATCCTACGCTGGCTGACGAAATTGAGGGCAAGATTCGTGAAAAATTAAAAGAGTTGCAAGCTTCTTAAAATCTTCAGATACAAAAAATCCTCTCGTTAGCCGAGAGGATTTTTTATTTACAAGCCTGGTGTAGAGCAGGCTAATTGGTGTTTAATAGGTTTAAATTTTCGAAATGGATTCTTAGGATTGATATTTACACGAGACGAGTGGCTTTCAAAATCGGATAGGCAATAAGAAGTAACAAAGATTTTGCCAGATATATAATGTGTTAGTAAGTAGCATGTTATGGAAATAATAAAAGCTTTGCGCCACTTTGGTTTTTCTTTTCGTCTTATAATTTTCAATCCAACCTTCTCTAATTTTGTAAACATGGCTTTTACTATTCAGTCTCCATATCAGCCCGCAGGGGACCAGCCTTCGGCCATTAAAGAATTAACAGAGGGCATATTATACGGAGAAAAGCACCAGGTGTTATTGGGTGTAACCGGCTCGGGCAAAACTTTTACTGTAGCTAATGTAATCCAGAACGTTCAACGTCCGACCCTGGTGCTCACCCACAACAAAACCCTGGTGGCACAACTTTATGGCGAGTTCAAGCAATTCTTTCCGAATAATGCGGTAGAATATTTTGTTTCCTATTACGATTATTATCAACCGGAAGCATACATGCCAACTACAGATACTTATATAGAAAAGGACTTAAACATCAATGAGGAACTGGATAAGCTTCGCCTTAGAGCAACCACCAGCCTTCTTTCGGGCAGAAGGGATATTATTGTAGTAGCAAGCGTAAGCTGTATCTATGGCATGGGGAACCCCACAGATTATGAAAGTGGAATTATTCGCATTGCAAAAGGTGAAAGAATATCAAGACAGGGCTTCCTGCATGCCCTTGTAAATTCTTTATACAACCGTACTTCTATTGAGTTCAACCGGGGAACGTTCCGGGTGAAAGGAGACACCGTTGATATCAATTTGCCTTATGTTGACTTTGGCTACCGGGTGACATTTTTTGGAGATGAAATTGAGGAAATAGAAAGCATCGAGGTACAGCAAGGGAAACGCATAGGTAAGCTGGAGAATGCAGCCATCTTTCCTGCCAATTTATATGTAGCGCCGAAAGATATGATTCAAAATGTGATGTACGAAATTCAGGATGAAATGCAGGCGCAAGTAGACTATTTTAAAAGTTCAGGCAAATTTATAGAGGCACAGCGCTTAAAAGAAAGGGTAGAATATGACCTGGAAATGATTCGGGAATTAGGGTACTGCAATGGTATAGAAAACTACTCCCGTTTTTTTGACCGGAGAAAACCAGGTACAAGGCCTTTCTGTTTACTGGATTATTTTCCTAAAGATTTTTTATGTGTTATCGATGAAAGTCATCAAACCGTTCCTCAGGTAAGTGGTATGTATGGCGGTGACAGAAGCAGAAAATTAGTCCTTGTTGATTATGGTTTTAGATTGCCTTCAGCATTAGACAACCGGCCACTGAATTTCCATGAATTCTCCAATCTTTTGCATCAGACCATTTATGTGAGCGCTACACCAGGTGATTATGAATTGGAGCAAACAGGCGGGGTTGTGGTAGAACAGGTCGTGCGCCCGACAGGCTTATTAGAGCCACCAATTGAAGTGAGACCAAGCGTTAACCAGATTGATGATCTCTTGGATGAAATTGATAAACGGGTTAAAAAAGGGGACAGGGTTCTGGTTACTACGCTGACCAAACGAATGGCAGAGGAAATGGACAAATACCTCAAAAGGATTGATATCAGATCAAAATACATTCATAGTGATATTGACGCTCTGGAAAGGGTAGTGATATTGCGTGACCTGCGTTTGGGTAATATTGATGTATTAGTAGGCGTAAACTTGTTGAGAGAAGGATTAGACCTTCCGGAAGTCTCCCTGGTAGCTATTTTAGATGCGGACAAAGAAGGCTTCCTGCGCAACGAACGCTCTTTAACTCAAACAGCAGGTCGTGCAGCAAGAAATGTGGACGGGCTGGTTATCTTTTATGCAGATAAGATGACAGAAAGTATGCAAAGAACTATTGATGAAACCAATCGTCGCAGGGAAAAACAAATTACTTATAATATTACGCACAATATTACACCTACCACGGTTCGTAAATCAGTTCAGCAGGTAATGGCACAAACTGCTGTACTTGATATCAAAGGTTATGATCCCAACTCACCTTATGCTGTGGACGAAATTACAACCAAAGCAGCAGAAGAAGAATCGGAATACGCTACTATTCCCCAATTGCAAAAGGCAATAACAAAAACGAAAAAAGAAATGGAAAAGGCGGCCCGGGACATGGATTTTATGGAGGCAGCCAGGCTAAGAGATGAGATGTTTTCTATGCAGAAAAAACTGGAGTCTATGAAATAATAATATTAATCAGTTTAATTATTCGCCTTATGCAGTAGCACCCTGAAAAAACGCAGCAATTAGTAACCGTAAATTTACTGAAACACTAAAGGGTTTTACCTGATTTTTTGAAAAACTGAATAAAAATTTGTATCTCTGTCCAGGCCTTTCTATATTGGCCTAGAATCTTTAAATCCAATTGTTATGAAAAAGCGCCTTTCAAGAATACTCAACTTCTTTGCATTCAATCTTCTGTTTTTTGCGTTATACCTGAATTTTATTCATAAAGACAACAACACTCCATCAGCTGTTCCCACTAAGAGCAATACAGCTACTGTGCAAGGCACAACCCTTGTTAGCAATCCAGAACATTACCTAAATAAAGGAGCGAAAGGAAATACGCAGACAGCCGATCAAAAGCTTATCTACAATTAATACATTACTTACTAACCCACTATAATCCGAACATTTAATAACCCCGCCATGGTGGGGTTTTTGCATTTTCTGAACCATAGCGGCGAAAGGATTTAATTAACTTCGCCGGCATGGATAAAAGACTGTTTTTGTTGGATGCCATGGCGCTGATCTTTAGAGCTTATTATGCGCTGATCCGCAATCCGAGAATCACTTCAAAGGGAAAAAACACCAATGCGCAGTTTGGCTTCACCAATACCATTATTGAGTTACTCAATAATCAAAAACCTACACATATGGCCGTATGTTTCGATACGGCTGCACCAACAGAAAGGCATACCGATTTCGTGGATTACAAAGCCAACCGGCAGGATGCACCAGAAGACCTTACTCTTGCCATTCCCGATATTAAAAGAATTATACAAGGACTGAATATTCCCATTATTGAAAGTGATGGCTATGAAGCAGACGATGTCATTGGAACATTAAGCAAACAGGCAGAAACTTTAGGTTACGAAGTGTATATGGTAACTCCTGATAAAGATTATGGCCAGCTTGTCAGTGATAAGGTAAAGATTTACAAACCAGGTTACCAGGGAGGTGATGTAGAAATAATGGGCCCAAAAGAAGTATGTGAAAAATGGTGTATCGATTCAGTTGACCAGGTTATTGATATTCTTGGTTTAATGGGAGATGCTGTAGACAACATCCCGGGCATTGCAGGAGTAGGACAAAAAACAGCGTGTAAACTTTTGACAGAATATAAAACCTTAGAGAATGTATTATCAAATGCTGATAATATTAAAGGAGCGCTGGGAGAAAAAATCAAAAAGGGAAAGGATGATGCTATCATTTCCAAAAAGTTAGCGACCATTATCACTTCCGTTCCGGTAGAATTCCATGAAGAAAATTTTTTGATTAAGGAATGGAATAAAGATGCCCTCAAAGAGGTTTTTAATGAACTGGAATTTAAAACGGTAATTAAAAGATTGTTTGGAGAAGATTATCCTGATACAGGCGCGTCAGGGAAAAATTCAGTTGGGGTGCAGGCAGACCTTTTCGGGAGCCCTGCAATTGCTGTTGAAGAACCCCAGGTAATCTCGGTGGTGCAACCAGGCAAAAACATCAATAATACGCCGCACGAATATGAACTGGTTGAAAGTCCTGAAGAGATGCAGGCCCTATTGCATGAATTAAGCAAGCATACTGAAATTTCCTTTGATACCGAAACAACTAATATTGATGCCAATAACGCCGACCTGGTAGGGCTAAGTTTTTGTGTTGAACAACACAGGGGATGGTATGTACCTGTACCTGGAAACGACCTGTCGGAAACAAAAAAAATTCTTTCCAATTTTTCCTTCTTGTTTATTGATGAAAGCAAGACATGGATAGGACACAACATCAAATATGATCTTTTGATTTTGAAATGGTATGACGTAGAGATCAGGGGGAAGCTCTTTGACACCATGGTGGCCCATTACCTGATTGAACCTGATGGTAAAAGTAATATGGACTGGCTCAGTGCCAGGTACCTTAATTATGAACCCATACATATTGAAGAACTGATAGGTAAAAAAGGAAAGAACCAGGGCAATATGCGTGATGTGGAATTAGATAAGGTCAAGGAATATGCAGTAGAAGACGCGGATGTTACTTTTCAATTCAAGAATGTTTTTGTACCCAAGCTTAAAAAATGCGAAGTTGAAAAAGTGTTTGAAGACGTTGAAACTCCTTTGGTATCTGTGCTGGTAGCCATGGAATATGAAGGGGTGAAAGTTGACACTGATTTTTTAAATGAATACTCAAGGGTGTTAGATATTGAAGCCAGGGTTCATGAAGAAAAAGTATACGAGTCAGCTGGCGTTCGCTTTAACCTCGGATCCCCAAAACAACTGGGAGAGGTATTATTTGAAAAATTAGGTCTTGATCCAAAAGCAAGGAAAACAAAGACCGGTCAGTATGCCACAGGTGAAGACGTTTTGAGAAAGCTAGCCGTCCTTCATCCTGTAGCCGATGATATCCTTGCGTACAGGGAATACACAAAATTAAAATCAACCTATGTTGATGCGCTTCCCTTATTGATCAACAAAAAAACAGGAAGAGTCCACACGACCTACGGACAAGCAGTAGCGGTAACCGGCCGTTTGGCCAGCAACAACCCTAATTTGCAAAACATTCCCATTCGTACCGACAGGGGACGGGAAATTAGAAAGGCCTTTGTGCCCAGAGATGAAAATCATTCGCTGGTAAGCGCCGACTATTCACAAATAGAATTGCGCATCGTTGCCGCATTAAGCGGTGACGCAAGTATGTGCGATGCCTTTCTTCAAAATAAAGACGTACACACAGCTACTGCCGCAAAAGTGTACGGTATAGAAGAAGAAGCCGTTACAAAAGAAATGCGCCGAAAAGCAAAAAGCGTCAATTTCGGAATCATCTACGGGCAAGGTGCTTTTGGACTGGCAGAGAACCTAGGTATTAGTCGTTCTGAAGCCAGGGAGATCATCGACAATTATAAAAAAGAGTTTTCGGGCATTACCAAGTACATGTCTGATATGATTCATTATTGCCAGGAACATGGATATGTGCAAACCGTATTGGGACGTAAGCGTTGGCTAAGAGATATCAACTCAGCCAATTTCACAGTTCGTGGTTATGCAGAACGAAACGCTATTAATTCTCCTATCCAGGGAACTGCCGCTGATATGATAAAGCTTGCTATGGTAAAAATTGACAAGGCATTTAAAGAACATAAGTTTAAATCAAAAATGATTTTGCAGGTGCATGACGAACTGGTTTTTGATGCAACAAAAGACGAAGTAGAAAATATAAAGCCGGTTATACTTGATTGCATGCAATCAGCTATGATCTTGCCGAATGGAATTCCTATTGTTGCCGAAGTGGGCGCCGGAACCAATTGGCTGGAAGCACATTAATATCACGAGTTATTTAATTTCAATAAAAGAGTGTTAACGTTGATGGAAGGCGCTATCAAGTGCCTTTTCTATAATACTTTGAAATCAAATTAGCTGTTGAATGAAAAGACTGTTGTATTTTTTGACTGGTACATTGCTGGTTAACCACCATGGATTTGCACAAGGATCAAAACCAAGAATCGATTTTGAAACCTATAATCCACCTTCTTCCCTGGTGGTCCCGGAACATCCATTAACAAAGGCAAAGTTTCCTTTTATTGATGTACATAACCATCAGTTTGGTATGCCTACGCAGGACATTTCTTTATTGCTGAAGGAAATGGATAGCCTGAATATGAAAGTGATGGTCAATCTTAGTGGCAGGGGAAACTTAAGTGATCCCGCTCACCTGGCAAATGCTATAAGAAATGCACGCAAGACAACGCCCAACCGCATTGTTGTATTTACTAACGTTTCATTTAATGGTGTAGGCGAACCCTCATGGATACAAAATGCGGTTAAGCAATTGGAGGCGGATGTAAAAGAGGGTGCGCAAGGATTGAAAATATATAAGAGCCTGGGCTTTTCGGCCAAGGATACTAAAGGCAACATTTTGCGGGTTGATGATCCGAGGCTTGATCCTATCTGGGAAAAATGTGGGCAACTTGGCATACCTGTTTTAATTCATACTGCAGATCCAAAGCAATTCTGGGAAGAAGCTAACGAACATAATGAACGTTGGCTGGAATTACTCACTTATCCCGGCCGTAAAAGAGGAGACAAAGACCCCGCACCATGGAATGATCTTATCCAGCAGCAACATAATATTATTCGTAAGCATCCGAAAACAAATTTTATAGCTGCTCATTTCGGTTGGTATGCAAACGACCTCGCTCATTTATCTAAACTTCTTGATTCTTTCCAGAACATGAATATTGAATTTGGTGCTGTAATTGCCGAACTTGGGCGTCAACCAAGAGTAGCCAAACGATTTTTTGAAAAATACCAGGACCGCATTTTGTTTGGAAAGGACAGTTGGGTACCTTCTGAGTACGCAACTTATTTCAGGGTATTAGAAACGTCGGATGAATATTTCCCCTATCATAAAAAATATCATGCGTATTGGACAATGTATGGAATTGGATTAAGTGATGATGTTTTAAAAAAAGTGTATTATAAAAACGCTTTGAAGCTCATCCCTGGCATGGATAAAAGCGGCTTCCCCGACTGATTCTCTATAACTTTGTGCTCGTAACCTAATTCTCCATCAAAGATTAATTGATGGAGTTTTTTTTAATCGTACGAAAATGGAACAACCAATTCAACCTACCATATATTATTGCTACGATGCTTATTGCGGATGGTGCTATGGATTCAGCAAGGTGATTAGCCGCATTGCCGAAGAATACAAAGATCAATTGGCTTTTGATGTGCTTTCCGGCGGAATGATCTTTGACGAAAGGCCCCGGCACATTGGTGCTATCGCAGGGTATATTCAGAAGGCATATAAAAATGTAGAAGAACTTACAGGTGTAAAGTTTGGCGAAGATTTCCTTTGGCATATTTTCAATCCTGACCAAAGCGATTGGCATCCGGAATCTACCATGTCAGCCATTGCCCTTTGCATATTTAAAGAATACCTTCCGGACAAAGCAGTTTTTATTGCCGCGGATATTCAATATGCCTTGAATTATGAGGGAAGAGACCTTACCGACAAGGAAGCTTACCGGCATTTAGTCCACAAATACCAGGTTCCTGAAAAAGAGTTCTATACAAAACTCCAAAGCGAAGAATATAAGGAAAAGGCCTATTATGAATTTGCGCTTGTAAAACAGTTACAGGTAAACGGCTTTCCTGCGGTTCTATTACAGGTGAGCGATTCAAAATTTTACCTGGTGGCACAAGGCTATACCGATTATGATACAGTTAAACAGCGAATTGAAAAAGTTCTGCATGAGATAAATACAAATGCTTAACCGGAATTAGGTCGCTTTGAACATATTTACGGATTCATCACGTAAATTTTGCATTTACATTTCATCGTTGCGGCTGTACTGTGCAGCGCTACCGTTCCCTTCCGTATCAATAAATACAGCCCTTAACCTAACTGCCCCCATCAAAACCTGGTATCAGCGCCCCTGTTGTTGTTACGATTGGCTGCCCGGGTAGCAGCAGTTCCAAAGTTGCGCAGGTTGTAAGTAAAAGTGAGCATAAAATATTGCTGCAACACCTGGTTCTGTACATCCTCAATGCCATAATCTGTTACATTTCTCGTAATGCTTCGGTTTTGCTTCAACAAGTCAAACACGGTGAATTTTAATTCCCCCTTGTGGTCTTTTAGAATTTTTTTACCTGCGCTCATGTTCCAAAGTAAAAAAGTTGGATCACCCACGTTTAAACCTATATAATGTTGATAGTTCAGATCGTTCTGAAAGAACCATCCCGTTTTAGCGAGTAAATTCATTTGTGCGCTGGCTGTATGCTGAGAATAGTTTTCATTAAGCGTTAAGAGTAATTCATTTTCAGCCTTACTAAAGTTAGCAGAATAGGAAAGAGTAAAATCAACATATTGACTTACGTTACTGGCAATTACAGTTCCCAACGTAACTGTTCTGTTCTTTGTTTCGTTCAGTGCATAATTATTGATGCCTGGCGTCCTTGTAAAACTTACCCCACCATTTAAATTGAAATTTGATTTGATGAATTTTACCGGTATAGCAAATGTCAGGAAAGAACGAAGGATTTTATAGCCATCAAGGTTGGTTGGTCGTGACAGTCTATAGCCCGCTTTTAATAGTTCTCCCGAAACTATGGTATCTTTTTTTATAGAATTATATGTTGCGTTCGCTATATAGTTCTTTGCGGACTGATAGAAAACATTACCGACCACTAACAACCCTTTAGTTGTGTTGGTAAAAGTATACTGAGTACTTAAAATGTGCGTGTATTGCTGGTTTAGGTTTGGATTGCCTAATGTATAGGAGGGTTCGTTGCTGGGATCCAATACATCCTGCAATTGAATTACCGAAGGCTGGTTTACATTTGCCCGGTAAAACAGACGCATACTACTTCTGTTAGAGATTTTATAACGGATCATGGCATTTGGCAAAATGTTATCAAAACTTTTATCGACAGAAGTTTTTATTGGATAAGTTCTTTCACTCTTAAGATTTGTATGTTGGTAGCTGGCACCAAAAGAAATTTGTCTGTCGCGGTTGCCATAACGGTAAGAGATGCCTCCATTCTGTGCATTTGTACGGCTTTCAAAGCTGTTTGAAAAGTTCTTTAAAAAAATAGAATATTTATTGTCAGTCGCGTTCAGCAAATAGGCCTGCTGGTCCGATTCACTTTTTGAAAAACTGGGAATGTAATTGAACTGAAGCTGAGAGTTTTGCCCAAGTGGTTCAGTATAGGCAATAGTAGTTGATAATTGCAAGCCGTTGTTACGCTGATCTGTAAAACGATTTGACGTTGTGTCCTCATAACCTCCAAAATTATCTATGGAACGAAAAAAAGTATTGACATAAGAGCCTCCACTTCTTTTGTTGTAGGAAGTGTTCAGGTTCACGGAAAAGGTTCTTCCTCGTTTTGCAAAAGCATGTCTATAGAAAATTGAGTTATTAAGATTATTTCCTGAACGGCTGCTATTTGTATTATTCTGGCTGATCCTTCGTTGCAGGGAGCTAAGTGAATCAAACGTTATTTGGTTTGTATGTCTTTCTGAATTGTTATCCTGGAAACTTACGTTGGGTGAAATGATAATTTGGTTAGAAGAATCAATTCTATATTCAAACCGCATATTAAAGCGGTGATTGGTATTTGTGTTTGATGAAGCGGTTGTATCAAAAATTCCACCACCACTGTAATACTGGGTGTTAGCTATTTCATTCGTATTGTTGGCGATATTGTTGAATAAATAACTGCCGGTCATAGTAATTTTCGGGCCCCACAGGTCAGAGTAATTAATGCCAAAAGCATTGGTCTTATTAATACCGTTTTGCTGCCCAACCAGGAAATTATTATTGTTGCCAAAACCACCAAAGTTTCCGCCGCCCGGGTTTCCACCACCTTGGCCCCTGTTTCCAGTCTGCACTCTATTTCCACCGCCGCCACGGAAACCACCACTTCCACGCTGATTGTTAGTACTCGTAACACCCAACAAATCCTGTTGGGCAAAATTTTGTTGGTTGGTATTGTTGAAATTACCCACGAGGGAAATTTTTCGATTCTCTTTTAAAATTGTTGCATTGCCGCCGGCAGCATAACGTTCATCTGTTCCATAGCCGGCAAATACTCTTCCGAATTGTCCATTGCGCATATTTGCTTTTGTTACAATATTGATGGACTTACTTGTATTTCCGTCCTCAAAGCCCGTAAACTGGGCCTGGTCACTAAGGCGATCAAAAATCTGGATCTTGTCAATAATTTCTGCGGGAAGATTTCGCAGAGCTGCCGTGGCATCGTCACCAAATAATTCACGCCCGTCAATAGTTACTTTTTGTACGTTCTCACCTTGTGCTTTTACCTGGCCGTTTTCTATAGTTACTCCGGGCACTTTCCTTATCAGGTCTTCACCGCTGGCATCAGGGTTTACTTTAAACTGGTTAGCACTAATCTGGAGTGTATCTCCTTTTTGTACAGGACCTGAGGTGGAACGGATTACAACAGTCGCCAGTTCCTGCGAAGAATTAGCAACAGCATTGATGTCAAGTGAAATATCTGTGGTGTCAAGACGAACTCCTCTCAAAACGGGATTATACCCAATAAAAGAAATAGTAAGTAAAAAACTATCTCGTTGTAAACCTGTAAAGCTAAATCTGCCAAGAGAATCACTGACAACAGTTCTGATAAAAGCAGAGTCTGTAACACTGTTCAGTTTGGCGGTGGCCCCTGTCAGAGGAGCTTTATTTTGTTGATCTACAACTGTTCCGCTTAAAGAACGTAGCTGGGCATGAAGACCATTAACGATGAAAAAAGCCAATCCAATTACAAAAAATTTCCGGTACATAATGGTTGTTTAAGGGCCGTTGTTATTCAAAGATGATAAAAACCGTGCCTTATAATCCTGAATTCAGGTTAATTAATGCTAATAAATCGGTTTATATTGCAGCCCCAAAATTTTCAGTATGGATTATAATAGAATTGTAGCCGTTACCGGCATGCCAGGTTTGTACGAAGTGGTAAGCAGTAAAACGGATGGCGCCATAGTTCGTTCATTGGAAGATCAGAGTACAAAGTTTGTTTCCTCGAGAGTACACAACCTCTCCCACCTGGAGAGTATTGAAGTATACACGTCAAGGGAAAATGTGCGGTTGTCCGATGTGTTTTCCGCTATGAAATCGAGCAGCGAACCGTTGCCCGATATCAAAGACAACAATGCATTGAAATCCTATTTTGAAAAAGTGTACCCAGAGCTGGACTTTGAAAGAGTATATGCCAGTGATATGAAGAAAATGATCAGATGGTATGAAGTTGTTCAAAGCAACGATATTGATTTTACCGTAAAAGAAGAAACCTCCGAAGAAGAACCTGTTCTTGAGGAAACGTCAATGGAAGAGGTTGCAGTAAAAAAACCTGCTGCTAAAAAAGCCGCCAAACCAAAAGCAGAGAAAGAGGCTAAACCAAAGAAATCGAAAGAGGAAGCCCCGGAAGAAACTGATAAACCTAAAAGAGGTCGCAAGAAAAAAACAGAGGAATAATTATTGTAAATAGTGAGTGGTCAATAGTTAAATGCATTCATGCAAACACTATGGAACTAATAGCTTGATGAAGTGAAAGGTCAATTCATCATTACCGTTGACCATTCGCAAAAAAGAATACGATGGAAGGACAAACAACAACCTACTCAGCACATATTGCCAGCATACCACGACATTATCTGCCAAAGGACTTTAAAGTAACCGATTGGCAAACGCTGGAGCCTTACTTCAAAGAACTATTGGAGAGGCCTATCGGGACAAAACAGGAACTGGAGAATTGGTTAAAAGATTTAAGCGAAATAGAAGCAGTTATTGGCGAAGATGCCGCCTGGCGGCAAATACGCATGACCTGTGATACTGAAAACAAGGAACTGGAAAATGCGTTCACATATTTTGTGATGGAGATCCAACCAAAAATTCAACCTTATGCAGATAAGTTGAACCGAAAATTAGTTGAAAATGAGCATACGAAAACCCTGGACAGCGAAGCGTACATGGTTTACCTGCGTAATGTAAAAAAGAGCATTGAACTCTTTCGTGAACAGAATATTCCTATACAAGCAGAGATTTCTGTACTGGCACAACAATTTGGGGTTATTTCAGGAAAAATGACCATAGAAGTAGAAGGAAGAGAATATACTTTGCAACAAGCCAGTAAGTTTTTAGAGAATCCTGATCGTGGATTTAGAGAGCAGGTTTATCGCAAAATTGCAGAACGGCGGCTGCAGGACAAACAGCAGTTGAATGATTTGTTTACTACGCTGGTTCAAAAACGCGACCAGGTAGCTAAAAATGCAGGCTTTGCTAATTATCGTGATTACAAGTTTGTGGAAATGGGCCGTTTTGATTACACCAAAGAAGACTGTTTTCAATTTCATAGGGCTGTGAAAAATGGAATACTGCCATTAGTTGATTTTATTTATGACCGCAAACGACAGAAGCTAGGGCTTGACTCCTTGCGGCCATGGGATACAGAAGCAGAGCCGGATGGCATTAAGCCACTAACGCCTTTTCAAACAGGTGAAGAATTGGTAAATAAAACGATTGAATGCTTCACCCAAATGAATCCTTTCTTTGGCGAATGCCTGGTGAAGATGAAGGAGATGGGCCGTTTGGATCTCGATAGCAGGAAAGGAAAAGCTCCTGGCGGTTATAACTGTCCCCTTCCGGAAACCGGCGCGCCTTTTATTTTCATGAATGCTGCAGGGCAAATGAGCGATGTAACGACTATGGTTCATGAAGGCGGGCATGCCATTCATTCTTTCTTATCACACAACCTTCCACTCACAGCATTTAAGGAATATCCCATGGAAATTGCTGAAGTAGCCAGCATGGCCATGGAGCTTTTCAGTATGGATTATTGGGATGTATTTTTTGATAATGCAGAAGATCTGAAAAGAGCCAAACAACAGCAACTGGAAAGAGTGCTAAGCATCTTCCCATGGATTGCTACTGTTGATAAATTCCAGCATTGGGTGTATGAAAACCCGGCACATACAGTGGAAGAAAGATTGGAAAACTGGCGAGCTATTTTAAATGATTATACTTCCCTTGCCATGGATGTTTCAGGTTTGGAAGAATACCGCAAGTACTCATGGCAGCGTCAGTTACACTTGTTCGAAGTGCCTTTCTATTACATTGAATACGGCATTGCACAATTGGGCGCTATTGGCTTATGGAAGCAGTTTAAAGAAGATAAGGACAAGGCTATCAACAATTATATTACAGCCTTGCAATTAGGTGGAACAAAGACATTACCTGAGTTGTATAAAGCGGCGGGATTAAAGTTCAGCTTTGCACCTGATTACATCAGTGAGTTGATGTTGTTTGTTCAAAATGAAATGGAGAAGATTACGCATCCCGAACATAGTTGATTGAATAATCTTTAAATAGTAAAAGGACTTCAGCAATGAAGTCCTTTATTTTTTTGTAGCAAGCTTTTATATTACTATTAAACTTTTGTTGTGTCACTCACTTGTACGGTTGGTAATTCTGTGAAACATGTCGTGTTCTTCTTTCCTGTATCACTTCTTTAATAAAGGCTAAAGAGCCAGGGTTTTTGCAGCTGTAACAGGTGACAAGCAGTAAACTGCTCACTAGCGCTAACAACGCACAAGGGAGTGACACAACAGGCGATGATAAAAGTTACAAAAGCTGGTAGCACAATCATGTATTACAATCCTTGCAAACTCCATTGATCACTACCTGAACGTTTTCTGCAATATAACCTTCCGGCAGGTCTATTTTGGGAGACACTACGTCGTCAAGACAAATAGTTTTATTACAATTAGAGCAAACAAAATGTACATGGTCATCGTGATGATGTCCTTCTGTACAATCCTTGCATAAAGCATACCGCACAGAGTTATCCGCTGTGGGAATGGTATGAACAATTCCTTTCTCAACAAAGGTTTGAAGTGTACGGTACACAGTTACCCGGTCAAACTTTTCGCCGGCCTTTTTTTCAATATCACCATGGGCTAAAGCATCATGACTGCCCAAAAAAAGAGTTAGTATCTTTTTACGGCTATCTGTAACGCTCAGGTTTTTGCGCCGCAGTATTTCATTGAGTTTGCTATTGATATTTTTGCCCTCAACTGTATTCATATTTATTCTTTCAGGAGTTTGAAAATCTCGGCTTCCATTTCTTTTACTTCTGAGGGCTTGATGCCATCGTATATCTTGACAACTTCTCCTTTCTTATTAACTAAAGCTATGAATTGTGTGTGTAAAAAGTCGTCATTGATATTCTGCACAAAGTTGGCCGGGTCATCTATTTTATAAATATGGCGAGCAGCAGCGTATAAGCTGTCTTTTCTACCGGTTAAAAAAACCCATTTACGGGTGTCGACTTTCAATGACTCGGCATAATGTTTTAAAGTGCCGGCAGAATCGCGTTCCGGGTCCGACGTATGAGATAGAAGTAAAAAACCGGGTTCGGCCTTATATTTTTCGTACACCGGCTTCAGGTTATTATTCATTTTTGGACAAACGGTTTTGCAGGTTGTAAAGAAAAAATTTACGGCAACTACTCTTCCTGCAATGTCTTTCTCTGTAATTACGTTTCCATCCTGGTTGGTAAAAGCAAAAGGCGTTACAGTACCAATG